>JAZRCM010000001.1:0-1775 GCA_045659785.1 Alphaproteobacteria bacterium
ATTACCGTAAGCAGACATACCTTTATGAGTTTCAGGACCCTTCATCCAAACAAAATAGCAATCGGCACAATCAAGAATATTTTCAGTAATAACAAAGTTACTTAAATCATTATGAACATGATTCCAACTAAGAAATAGCGCCTGACAATGCTTATCCCAACGCTGAATACCTGCCCAACCGTAACCACCAAAACGAATAATATTACCTTTATATGAAATACCGTCAATATGCGCATCAACATTAGGTTCAACCTTTTTGTAGGTACCTGCCCAATACTCTATGTTCATTGAACAATATTCAATTAGGTTATAATCAAAATTGATATTAGTGAACCATGTTGGTCCGGGGCCGGCACCTTGGAACGTAATTGCGGCATCAAAAATTTGATATATCCAACAATTATTTACCCAAATATCACGACATTGCCACCAAAACTGTATTGCATTTCCGTATTGTTTTACACCTCCGACATGGTTAGCATCATAAATTTTACCGCCTTGCCATCCACAAACACAGTTTGTTATTTTAAAATTATCAGCTTCGGCAGCTAAAAATGCTCCAAAAGTGAAATATTTGAAATAAATATTATCAACATGATTATTGCGGTGACCTGCCGTTTTTGCGGTGCGTACTGCGGATATAGTCGTAGCAATTTCAATATTATTGAAGTATTCTCCGGGATTACCATTACTGAAATATAAACTATATATTCCACTTTGCTCATCGTGAGCAAAATCACCGTCTTTTTCTAAATCTTCAATTTTATACTTCCAAACACCAACATAAGTATCGTTATTAAAAGTAGTGAGCGATGCTCTGTCTTCACCATGAATTTCCGTTTGCCAAATATTAGGATTTTCGGTGCTTTGTTTCCAAATTTTAGGGTCAGCATAGTCTCTTAAAGAACCCAAAACAAATGGTTTATCACCTTCGCCGTAAGCCCCGTAATTAACACCATCTATAACCCAAAGTCTTTCAGCAATACGGAAAGTATCACCCCTTTTAAGTAATACTTCATCCCCTGCCTTGAGTGGTAAATTTGCAATATGTTTATAGGTCTTGATTGCGGTTTCGGGTGACAATCCATCGTTTGAATCATCACCGCTTTCAGACACATAATAAGTTTTACCGAATGCTTTTGGCAACTCATTAACTGCATTTAAGATTTTTTGACGCATTGACTCTGCTTCCTTATCGGCACCGCCTTTGTGACAAACAACCTTATCCAACATAAAAACCTCCTAAAGATTTTTCAAAAGATACTAATAATTTCTTATTTTTCATTTATAAGCACCTTTTTAAATCTTATTGATTAACCCATAATTTGTTCAGCATTATATGATATAGTATATTCACATTCAGAATCATAAATATACTCACCATTTAAGCGGATATCTTGCGACGAAGCACCAACCAAAATATCATAAGCACCGGGTTCCACTACCCATTTGTCTAACATGGTGTTATAATATGCCAAATCTTCGTTGGCTATATCGAACTTAACTGTCACTTCTTCATCAGGCTCAAGCAGTTTTGTCTTTTTGAATGCAACGAGCTCTTTCAAAGGACGTGAAACAGTAGCGATACGGTCGGAAAAATACACTTGAACAACTTCTTTACCCGCAGTATCGCCAATGTTTTTAACCTTACATTCTACGGAGAAGCCGTTTTCGGTCTTTGTAATGGAAAAATCGCTAAAATTAAATTTTGTATACGAAAGGCCATGTCCGAACGGGAACCAAAGTTCATTGGTGTGTAGGTCATAATAACGATA
>JAZRCM010000002.1:0-134524 GCA_045659785.1 Alphaproteobacteria bacterium
TTTTCTCCACTGTGAGTTGTGCGTACCAATGAAGCAAAATTTACCGCAAACGGACGATTATATTTATCAAATGCGGTCAAACTCTTCGGCATGTTGGAAACCAATGCCTCCTTGAATACCGCTGGTACCGTAATGGAGGAATTTGATAAACGAATTTTGGTAGAGTTTGTGCTATCTCCAACATAAAATCCTGAATATGCTTGAGCGATTGAGGCGGGTTCTTCTCTTCCTGTATTTCCACCGGAATCACCACCTGGCTTATCAGGAAAACCATCACCATCAGTGTCTTCATCACCTCCAGTGTCTCCGCCAGCATCACCTCCAGTGTCTCCGCCAGTATCACCTCCAGTGTCTCCGCCAGCATCACCTCCAGTGTCTCCGCCAACAACACCACCTGTATTTCCACCGGAATTACCGCCTGGTTTATCAGGAAAACCATCACCATCAGTGTCTTCAACACCTCCAGTGTCTCCGCCAGTATCACCTCCGGTATCACCTCCAGTGTCTCCTCCAGCATCACCTCCGGTATCACCTCCAGCGTCTCCGCCAGCATCACCACCGGTTCCGTCATCAGTCCCATCTCCTGCATCATTGCCGTCATCGGCAGCTCCTCCGCCGCCACCTGATGACAAAGCAGCAATAGCACCTCCGACAACAATGATACCGCCAACAGTATATTTACTTTTCAGATCCCAACCGCCGTTTTCGGTAAGTTCTTTTTCTTTTTTCAACGTGCCTCCGCATTCATGATTAGGATTTGCACCCAGTTTTTCTAACAAACCGTAAGCGGCATGATCTCCTCTGATAGCGGCCACACAGAGTGCTGTATTTCCGTACGAATCAACGGTATCTATAGACACACCGTTCGCTTCCATATTATAAATAGCTTGCACATTATTGCGTCTGGCATTTTCATATAAGCGCCTGACCAATTCGTCAGAAACACTTCTTTCCATTGCAGACAATGGGGTTGATGACATTAATGCCACCCCTAAACCGCAAGCAAATAAAGTTGATTTTTTCATAATTACCCCTACATTAATGAATAATGTTAATACTAAACACAATTAAAGTATTTAGTCAAAGATAATATAAAGCTATTAATATTTTGCTAACAAAAAAAAGACCTCTTCTTACAGGAAAAGGTCTTTAATAAGGTCAGTAATCCGACCTTTACAGCAATCTTTTCCTTAGAAAACATTTCTAATAGCGACACCATGTCTCCTTTAGTAATATTTTCTTGAAAAGATTCTGCTAACCAACTAAAATTATGAATTAAAAATCCATAATCATCATTGGTTAATACAATCATCTATTGAGTTATGTAATTTATAACATAGCAGTTATAAATTACTACTCTCAGATGATACAACCCCATCACAGATGGGATTTCTCTCCAATTCGGAGAGCTTTCCACCTTCCCTAACCGGAGAAAATGGAATCCATAAAAAAATCAACCGCAGCAACGTTGTCAGACGATAAGCAAAATGCTATAAGGCCTAACAACTTCACTCTCCTACAGGTTAGCGGCGACAGAGAAAACAGGAAGACATTATTTTTCACCAGTATCTCCATAAAATCGAATTATAAGTAATAAAATAGTCATAATCACGATTTATAGAAATGAAGATAGTGGGAAAACATCCTCGAGCACTCAGGCAGGAATCATAATAATAAATAAAATAATAAAAAAGTACCTATATTGTATCATAGTTCATAGATAAGTCAAGTTTTTTGACAAAAAAACTCTACAAAAAAACACCAATTTCAAATTGACAAAATAAACAAAAAGAGTTATAGTTGTATTATGATAATTTTTATAGAAAAGGCTCAACCATGATAAGACTACCTACTTTCTTCGATGAATATCAGAAATCCGAATTACTTCATAAAACTAATCCCGCTACTAACTTTGCCGCATTACTTTCAGACGGAGAAGATTTGCCATTATATAAACATAGTGCTTCAGGTCGTTTCTACGAAGCAACAGGAAGTGGCTTCCAACCTGTTGAGATCAATTCAAGATCATCGAGCATACTACCGATTATGGATATAGACAAAAGTATTGACTTGTCAAAAACAACCTTAAACGAACAAGGAATAGAAATAGTAGAATTAGGTAGTTTTCCTCAAAATATAGCTAATGAAGATATTCAACAAAAACTGGAAGCAGCATATAGTCAAAAAGCACTAACTCCAACCGGGAAATCATACACTTTAGATGGTGGAGTTAGTGAAACTGATGGCTTTAGAGCCCAAAAACACAACGAATTTGAAATGGATGGCAAGAGGTATATCAGAATAAAATCTAAAAGTTGTATTGGATCATACAATAAATCGACAATAAATATGATAAAAGAAGGAGATCCTATGTGGGTTGAGGTATCTCCGATAAGATGGCAAGTTGACAGAAAAAATGGTATATTGGTGCCTGATGCTGCTTTAATATCAGGTATCCGTCCCAAAGATGCGGATAAATACCTGAGCGAATATTTTTCAAAAGAAATCTTTCAACATGATACTTCTAAACAACAAGAACAACAAAGCCAACTTTCTCCGGAAGAAAAAAGAGCCAGACGTCAAGGAAAGTACGGAATAACCATAAATAAAAAAAAGATGAAAGTAAAAGAACAAATTGGTTTTTACGTTGAACATGGTATGTCTTTTATGTTGCATGGGCCATCAGGTGTTGGAAAAACCCGTCGTGTTATGGAACTTGATCCTGATTTAATCTCTATCCCTTTAGCAAAAGGAATTTTGACGGAAGATGTTATTGGAAAAGTAGTTTTTCCAAGTGGTGAAGTTGCTAAAATGAAACCCATACAAGGAAATGAATGGACAGACCCCTCATGGTCTCCATTTGAAGAAGGAAAAGAGCAAGGTGGTATTTGGTGCCCTCCCGCTTGGTATGTAGCTCTTTGTAATAAATGTAAAGAAGAGCCTGAAAAACCTCACGTCCTATTTATTGATGAAGTTACTAATGTCAATGAAGGAACACAGTCTTTGATTTTCCACATTTGTTTAAACAAAACAATTACTCCAAATGCAGGACATTTACCCCCAAATATTGTTGTAGTTTTAGCTGGCAACAACATGGACGAATCAAATGCGGCTTATACAACAGCGGAACCATTATTTCGTCGTATGTACGGACATATTTATTTGAAAACCGATATTCCTGAATGGTTAGAATGGGGAAGCGAAAAAAACACAAAACATCCAGAAAGATTAAAAATTCACCCTATTGTTTCCTCTTTCGTTGCAACCCATGGAAAAGATGTATTCTATACAGATTATGATGCAGACAAGCCTAAAGAATATGCTATTGATCCTCGTGGTTGGGAACAGATTTCCGATATTATATATAACAATGAAGGAGAAATTAGAGAAGAGCTATTAGTAGCCAAAATGGGACCGGAACTAGCCGCAAGTTTTATGCATTATGCGGAATACCCTCCTCTTACATTAGAAGAGGTTTTAGAAGGTGCTTATGATCGTTCTGACATCCCCGAAAAATTTGATGAAAAATTATCATTAGCTATGAGTTTCCGTTATGTCGGAGAAAGAGATTTTGAAAAAGTTCATAATTTTGTCGAAGATAATTTAGGCAAAGAAATAGCAGCTACTTTTGATGAAGCATGGGTAGGAAAAGATGATGACAGAGCCTTATACTTTGCTGAAATGAAGATGAAAAAAGATTTACTGAACGGAGGAGGAAGATAAGATGAACGAAGAAGCTAAAAACAAATTAAGCAAAGTTTTGTCTAATAATGCAGAAAATCCTCTTATAATTGTATCTGATGAAAATATAACTTTTGAAAATACTGTTACAATTAACGCCAACATTAATGAACGCGATTTGCATATTGAAAGTATGTGGCAGAAAAAGATAATGTTACGAAACAGCAATAAACATCTTTTTCTTGTGATTAACGGACTTGACAATATTGAAGCTGAAGAACAAGACAAGTTTATTCATTTACTGAAAGATCGTCGTTCGGGAACATTTAAGCTTCCTGATTATGTGCAAATTGTTATTCCGGTAAAAGATAAAGAAAAAGTTTCTAAACAAATAAAATCACTATCACTGTTATGGGAAGTTAAATAATGACAGAGTACGATGCAAAGGCACAAGAAGAAGATATCAGATATATCAGGGGAAAAGTATTACGAAAATTCCCTCTTCTCGGTGTGACTATGGCATCATTGGAAACCTATCCTGACAGCACGATAAAAACGGCTTATACAGATGGTAAGAGTATACATTACTCTCCTAAGTTTTTTGCTAAACTTTCTGATGAAGAAAAAGTTTTTGTTTATGCTCATGAAGTTATGCATGTAGCTTTCAATCACATTATGCGAAGCAAAGGAAGACACCATAAGTTATGGAATATTGCAACAGATTCCGTGATTAATCAGATATTGAAAGAAGAAGGTCTTCCTCTTGTAAAAGGCGGTGTAAACATAGAAGAAGCACTTAATAAATCAGCAGAAGAAATGTATGAAAAACTCTTAAAGAAAAGAGAAGAAAAAAGGAAGCAAAAGGAAGAAGAGGAAAAAAGGAAACAAGAAAAAAGCAATTCGACAACTTCGCAAGATAATCCCGAACAACAGAGAGACAATCAAGAACAGGAAGAAAATCCTCAAAGTCAAGAAGATAATAATCAGCAAATAGAGAACAACGAAGACAACAATCAAGCTGATAATGAACAAACAGAAAATACCGACGAACAAGAACAACGCGATAACGGAGATTCCGAGGAAGGAAACTCCGATGATGAAAATTCCGTCGAAGAAAATGATGATACTTCTGATAATGAAGAAGATAGCGATGAATTTGACGAAGATATTTATGATGTTTTAGATGATGAAAACGAAGATGTCGGACACGCAGACCACCAAATTTGGAAACAAGCCGTAGAAGAGGCAGAAAAACAACAAGCTGCAGAAAACGTCCAAAGCGGCACAGGAGAAAGAAGCGAAGGTAACAACGATGATACTTTCGAGAAAGGCTTTGTCGCCGATAACAAAGAAGAACGTGCTCAACAAATTAAACGAGCAAGACAAATGCTTGAAAAAAGCAAAGCTGAAGCTCAAGCTTCAATACAGGGACAATCATTTGGTGATGTGGGGGAAATTTGCAGAGGAGAAGAAGTTGTTAATTGGAAAAGAGTATTAAAAAATTCAATAGAAAAAGAAGAAATGCGATGGTCATATCGTCGAGCTTCAGCGGAAAATGATTATGCTGCTAGGTTAGAAGAAGTGGAAACTGATGAAATGGCAGAAACAGAAGTTATGCTTGATGTCAGCGGTTCTGTTAATGAAAAAATGATCAAAGAATTTTTACGACAGCTTAAACCTATTTTGAAAAGTTCTAAACTCAAAGTCGGTTGTTTTGATGATAGAATATATGATTTTGCAGAAATCAAAAAAGATAAAGATATTGATGAGTTCAAAGTTCCCGGTGGCGGCGGTACAAATTTAGATAAAGCGGTACGAGCCTTTTCAAAAAGTAAAAAAGTAAACAAAATAGTATTTACGGATGGATATGCATGGGGAAGTGATATGCCTCAAGACGATTTGAAAGGCACAAATGTTCTATGGCTCGTCTATGATAACAGAGACTTCCACCCTTGTTGCGGAAAAGTTATTTATGTTGACAAAAAACAATTCACGCAAGGAGCAAGACAATCTTTTGCTCAACAAGGAAAAGACGGATACTTATGTTAAAAATAATAACGGACGGAAGCCATAAGTTCTTCTAAATCATTACCGTTTTTATAGTCTTCGTAACGATATTCTGCGGCAAGTCCCCAATTTGTAGAAAGAGGAATATTAGCTTCAACAGAATATGTTGTTTTATTGCCTAACCAATTTGTTGCATACATCTGTTTAGCTTCTGCCAAAAGCTTGAAATATTGAAAATGAATATAGCTTCCGGCTGTAAATTCTATACCGGCATATTGATTGTGAGGTAAAAATCCGCCATAAGCTCCCTCTACTCCACTATTTATGTAAAACCACAAAAAATCGGTGAGTTCGATAGTGCCACCACCATTTACTTTTATTCTTGTTGCATATCCCTCTTTGTCGTTTTCCGGATTTAATACTCGCCAAACATCCCAATTTATGCCAAAAGAAGTCGGTGTAAACATTTGATTAATCGGAGATAATGATTTAATTCCCAATATATTAAATTCGCTTAAAACAGTTTTGTGCGATTTGTCATAATGTCGCCAACGAGAGTTAAGAAAATTTATTTCCGCTCCGGTTAAAAGGCCATAATCATTATCAGTTAAAGAGTGATATGCCGGACGAAATGATATTTCTTGAAAAGCTTCTCCATTGCGTTTACCTGTTCCGATGGTTGTTCTCATCGCTTCGTGAGATTTTAATGGTGATTTTCCTGTAGGATTTTCACTCATTTGAGCCTTTTGATTTTGTAATTTATTGCGAGCCATCAACCCTTTAAAACTGCGTTTACGATATTCGGTAATTTCAAATTCTTTTTTCACAAATTGATATTGCACATATTGATAAGCAGTTTCCAAAACATCGGCTTTTTGCTCGTCAGGAATATTATTCAAGCTATAATCATTATCTTTTACCGCTGCAATAAATGCCTTCTCCTGCTCTTTATTCATCTGCTTTACTCTATGCACGATTTTAGATTGTCGTGACGGGCGATAGTTTATATCTTTTACCAAGTTATCGCTGTTATATACGGCCTTTATGGTATCTACCGGAATTGTCTGAACCGGAAATTTATCGGCAAGTTGCAATGACGGACGAACTGCATCAAGCATTTCCATAATCATATAAGAACAATTTTGGGTAAAGAAATAATAACGAGTTTGTGTTTGCCCTATTTCCCACAAATGAGCTACAAACATATCCAACTCTTGCGGAGAAAAATTTAAACTCAACTCCCAAATATCACGGTTTTCAATATTATTATAGGTATTGATTATGTCATAATACGGTTTTACGGTCCAGCCACCGTAATATCCGCCGGTTAATCCATAAATAGCAAACAACACACTATTTTCTTTCCCGGCTGTAAAAGCACCATAATTTGCACCATGTGCCAACAGTTGCGTTCCTTGTCTGGATGTATCAATTCGCAATAATGTATGTCCGAAAAGAGACGACGGATTGTTCATATAAGCATCGGTAAAAAGTAAGGTAACTCCGGATGGTTGCAAGTCTTTTTTGAATTGTTCAAACTCATCACATTTTAGATTAACTTGCTCTACCAAGCTGTTGTTTTTAAGAAAAATATGTCTTGCCGGAAAAAGACACATTTTTTTCATGTCTTGTTTTTCTTCAAACAATTTTATTGTTGCTTGAAGCTCACTTTCGGGATTTGTTTTACCATCTTCTGCCAGAAAAAAACTATCACTATCAATACTTGATTCATATCCTCCGAAAAACTTAGGACGATAATGAACGAGCGACAACCATTGAGGAGAATTTGCCGTATTTTCAACTGCTGAAACCGGCGAAACCAACCACAAAAAACAAAATATGAAAAAAATAAGTCTAATCATCATATAAAAAAACGGCTCTTGTTATTGGCAAGAGCCGTAAACTCAACAATTAATTATGCTTTGAGCATAGCAAAAATTTGTTGTGTTACATAAATTGCATCAACATTGCTGTCCGGGAAAATTGCAGCAAAATGTTGTTGTGATTTTTTAGCAAATTCGTTTTTATCCATATTCAAGATACCTGCTAAAGTATCAAGAGTTTCACCCTCACCGCGAGAAGCGTCGAGAGCATATTGTTCCATATTGTTTTCAATGAAGTTGAAAACCATTTTTTGTGTACCGCCGCTAACACGACCGTTAGGATCACAACCTGAAGTACCGAAAGTAATACCGAAAGTTTGGTTACCGAAGATACCGTTAGTGGTAACAGCCAAAATTTGCGGAGCCATACCGCTTTGACCACGCCAAGCCATAGAACCGAGACCGCAACCGGTGCTGTCAATAGCTTGAGCATTGTTAGCAGCTAATAATGCAGCACAAGCAACTGATAATAAATAGAGTTTTTTCATTTGTTAATCTCCAATATATATTGTAAACATCATAACTATAACAATACAGTTTGCTTATGAAAAGCAAAAAAATAATTATTTAACAGAATATTTATCTTGCAAAAAGTTTTCATACTTGTTATATAGTTTACATAATCTAATTTAACTTGGCTGTGAAAAGTGTTCTTTTCCAGTCAGATTTTTTTTAATTTAAATCGATGAGGTGATGAAAATGGATAAGTTCCCTTTAACTAAAGAGGGTTTTCTTGCTCTTGAACAAGAATTGAAGAATCTTAAAGGCGTTGAACGTCCCAACATTATTGCAGCAATTTCCGAAGCTCGCGCTCAAGGAGATTTGTCTGAAAATGCAGAATACTCAGCTGCAAAAGAAAAACAAAGCTTTATCGAAGGACGCATACAAGAATTAGAAGTAGTTATCAGCCGTGCTCAAGTTATTGATACATCTGCAAACAAAGGCGATGTAATTCGTTTTGGTGCAAAAGTGTTGGTTGTTGACGAAGATACCGACAAAGAAAGCAAATATCAAATTGTAGGCGATTATGAAGCTGATATTAACAAAAATAAGATTTCGGTTTCTTCTCCTTTGGCAAGAGCCTTAATCGGTAAAGAAGTCGGAGATACAGCCGAATATACTGCTCCGGGCGGCAAAAAATCTTTTGAAATTTTAGAAATTTCATACTAAAAATTTTATTCATAATGAATACATATAATGTCGGAAGATAAAAGCTTCCGACATTTTTATTTTGTAGGAGAAAAATATGGAAAATAACGAAAAGAAAAACATCATAAACAACTATCAAAATCGTTGTGATTGCAGTGAAGATGATAATTGCGGATGCTCTTATCCTAACAATACAAACTCCGATTATGATGCAGTCTGTCCTAAAAATCTAAATCAGGAAGATTGTTGCAAAAAACGTTCGGCTTCTAAAAATGCCTGACAACCGGAGCCTGCCGCAGTTATGGCTTGGCGATATACGGAATCTTTAACATCTCCGGCAGCAAAAACACCTTGAACGGAAGTTTGACAACTTCCCGGTGTGGTAACGATGTAACCATCTTTATCAAGCTCTAATACCGATTTGAATATTTCGGTATTGGGCTTATGTCCGATTGCCACAAACAGTCCGTCAACTTTTAATTCTCTGATATTATCGGTTTTAAGGTTTTTTATTTTCACTCCGTTCATAGATTTAGGTTCATCAGTTCCTAATACATCGGTTACGACACTATCCCATTCTATATTAATTTTCGGATGGTTAAATAAACGATTTTGCAAAATTTTATCGGCTCGCAATTCGTTACGTCGATGAATCAAAGTTACCGAAGCTGCGATATTGGAAAGATAAAGCGCCTCTTCTGCCGCTGTATTTCCACCCCCTACAACGGCAACATGGCGATTGCGATAGAAAAATCCGTCACAAGTTGCACATCCTGATACACCGAATCCCCTATATTTTTCCTCATTCGGGAGTCCGAGCCATTTAGCTGTTGCTCCGGTAGCGATTATAACACTATCAGCCTGATAAGAGTGAAGTTCGGATATCAATGTAAACGGAGGCATCGTAAAATCGACTTCCGTTATATGGTCCTCAATAACTTTTACACCTAAAGATACGGCTTGTTGATACATCCTCTCCATAAGCTGAGGTCCTGATATCGGCTCCGGAAAACCGGGGAAATTTTCAACATCGGTAGTTATGGTTAATTGTCCGCCTTTTTGAAATCCGGATATCAATAAAGGATTTAACCCTGCTCTTGCGGCATAGATTCCTGCAGTATATCCGGCAGGTCCGGAACCGACGATAATGACTTTAGATTTGAATTGTGCCATAATTTTTCTCCTTGAAAATAAGATACTATTTTCATTTTTTTATTCAAGAGTAAAAATCTTTTATAAAAACTGTTGACATATAACAAAAAATGTGCGAATTAAATAGCCGATGCGTGAGATTGCGCTCCTAGCTCAGCTGGATAGAGCAACAGCCTTCTAAGCTGTGGGTCAGAGGTTCGAATCCTCTGGAGCGCGCCAGTTTCAAAAAAAAGAGGACATTATGTCCTCTTTTTTTATATTCCTATTGTTACCCCAAAAAGGAAAGGAGAGCCGTTAAACTCTCCTTTGTTACTATGAAAAACAATACTCTTATCAAGTATTCCAACATTTCTATCATTTTTAATTATAACTAAAAATATACTTATGTCAACAAAAAAAGCTTGGTAATTTAAATTACCAAGCCGAAAAAAATCCAAGAGAATATTTAGATAATATCTCTCACGCTTTTTTGTCCGTTACCTGCCTGATTCATATTGAAAAAGGCATTGATGGTGATGTCATCGTATCGGAGCTGATACAAACCACCCTTCTCTATCATTTGACGTTTTTTGTTGAGCCAATAATAGTTACCGAAGTTTTTGGTCTTGTAAAACTGCTCAGGGCGAAGGTCGAGAATGTTCTCAGCATTTAAGATGCCCATATAAGCTGCTCCTTGTACCCAATGTCTCTTGAGCAATCCGTTAGCACGTTTTCCGGCAGAACGACGATAACGTGTCATACAATTAACACAATATTCATCGCTTTCTCCGTCGTTGACAGCCTCCAAAAATTTGCTCGGAGCCTGAACATATCGCCCATCAAGGCTGTAACCGGTAACGTTTTCTCCGCCTACATTGTACATAAATAACGCACAGCCGATAATCTGTTCATCGCTCAACTTGCGTTTGTCGAAGTGTTTGAAGAACGGTACAAGGCGGTTTTCAATATGGTAAATACACCATTCTTTACCTACCTTCTTGCTGACAATGTCCTTCTTAGTTACATAGTCACCATTAGGCTTAACAGTAACACCATACCAAGATGTCCATCGAGCTCCGCAGTGGTATGGTTTACCCTGACCTTTGTCGCCTTCAATGAGAGCGATAAAGGTAAAGATGTCCTCACTGAGTTCGGTTGCTCGAGCAACGTTGTACTCTGCCGCGTTCTTACTTCTTCTTGAACCGTTTCCGCCACAAGTGAAACAAAGGGTCATAATGACCGCAAAAATTGCCAATATGGCAATAATCTGAGATTTTTTCTTCATATAATAGTATTTTAATAAGGTTTCTAGGCTTACAGAATAACATTTTTATAAAATAAGTCAAGTTTTTTGCACAAAAAAAGCACGTTTTGTCTAACGTGCTTTTTAGGTTTCTATGTAAAATTATTCAGGTTTTTGTGCGGTTAAAATAACTCCGTCTTTTATACCGGTTATTTTTACATCATCGCCGGATTTAAGATTATCTTCGCACTCAACCAGCCATACGGTATCACCGATAGACACTTTTGAACGACCATCGACAACATCTTGAACCAACTTAAAACGACGACCGATATATTGTGCAGCAGGATTGTTCAAATTTTTACTTTCCGGAGCCACTTTAGCCAAATTCATCAGCTTTTTATATACATATAACCCGATTATGGCACAAATTGCAGCGATAACCGAAAATACTATCACTTGTTGCGTAGTGGTAAGAGTAACAAAACTCACTACTCCGACCATTATTAAGGCGGCGAAACCGAACCAAATAACATAAGTTCCGGGAATAAAGAACTCTAACAATACAAGTCCTAATCCCAATGAAAGCCAATGAATATAATTCATAACAAACTCCTATTTTTTGTTATCCATAACTTCTTTGGCAATCTCTGCAATTCCGGCCAATGAACCGATAAGATTTTGTGTATCCATCGGCAACATTAACAATTTTTGGTTTGGAGAAGTTACGATACCTTGCAAAGCTTCTACATATTTAACACCTAAGAAATAATTTAGGGCTTTAGCATCACCTTGAGCTATTGCATCAGACAGCATTTTTGTTGCATTTGCTTCGGCTTCTGCTGCACGTTCACGAGCTTCTGCAGCACGGAAAGCTGCTTCTCTTTCACCTTCTGCCTGCAAAATACGAGATTGTTTTTCACCTTCTGATTTCAAAATTTCTGATTGGCGAACACCTTCAGCTTCCAAAATGTTGGCACGTTTTTCACGCTCTGCCTTCATTTGACGAGCCATCGCATCTATCAAATCACGCGGTGGTGTAATATCCTTGATTTCAACACGGGTAACTTTAACCCCCCAAGGGATTGTTGCATCATCTACGACCGACAACAAACGCTGATTTATGGAATCACGTTGAGACAGAAGTTCGTCAATTTCCATACCGCCGATAACCGTACGAATGTTGGTCATAACAAGGTTTAGAATAGCCAAATCCAAATCTCTTACCTGATAAGCGGCATTTTCTGCTTTTTGAATTTGAAAGAACAATACACCGTCAACCGTTACCATCGCATTATCACGAGTAATAACTTCTTGAGACGGAACATCCAAAACTTGTTCCATACGATTGATTTTTGCACCTATTTTTTCCAAAATCGGAACTAAAATATGAAATCCCGGTTCAAGCGAACGAGTATATTTTCCTAAAAATTCAACAGTATATTCATATCCCTGTCGAACGATTACGACCGAATTTACCAATGCCACAACAATGAGTATCAGCAAAACTATGGCAACGATTTCTATTCCCATTTTATCCTCACTAAAAAAGTTAAAACATATTAGCATTGTATTGCTTTATATAATTTATGCAATACATTATTTAATAATATCCGCTAAACTGAATTTTATAACTTTAGCCAAATCATCCGGTCTTAATTCTATTTGAAAACCTATCTTGCCACCACTAAAAATTATGGTTTCAAAATTTGATGCCGATTGATGTATTGTTGTCTTAAAAAATTTTTTCATACCAATTGGAGAGCAACCTCCGTGAACATAGCCGGTTAACCCTAAAAGTTCTTTAGATTTAACCATTTCTATTGACTTTTCCCCAACCGCAACTGCCGCTTTTTTTCAAATCTAATTCTTCCGCAACCGGAACTAAAAAAACATAGTTACTGCCGGATTTTGCAACCGTAACCAAAGTTTTAAATACCTGTTCAGGATTTTCTCCTAATTCCTCGGCAATTTCTGTTCCGCTAAGTGAATGATTATACAAATATTCCTTATAAGGAATTTTCATACTATCCAACTTGCGCATTGCATTTGTTTTATCTGCCATATTTTTACCATATCATAAGTAATGTTCCGAGAGTTATCAATGCCCCTCCTCCGATAACCTTCCAAGTAACAGCCTCTTTTAAGAAGATAAAAGCCATAACCATGGTTATCACAACACTGAATTTGTCAACAGGAACAACTTTTGAAGCATCACCGATTTGTAAAGCTTTGAAATAAAACAACCATGACAGTCCGGTAGCACATCCGGATAAAATCAAAAAAGTCCAACTTTTTGCCGTTATATTAGGAATTTGGTGAGCGGTTCCGGTAGCAAAAACTATTCCGAAAGTAATAAGCAAAATAACAACCGTACGAATTGCAGTTCCTAAATTAGAGTCAACATTTTCAATTCCGATTTTTGCCAATATTGAAGTTAAGGCAGCAAAAAATGCTGACAATAAAGCATATACAACCCACATATTTTTACCTTTTCCGTTAAATATTGAAAACATTTCACACCTTGTTTATTTTTGATTTTTTTTGCAATTAAATTGTTGAATAATCATATTCTCATCCATTTTTGTAGGACGTAATCTTTTTTCAACACCATTACAAGCATAGTTCAAAAAGTAATAAAGTCTTGCATAAGCCGGCAAATTCTTTTCATTCCAATAACGTTTCAGAGTATTTTTTGCCATTTTAAGTTTATTTTTACTCAACTGCTTGTCTCTAACTCTATATAAAGTCAAAACTTCGTTTAAGCCGTGGAATTTTTTACCTTCTCTCAGGTATCCCATCCAAACACGTGCATCTTCACAAAGTTCTCTGTCTTTAGGAAATTCTATTCTGTCAACTTGTTTTCGGTCAATCATTACCGATGACATACCTATTTGTGTTGTCTTCATATATTTCGCTAAATCAACTTCTTCATCAACATTGACTTTTCCGCTGGTTTTCAATTCCCCGTCTTCAGTCATAAAAGCATAAGACGTATGTGATAAAGCTGCACCTTTTTCTTCCATAAAAGCAACTTGTTTTGAAAGTTTATGTTTTGACCATAAGTCATCTGAATCCAAAAATGCAATATACTGCCCTTGCGCTTGAGAAATGGCATAATTACGGCAAACACTTACACCGCTGTTTTCCGGCATATCGAAAACTTTTATTCTGTCGTCTTCCGTCGCATATTTTTGAGCTTCTTGCAAGGTATTATCCGTAGAGGCATCGTTAACTATAATAAGTTCCCAATCAGGATACGTTTGTGCTTGTACCGATTGAATTGTATGCTTTAAAAACTTTTCGCAGTTATATGCTGGCATAATGACTGAAACTTTTACCATATCCGGCTCCTTATCTTTTAGAGATATTATTACTTAATATTAGGTATTGGTCAATCATATTTACAAAAAAAGCGGAATTATCCGCTTTTTTTAACTGTTACGATATTTGGCTCAACAGCTTTTTTTATAGGAACCGAATTTACAGCTACTTTTTCTTGTATTACTCTTTGTTTGTTTCCTTTCTTAACAACCGTTTCTTTAATTTTAGTTTCTTTTTGAGCAATTGTTGTGTTTTTGTTTTCTTTTTTAGCAACTGTTTTTTGCGGTTGTTTTACCTCCTTTTTAGCTACGGTTTTATTGTTTGTAGTTGGCTTTTTATTATTTTGAGCTACCGTATTATTCTTTTTAGGTTCTTGTTTTTTATTATTTTGAGCAACCGTATTATTCTTTTTAGGCTCTTGTTTTTTATTATCTGTCTTTTGGACCTGTTTTTTAGGTTCAGTTTTCTTTTTCTCAGCCTTTTTAACAACTTTTTTTGATGGTTCTTTTTTTACAATGGTATTATTAATAACTTTTGTGGGTTGAACAATCTTGTAGTTGTTTGTTTCGTAGTGATAAACATTTGTATTGCTGTAACTGTCATAAGGGTATGAATACGAATATGAATAAGTCGAATAACCTTCATACGGATATGTTGATATGGCACATCCTGATGCAAATATAACTACTGACAAGCTACAAAATATTTTTATAAAACTTTTCATATCGATTCTCCGTTTTTTGTTATCATACCCTCTACAACGAAAGAACTTTTATTAAGGTTCAAAAAAATAAAAATATTGACTTTTGTCAATTTTGTCTTTATATTCAAGTTTAGTAACAATCAATTATTCACATAAATTTTTATCTTATGACTCAAACATCAATTTTGCTTGATCAGGCTCGTTTGGATTATACCAACGCATTAAATGTCCTGACACTTGTTGAAATGCGTATAATCTCGGTTTCTGCCGAAGATTTGATGTATGCTTATTTGGTCGCCACCGAGTGGTGTAACTGGTTCAAGAACCCTGATGCCGAAGGCAGTCCTCTTACCAAGTTTGGTCCTAACCATCCTGATTATAGCAGTGTGCTTAGCATGATGGAAGACAGTGTAAGAAATTTGGAAGACAACCTGATGATGGAAATGCCTGCCGTGTACATCGTGTTCTCACAGCTCAACCCTAATCTGGTCGCAATCAGCAAACAGGAAGACAAGTCCGGTGTACTGGAAAGCACAAAGCGATACATCAAATCGCTTGAACTTACCGCAAACTTCTACAAAGAAAGAGACGGTAGAGATGCTTTCCTCAATAAGCTTAAGGCTTAAGTGCTTCATTGTCACAAAAAAAACTCGTTGAAAAAATCAACGAGTTTTTGCTTTTTTAGGCATTAGTAGAACCTAATCCCCCTTCTCTGATACCAACTGCTTCATCATCATAAGTGATACCATAAGGTAAAAATATCCCTTGGCAAAAAGCTTTGCCGGCATCTATGTGTAAATGTTGTTTGCCGTCATTACAAAGTTTTACCCAAATATGTCCTTCATTATCGGAATTATCAAAATAATCTTCATCAATAATCCCCACCGAATTACCAAGACGAGCATGAAACTTGAAGCCTAATCCCGATTTTGGAAAAATCCCTAAAAACCAACCGTTTTCTACTTTACACTTCAGACCTGTCGGAACTTTTAATGCTTCACCCGGAGCTAAATCTATATCAAATAATGTTTTTATATCATAACCGGCAGAACCTTTTGTTGCTCTTGTCGGCAATATTATATCATCGTATTTAATTATCGGATTTGATACGTCTTTATTGTATTGCTCAATAGATATTTTCTCAAATTTTCCAACCTTAGCCGTCATTTGTTTTTCCTTTTATTATCTTTAGTAGGCTTTATATTTAATATATTTTATTTGCAAATACAAACAAAAAAAGCCTTTGCATTTTGCAAAGGCTCGATAAAAAGATTTTCACAGATTAGTCAAATGATGTTCCCCATATTCCGACATTCCACGAAATAACAACAATCCACATTGCTATTATACCAATGTCAGTTATCTGATGTTCAAAGAACGGCATACCCACCAGATACGCAAGTCCCATAAACAATACTGCTAAAAACGCATATAGCAGTCCATACTTTAAAGATGTATCACGACGAAACACCTGTCTTGTAAAAATACCGGAAACTGTTCCTAAAATTAGCATTCCGAGAACACGAAAAATTCCTCCTATTCCGAAAGAAGTAATCGCATATAAAAGCTCCTGTTCCATAATAAGATTTTTTAAGGATTAATAATTATCAACTGTATGAACACAATATAATAAAAAAACTTTTTTGTCCAGTTTTTATTGTTAATAATCGTAATATTTTTGTTATTAAACTTAGAAAATTGTATATCATTTGCATAGTTTTGATATTTAACAAGCAGGTGGAATATGCTCAAAAAAATATTTTTATCTCCCTTTTTTATGCCGATGTTTTTCGTTATGGTGTGGGGCGGTTTTGTTGCTTATGTTTTTATAAATCATAGTGATAACATTTTATCTTTCGTAAAAAACGGTCCGGTAATCGAAGATACATCACATTTAGGATATATGCTGTTGGTTGCCGCTTTGCTTTGGTATTGTGACGACTTTAGAGATAAAATTAAAAGTTGGGGTATATTTTTGTTTTTAAGTATGTGCGCTTTTTTGAGAGAATACGGAATACATCGTCATCTTTCAAAAACGGATACCACACCTTTCAAATCTCGTTTTTTCTTAAATCCCGATAATCCGGTAGGAGAAAAAATTGTTTTCGGAATATTGCTGATTATAATTGCTGCTGCAGTTATATATTTGGCTGTAAAGTATTCAAAGTTTTTAGTTACGTCATTTTTCAAGCTTAATACAATAAGTTGGTCTGTTGCAACAATGTGTACTATTGGTGTTGCTTCTAAAATAATAGACAGATTTCCTGCTAATTATCGTAAATCGACAGGAGTTGAGCTATCCGAGAATACTTATGCAATTATGCAACTGGTAGAAGAATCAAGCGAGATGTTTCTGCCTTATTTAGCAATATTTATAATTATTCAATACCATTTAGAACTTAAAAAACGTTAGTTTTTTGCATTTTTTTCAAAATCTTACAAAAAAGTTGAAAAAAACTGTTGCAAAATATATTTTTTGTTGCTAATAGTATTGCGTTATCCGAACGGGACTTAGCTCAGCCTGGTAGAGCGCTTGCTTTGGGAGCAAGATGTCGTAGGTTCGAATCCTATAGTCCCGACCAAACATAAAAACCTTACCCTTGTGGTGAGGTTTTTTTGTTTGAATGGCTGGCTCAGGGTTCGAACCTACAAAAGTAGGTTTGAAAACAAGCGGTAGGCAGACGGGAGTATGCCGGTGCGAAGCAACCGTGCAGTTTCGACGAAGTCAATCCTATAGTCCCGACCAGATACAAAAAAAAGCCGCCTTTATGGTGGCTTTTTTGTGTCTGAATTAGGGAGTTAGGATTTGAACCTACGGAAGTAGGTTCGACTACCAATTTTTATCACCTTATTCCTTCGGAATATAGAATTTATTTTCGTTTTTCAGTTTATTATAGTGTTCTATATCTCTATATTTGAACACTTTTGCAGGATTGCCTCCTGCTATGGCATAAGCCGGTATCTCTCCGTGAACAACGGCACCACCTTGTATTATTGCGCCCTCGCCTATTTTTGTTCCGGGTAACAATGTTACTCTTGATCCCATCCAAACACAATCGCCGATTATGACATCCTTTTTGATAACATCTTTTCCATAAGGGATTGTATCGCTCTCATAATTATGATTTTGTGTTAAAACCAATATATCTTGCCCACCGATAACATAATTTCCGGTAACAAACTTACCGCTTCCCATAACTCTAATTCCGTTAAAAGCATTATAATCACCGATATATGTAGATTTACTGAATTTCGATTTTCCGCCGATACGCAATCTTTTTCCTACTTTTTTTGCTTTCATACGAACATTGATTATATCAAGATTATAAAACGGACTACACAAAAACACGCAATCCAAAAAACTTCTGACTTTTTTTCGTAATTTTGAAAAAGGTATCCAAAAAGTTAGTAAGCGAACAACTATTTTCATATCAAAAACTCCTTTTTTCTAAAATAGTCCGGTATCTCTGAAACTGTAACATTCATCTTTACCGACAATTATGTGATCTTGCAATTTTATATCAACACTTTGTAATGCGGTAAAAATTTGTTTAGTTACCAAAATATCGGCTTTTGACGGAGTTACAACTCCGGTCGGATGGTTATGAACCATAATCACACTTTTGGCATTATTGAAGATAGCAGATTTTACCACCTCAGCCGGATGGATTGCAACATTATCTGTTGTCCCCCTCTGCTGAACATCTTGTCCGATAACTTTCAATTTTGCATCTAAAAATATGAGCATAAACTCTTCTCGTTTTTTATGTGCCATTTTCATACGACAATAGTCTATCATCGCATCCCAATTTGAAATTATGGGACTATCTGCGGCACACAAATTTTGCCAAGTCATACGCAGAGCTGCTTCTTTTACTATTGAAAATACCAGGATAGAGCTTTCTTTTAAACCGGAAAAACTCATTAAAGCATTTTCATCTGCTCCCATAACTCCGGCAAAACTGCCAAATTCATTTATCAGAGCCTTTGCCAAAGGTTTTGTATCTTTACGGGGAATAGCCAAAGTCAGGAGAAGTTCTAGCATTTCATAATCGGCCATATCCTGTCCGTGTCCACGCAAAAAACGTTCTTTTAAGCGTTGACGATGCCCGATGTAGTCTTTTTCTTCCGCCATTTTTAATCCCTACTTTTTATATGGTGGTCTGTCCAGCCCCTTAGGAGAATATGTAAACACCTCAAATCCGTCTTTTGTAACAGCCAAAGAGTGTTCAAATTGTGCTGATAAGGTTTTATCTCTGGTTACGGCAGTCCAACCGTTCGGCAAAATAAAACCGTCTTTTTTACCGATATTTATCATCGGTTCAATAGTAAAAAACATTCCCTCTTCCATAACCGGTCCGGTACCTTTTTTACCGCAGTGCATAACATTAGGTTGGTCATGAAAAACTTTTCCCAATCCGTGACCGCAGAACATATCTACAACCGAATATCCGTATTTATGAGCATATTCTTCTATAACCGCACCGATATCCCCGAAATGAGCTCCCGGTTTAACAACTTCAATTCCGCGCATCATACATTCGTAGGTAACATCACACAAACGAGTAGCTTTTATTTTGGGTTTACCGACATAATACATACGACTTGAATCTCCATACCATCCGTCAACAATTACCGTAACATCAATGTTGGCAATATCACCGTTAGCCAGTTTTTGTTCCGCACTCGGTATGCCGTGGCAAATCACATGATTGACCGAAATACAAGTATATTTCGGATACCCGTGATAATTTTTACAAGCAGAAATCGCTCCCTTGCTTTTGATATATTCGTTGCACAAATTATCCAAATATTCGGTTGATACTCCGACATCTACATAATCGGTAATATAATCTAAAACTTCAGCGGCAAGTTTGCCTGCTTTACGCATACCTTCAAAATCTGTCGGCTCATGAATTGTTATGCGATCTGAATTTTTTCTGCTCAATTTTTTACTCCTAATTTTTTTGTTTATAAACACTACACCAGCCTCGTTTTTTTTGCAACATCAATCTTGAAGAATTCCCCTAACGGATTATCTTTCTTATAAAACAACGAGTGAGGATTATAACAATGAAAATAAATTTCGGACGTCTTGCCTATTGTTTTATATTGGTATTTTTAGCAATGATTGCCGGTCGTTATTATAACAGTTTCGGAATGTTAAACTGGTATAATGAGATAGAAAAACCGATGATGACACCTCCCGATATGGTCTTTCCGATAGTATGGAGTATTTTATATACGCTTATGGCCATAGCCTTTTATCAGGCTTTTATGGTGGCAAGTACCGATAAAAAACGTCAAAAACTTAACGGATATTTCTTGGGATTGTTATTTTTACACATTCTTTGGAGTTACGCATTTTTCTATATGGGATATATCGGAATGGCGCTGATTGTTGTAATTATCATCGATATTGTAAGTTATATGATAATGATGATGTTTTGGGCGACTTCAACGGCATCTGCATTGTTATTTTTCCCATATTTTGTATGGATTTTATTTGCAACATATTTGAACGCATCTTTTGTAAACTTGAACGGTTTTGTCATATTTTTAGAATAAAGTATTAAGGCAGGCTCAAAAAGTCTGCTTTTTTATTATTTTTTTACTTGCCATTGACATCTTTTTGCATTAAAAAGTTTGGGTTAGTTTTATATGTAAAAAGAGGTTTATGAACAATGACAGTAACGGTAAATCAAATAAGAAGTACCTTTCTTAACTACTTCGCAAAAAATGACCATAAAATCATACAATCATCTCCGTTAGTACCGGACAACGATCCTACTTTGATGTTTACAAACTCAGGTATGGTTCAGTTTAAGAATATTTTGGCGGGTAATGAAACAAGAGATTATGTGCGAGCCGCTACTGCTCAAAAATCTGTTCGTGCCGGTGGTAAACATAATGACCTGGACAGTGTAGGATATGATGTTCGACACCACACATTTTTTGAAATGTTAGGAAACTTTTCTTTCGGCGATTATTTCAAAGAAGGCGCTATTTTATATGCTTGGGAGCTTTTGACTAAAGAATTTGATATTCCGAAGGAAAAACTTGCTGTTACAATTTATCATAACGATGACGAAGCTCATGATTTATGGAAAAAAATCGCCGGTCTTCCTGAAGAAAGAATTATTCGTATTGCCACAAAAGATAACTTTTGGCAAATGGGTGATACAGGTCCTTGCGGTCCGTGTTCCGAAATCTTTTATGACCATGGTCCTGAAGTTTGGGGTGGTCTGCCCGGAACTCCTGAAGAAGACGGCGACAGATTTATCGAAATTTGGAACTTGGTGTTTGACCAGTTTGAAGACTTGCCTGACGGTAGCCGTGTCAACATTAAAAAACCGTCTATTGATACCGGTATGGGATTAGAAAGAATTGCCGCAATTTTACAGGGTGTTCACTCTAACTTTGATATTGATTTGTTCCAAAACTTAATCGGCTCTATTGCTGATTTGGCAAATTCTGATCCGAAAGGAAAATTACAGGCTTCCCATAACGTTATTGCCGATCATATGCGCTCCGCTGCCTTTTTGATTGCTGACGGTGTATTGCCGTCAAATGAAGGTCGCGGATACGTATTGCGTCGTATTATGCGTCGTGCTATGCGTCACGTTCACATGTTAGGTGTTAAAGAACCTATGATGTACAAACTCCTTCCTACTTTGCAAAAAGAAATGGGTGAAGCTTATCCTGAACTGTATCGTGCAGAAGCATTAATCAGAGAAACATTAAAAACAGAAGAAACAAAGTTTATCAAGACATTAGAAAAAGGACTTAAACTTTTAGATGAAGAAACCGCAGACATGTCTGCCGGTGATACTTTAAACGGCGAGACCGCATTTAAGCTCTATGACACATACGGTTTCCCTCTTGATTTGACACAAGATGCTTTGAAAAATAAAGATATCAATGTTGATGTTGACGGGTTTAATACCGCTATGGAAAGACAACGTGCCGAAGCTCGTAAAAACTGGGCCGGTAGCGGTGATGAAGGTGTAGAAAAAATTTGGTTTGAAGTTTTTGATAAACTTGGAAAAAGCGAATTTTTAGGTTATAGCTCAACTAAGGCTGACGGAGAAATTAAAGCTTTGGTTCAAAACTCTCAACTTGTTGACAGTGTAAAAGAAGGAGACTTCTATTTGGTTGCAAATCAAACTCCTTTTTATGGTGAATCAGGCGGTCAGGTTGGCGATACCGGCTTTATCAAAAGCAAAGATTTTGTTGCTGAAGTGATTGATACCAAAAAGAAAATTGACGGTATGATTGTTCATATCTGTAAATTGGTTAGCGGTGAAGTTAAAATCGGCGAATTTGCAAGTTTTGAAATTAATGAAGAAAACCGCAACAAAATCAGAGCTAACCACTCTGTTACTCACTTGTTACATCGTGCATTGCGTGATATTTTGGGCGAACACGTTACACAAAAAGGTTCGATGGTTGCTCCGGACAGAGCTCGTTTTGATATTTCACATCACAAACAAGTTACTGCCGAAGAATTGCGACAAGCAGAGAATATTGTTAATGAAGCAGTTCGTAAAAACTATAATTGCATTACCAGAATTATGACACCGGAAGAAGCGGTTGCCGCCGGTGCAATGGCTCTATTCGGTGAAAAATACGGCGAAACTGTTCGTGTTGTAAGCATGGAAAACGATGGCGAAGTATTTTCTCGTGAATTGTGCGGTGGTACTCACGTTTCGACAACCGGAGATATCGGATATTTTAACATTGTTTCCGAATCTGCCGTTGCGGCCGGTGTTCGTCGTATTGAATTTTTAACCGGATATGCAGCTGAAAAATATACTCAAGATATGGAAGATAAGCTTCATCAAATCAGTTTGTTATTAAAAACAAGTCCTGCTGATATTGAAGCACGTATTAAACTTTTGATGGAAGAAAAGAAAAAGTTAGAAGCTGAAATATTACGAGTTCGTAAAAACTTTGCAAGCAATAAAGCTGCTGATAATAAGGAAAAATTTGAAGATATTAACGGTGTTAAATTTGCTGCAAAAGTATTGAATAATATTTCTGCAAAAGATCTTAAAGCCTTTATCGACGAAGTTAAACAACAAATTGAAAGCGGTATAATTGTTCTCTTCTCTTGCTATGATGACAAGGTAACTGCTGTTATCGGTGTTACGGAAGATTTGACAGCTAAATATTCTGCAAATGATTTGATTAAGGTTATTGCTCCTTATATCGGAGCTAAAGGTGGCGGCGGTCGTCCTGATATGGCTCAAACCGGTGGTACTGACCTTACACAACTCAATGAAGCAGTTGATGCTTTAAGAAAAGCCATTTAATCAACAAGCCCGCATTAAACCGCGGGCTTTTATTTTTGATAGTAAAATCTAAAAAAAAGGCGGTTAATAAATAACCGCTTTTTCTTGAGTTTCGTATATTCAATGCTAAATTATACGCATTAAGAAATCTTAATATTAAGGAGTTATATATGATTGAAATTATCAAAACTACCCCGTATACCGATCAAAAGATGGGGACTGCGGGTTTGCGTAAAAAATCAAAAGTTGTGATGCAGGAACATTATTTTGAAAACTTTCTTCAAAGTATTTTTAATGTAATTGCTCCGGAAGGAAAGACTTTTGTTGTCGGTGGTGACGGTCGTTTTTATAATAGCATTGCTATTCAAAAATTGATAAAAATGTCTGCTGCTAACGGTGTTAAAAAGCTCATTGTCGGCAAAAACGGATATCTTTCTACTCCGGCATCATCAAATATGATTTTGAAAAATCATACTGACGGCGGTTTCGTTTTAACCGCTTCGCACAATCCGGGCGGAGAAAACGGTGACTTTGGTATTAAATATGCCACAGAAACCGGCGGACAATGCTCAAGTCAGGTTAGTGATAAAATTTTTGAACAAACCAAAAATATTACCGAATTCAAAATCTTGCAATGCGAAGATATCAAACTTGATATATTAGGCTCTCAAAAAGTCGGAGAAATGGAAGTTGAAATCGTTGATCCGATTACAGAATATGTTAAATTGATGGAAAGCATTTTTGACTTTGAAGCTATCAAAAAAATGTTTGCAAACGGCTTTACCATGCGTTTTGATGCTATGAATGCCGTTACCGGTCCTTACGCAATTGAAATCTTTGAAAATGTTCTCGGTGCTGCTAAAGGTTCTGTTCTTAATGCAACTCCTAAACAAGATTTCGGCGGATTGCATCCGGATCCGAACTTGGTTTATGCAAAAGAATTGGTTGACATTATGTACGGCGAAAATGCACCTGATTTTGGTGCGGCTAATGACGGCGACGGCGACCGCAATATGATTTTGGGCAAAAAATTCTTTGTTACTCCGAGTGACAGCTTGGCTATTTTGACCGATAACTATGCTTTGATACCTGCTTATAAAGATGGTATTTTCGGTGTAGCAAAATCTATGGCTACTTCAACCGCTGTTGCCAGAGTTGCCGATGCCCACAAAATCGGATACTATGAAGTTCCGACAGGTTGGAAATATTTTGTAAACCTTATGGACAGCAAACGCATTACATTCTGCGGTGAAGAAAGCTTTGGTACCGGTTCCAGCCATATTAGAGAAAAAGACGGTATTTGGGCTGTTTTATTCTGGTTAAACGTAATTGCCGCTTCAGGAAAATCTGTTGAGGAAATTACTACCGAACATTGGCAAAAATACGGACGTAGCTACTATTTGCGTTTTGACTTCGATGGTATTCCTACCGATATTGCAAACGATTTGATGAAGAATTTGGAAGAAAAACTTCCTTCTTTAAACGGTCAGGAAATGAACGGATTTAAGATTAAATTGGCAGAAGTCTTCACGTACAACGACCCTGTTGATCATTCTTCTACGTCAAACGGTATGAGAATCTTGATGGAAGACGGATCTCGTATTGTATTCCGTTTGTCAGGTACAAGCAGTAGCGGTGCTACTTTGCGTGTATATCTCGAAAAATTGGAACGCAATAATTTTGATGCAAATCCGCGTGATATGGTTGATGAATTGCTCAAAATGGCAATGAATATTGCCGAAATTGAGAAACGCACCGGCAAAAAACAAGCTGATGTTACAACCTAATCGCAAGTAGCATAAAGAAGGCCACCGTGAAAAGTATATTAAGCAAAATAAAATTGCCACGTCCGGACAAACTTTTGCAAAAAAGATTGATTGCTCTGGCATATACTTTGGTGGCCTTAACTGCTACTTTAATTACTCTTTTTGTGTATCAACAACATCTTTATATCTTTTTGTTGATTATCAGTTTCTTGACCTTTATGTGTTTGATTTTATCACTTTTAACACTAAAGTCCGGAGAAGAAGCTATCAATTATGGCGGTTTTGCCAATGAAATTATACGTCAAAGCTCAAATGCCAAGAGAATAGAAACCTATAAAGGCAAAATAATACTGGAAAATGATGGCGCTAAAGAGCTTTTTGCACAGCAAAATATCTTACGTTTTTTACAAGAACATTTAGCCGAATATCGCAATAATAATTTTGCATATCAGCAACTTAAGAACGCTTTTATGAATATGTCCGCCGTAAAAGTTACCCTTGCGTTGGACTTATCGGAAAACAACGAACATTCATCATGGTTTCAGGTATCGTTAAAGCCGATTTATTTGAAAAGAACAGACTTTTTTGAACAACCTTTTTCCATAAAAAAAGTCAAGAAAGATGTTTATATGTATTGGAGTTTTAGAGATATTACTGCCGAACATAATATGGAAGAAGTATTCCAAAATGAACGTTTGTATATGCACGACTTTTTAGATTATCTTCCGGCAGCTCTTTATATTGCCAATAATGAGTATAAAATAGAATATTGTAATTACGCCTTTGCCAACAAGTTGGGTAAAACACGTGAAGAAATAACAGGAACATATCTTATCGATTATTTGGCAGAAAACTCCCCTATTCCGCCGCAAACTTCCGCATGGAACGGTTTTGTTCATTTTATCGGCAAAAACGGTAACAATATAGAGACCTGCATAAAACAAGACAGTTTCAGATATAATAATACCATAAAAATCAGAGCTGCCGCCATTACGGATTTGCCTAATGATCAAATGCTTCATAAACAACTAAGTCGTGCCGTTGATGAAATAAGCTGGCTTTTTGATTTTGCTCCGATAGGAATTGTTTTTACAAACACAAACGGCATAATTCAAGAATGTAATCCTGCGGCTTGCAACATTTTTAATATGAAAAATGACAATATAATCAATGCCGATATTTTTGATTTAATCAGCCATAACAATAAATATTCTCTGGGAAGAGAAATGGAACAAATTGTTAATAAGGAAAAAAATACATCTTCATTAGAGTTTGTGATTTCTTCTTCCGAAAAATCGGCAACAGCACATATTATTCCGATGAAAAGATTGTTTGCGGACAAGGAAACAATAATCGACGGATTGATATTTTATATCATAGATGCTACCGAACAAAAGAAACTTGAAAGTCAGTATGCTCAAGCTCAAAAAATGCAAGCTTTGGGACAGTTAGCCGGTGGTGTTGCTCACGACTTTAATAATCTTTTGACCGCAATTATCGGTTTTTGTGATTTGTTATGTCAACGTCATAGTGTCGGTGACCCGTCTTATGTTGACTTAAACCAGATAAAAAACAATGCTAATCGTGCTGCCGCTTTGGTAAAACAACTCTTAGCTTTTTCACGCAAACAGGCTTTGCAACCGAAATATATTGATGTTACCGAGAACTTTATGGAACTTATATATATGCTGAAACGTATTATCGGCGAAAATGTTTCCTTAAAATTCCACCATGGTACGGATTTAGGCTTTATAAAAGTTGACCCCGGACAATTTTCTCAAGTTATTATGAACTTAGCCGTAAATGCTAAAGATGCGATGAACGGTAAAGGTGACCTTAATATTACGACCTATACCAAGCAAATTACGTCACCGCAACAATTTGGAGAAGAAATTGTTAAACCCGGCAACTTTGTTGTGATTGATGTCAGTGATACCGGTTGCGGTATTCCGGAAGAAAATTTAACTCGTATTTTTGAGCCGTTTTTCTCAACGAAACAAAATGTTGTCGGCTCAGGTACCGGATTAGGATTGGCAATGGTTTACGGTATTGTCAGACAGACCGGAGGCTTTATAAAAGTCAGCAGTGTGATAAATCAAGGTACTACTTTTTCTATTCATCTGCCCCGCTTTGAAAATAATCCCGATATTGAGGCAAAGGAACCGCAAAAAGCTAAAAATATTACCTCTGCGGACGGTTTGCCGATTATTAATGTTCAAACAGAAAATAATGCTACCGCAAATCAAAAATTTATATTTGGGCTTAATGTATCGGCAATCGATAGAGTTGATGCAAAAAATCCGCATGAAGGAATTAAGATTTTATTTGTTGAAGACGAAGATTCCGTTCGTAACTTTGCCGTAAGAGCCTTAAAGAAAAAGGGGTACGAAGTTATCGGTTGCAATTCTGCCGAAAATGCGTTAGAACAGCTGAAAACAAACAAAGACTTTAGTTTGCTGGTTACAGATATGATGATGCCCGGAATGAATGGTGTCGAATTGGCTAAAATTGTAAAACAACAAATTAAAGACATTAAAATTATTCTTGCTTCCGGCTATTCCGAAGAAATTGCTCGTAATGAAATGGCGGTTTCCGAGGATATAGAATTTATGGCTAAACCGTTTAGTCTTGGTGATTTAACAAAGAAAATTTTTGATGTATTGAATAAGGCATAAAATGAACAAGAGCAATAACGCACGTCAATATCCGATTGAATTTGCACATTTTTCGTACATGAGGAAGAATAATTTCATAAAAGCTCCATGTAATGCCGAAGCTTTCGATATGATAGATATGTGGCCTCATTGGCCAAATTCGGCAATTTGCATCTATGGTCCATATCGTTGCGGAAAAACTCATTTATCACACATATTTGCCGAGAAAGTAGCCGTTCTTACTCAATATCCGTATTTTATTCCGCAAATTGAAGCAAAAGATATTGATATGCAAATTCCACCGTTGTTGTTTTCTAAACACAGATGTTTGATTGTTGAAAATTTGGAAGAAGCTGTCAATGAAGAAGCCATATTTCACCTTTTCAATTTATACCGAAATGAAGGCGGATATATTCTCTTTACATCTGCAGTCCCGCCGGCAAGACTAAATTTTAGATTACCTGATTTGCAATCAAGACTGAATATGATTCCGGCAATAGCCATATCAAAACCCGATGATGAGTTGCTTTCATCGCTGATTATGAAACTCTTTATGGACAGACAAATTGCAGTATCTGATGAGGTTATAAATTATATGGTTATCAATATGCAAAGGTCTTTCAGTTATGCTCATAAGCTGGTAGAAGAAATCGATAACATATCGCTCTCATATAAGCGAGCCGTTTCTGTACCTATTGTGAAAGAAGCCATAGAAGCACTTAAAATCAATCGTCAAGGCGAGTTGTTTTAGTTAAATGTAATGCCTATTGTTTTCTTATAGGCCTATATATCTTATCCCAATAAATGAACATAAGCAAAGCAAAAGGTCCGGTCATAAGCAATAGAAAAAATAAAATTACATTTCTGATAATATTTATAAGGCTAACAGATTTTACAAAATCAATCACTTTTTGACTATCTGTGCCTGAATAAGCAATCCATATTGATTTTATTTTACTATATCCTTTTGCACGAGATTCTTCGTAATGCTTTTGCATATCTTCAATATCTTGTCTGATTAAATCACAAAACCCGCAAAAAATTACAAATAGTATAAATCCAATTACATATCCCATATTATCCTCCTATAAGGATAATATAACATATATTTTCTAAAACATCTATTAGTAAAACATATTATACATGACATACATCTTCTTGGCACTTGATACTCAACTTTTCTTGCCCGTTTTGAGAAGAATTATCTTTTATATGTTCGGATATTTCTTTTTTGAAATCCTCAACCGAGCCGTATCCTCTGTCTATGTATGATGCCATAGTGATATAAATTAACTCGTCTAATGTCGGTCTGTTGTTTATCAATAAATTAAGTTTACGAACAATCTTTTCTTTATATTTGTAATTATCGTTTCCAAGATTATTAAGACCGACCAGTCTGTCTTGTATTTCTTTTACGGCTTTAGCGTTATATTCTATCCTAATTCGGGCAAGTTTGCTTTGATATGTCGCAACCGAATTAAAATCAGAAACTTTTTTGAGTTGAACAGATAAATTATTTTGCGGATAGTAAGTCGCAACGGTATCTTCTAACACCGCAAACAACAATCCTTTGCTTTCCGCCTTCTGTATATTAAGAAGGAAAGCTTCGCCCAATGTACTTTGTTTAATGTCTTGTAGCATCGTCCTTCTCCTTTCTAATAATTACAAATCCTATTATAATAAATATAACACATATATGCTTGTTTCTCAAGTGATAAATTAGTTTAATAAATCTAATAAAACATTTGATTATTTTATTAAATCCTCATATAATCGTGGCTTGAGGATTAATGATTATGACCGATTTGTGTTTCTCGTCAGAGACTTATATGATTGATATTAACGACGTTGCCGTATTAAACGATAGCAACGTTGATTTTGTATGCAAAAAAAATAAGGATATTGTTATTTTAATGGGAGATATGGAACAAAATATCCCCGATACCCTACTCTGCGGTCGCGAAAACATCAATAAAGCTATTGCAAATAAGGAAGAATATATTGCAGTCAAAATTGCTTTTATTTCAAAAATAAAAAAATATGATATTATCACTCAGTTTATAAAAAAGTTTCGCGGAAAATATAAAATTTGGTCTTCTAATATTTATCATACCAATCCGGAATTTATTCGCAAAATGAAAATTGAGCGTTCTTTTCGTACTAAAGAGAATGCCTACAATTTTACAAATCCGTTATACAGACGCACCGACGAAGAACGCATAAGTCGTTATGAAAAACTATGCGAAAGTATTAAAAACGGTTATGATGATAATTACCCCATTGATATTATGCTACTTCGTATGTTGGGTATAAAAGATAATGTTAATAACGGTCATCATCGTATGGCTGTCGCCCTTGAGCAAGGTATAAAAAAGATTTCCGTTCGTTTTTCGGCAGTGGGACAAGCTCCTCGTATATTGCACCCACTATTGAAAGTTATTGCCGACATCGCCATCAAAATAAAACAAAATAAAAACAGCTGATTATATTAGCTTTATCGAATATTTATGTATTGCCTAGGATTAAATAAGTTATATAAAAATTGGTAAAATATATAAACAATAAAAAACTCCGGAAATCCGGAGTTTTTTTATTATCTTGTTGCGTTTTTAATTAACCAACAAACAAATACAGTCAACCCTGTAATAGCACCTATCACAAACCAGTCCGAACTCTGATTTCTCGGTTTGAAAGAGGTAGGATATTCTGAATACTTAATAGTATTTGAAGATTTCATAAAACTTTCCATTTTAGATTTTGAAATATAATTAAGACAACGAGGGTGCTCATGAGCGCCAGCCTTGATAAAAGTATTATATGCTTTATAGTCATTTTTCTTAATTGCTATACAAACTCCGCTATCTCCGTTTTTATTCGGTGCATCTAAATCTAATCCACGATTTGAAGCAGCCATCAATGATGCTAAATCACCATCAGCAGCAAGACTATACATATAATTAAAATCATCTGGCGAAAGCTTTTTTGTAGCAAAGGCTGGTGATACACAAGCAAAATAAAATGCTATTATGGTTAAATATGTTATAAATTTTCTCATTAGTTCACACACTCCATTATTTTTCGGATATTTTAACAGCATCTTTTTTAATAAATAGTTTATTTTATACTTTTTTATTAACTAAAAAAATATATTGACAAAATTGCCGAAAAACATTAATCTATGCTGTGTAATTAAAATTATTTATTAACAATTCTAATCTAATGTTATGAACAAAAAATGTTTATTGTCATTGTTTTTTTTGATGACAGCAGCTTTTTGCTTGAGCGCACAAGCGACTATCGCTACAAGCAATGAAATCAGTGAAGCACCTGAAGTAATCCTTGGGAAAGGAAACTACTTCACCGGAGAAGTTATTGTTGCTGATGATTCTCAAATCTTCACAACAAACGAGAAAAACATCTTTGTATGGCTTAAGGACAACAAAGCTGTTGAAGTAAAACTTCTGAAACCGGAAATTTTCCACAAAATGCTCGCTGGCGAAGAAGGTCACAAGGTTTATGACCAATGGCCTATGATCCTCAAAATCAAGAACAAAGAGTATCTTTGTTTTTATTTTGCGACATCCGGAGGCGGCTATTATGGGCTCCCTAACGGAAAACTTATGAAAGAACGCGGCATGAAGCAGGCCGGAGTTGTTCGCTCACAGTGGTTGACTGACAAAGAAGGAGTAAAAGAAACAAACTCTCTTCGCTCGCTAATTCAGCAGATATCAGGCACTTCGGAGCAGTAAGAACAGCGGACAGATAATTCAAGGCACCTATACACGGTGCCTTTTTTCTTCACAAAAAATAATTGTCCAGAAAATCATCAACTTCTGTTCTTAATTCCTCATTTAGCAACTTATCGTTATGATAATTTTGTAATCCGTCAAACATCAATTTCACCAAATTCAGCTTACGACAAAAAGTTACCGATGCTTTATAATTTAAATCAAAGAACCAACTTATAAAAGTAAGGCTATGATCTGCGGCTGTTTGTCGTAAAGAATAATCTACTGTTTTATGCCTTTTGAAATCTTCAATAACTTCAAGACTTATTTTCAACTCAGATGACGGAGTCTGGTCTGGATTAGGCACAAATAACGGCATATACTTTTCGGTTTCATAACAAACAATATTAAAATTTGCAATTTTATCTGCATCGCGAATCAGCCAAAATATATGCTCTACCTCATCTCTGAGCTTATCATCTTTTATAGACAGATACTCTTCGTCTTCATAAAACTTTTCTTTTACATGTCCGTGGTGTTTTATGGGTAAAGTTATTCTAATATCACTGTATTCGGGCATATCATGCAGTTTTTTGCTGCCTACAACACCATGGTCAATTCTCGGAGTTTTATTCCATAGACCGATTATTTCTTCAAATCTGGCAACATCATGCAATAAAACTGCCGTTTTAACCATATCAATAAATTCTTCACTCTGATTTTGAAACCATTTTTCATGTTTTATGATATAATTTCCGGCACCTAAAACCTGTAAAGAATGGTGTATTTTCTCTTCGGCATAGCGAATATGAAAATCGCTGTTTTTAACGATTGATAAACATCTCTCATATTCGGAATACAGTAAATTCAAAGCATTTTTCAGCATATTAACCTCTCAATTTATATGTGTAATTCTATATTTTTAGAGTTATTTTTTAGTTAATAAAAAAAATGCTTGCAAAAAGAACAAAAATAGAACAATATATTTTCAGCGGATAAGTTGTCTTCATAAATTGTATTTTATGACAATTTATAAGATAGTAACTACAGTTAATTAAAAATGAAAGAGAAACGAATATGGAAAAAGATAAAGCATTAGATGCCGCCCTATCCCAAATTGAGCGCACTTTCGGTAAAGGCTCAATTATGCGTTTAGGACAAAACACAAACATTGATATTGAGGCTATTTCTACCGGTTCTTTAGGAACAGATATTGCTTTAGGAATCGGCGGACTTCCTAAAGGAAGAATTATCGAAATATATGGTCCTGAAAGCTCCGGTAAAACAACTTTTGCGTTGAGTGTTGTTGCTCAAGCTCAAAAGAAAGGCGGAGTTTGTGCATTTGTTGATGCCGAACATGCTTTAGACCCATCTTATGCCAAAAAAATCGGTGTTGATATTGAAAACCTGTTAGTTTCTCAACCGGACTCCGGTGAACAAGCTTTGGAAATTGCAGATACTTTGGTTCGTTCCGGTGCTATTGATGTTTTGGTTGTTGACTCAGTTGCCGCATTGGTTCCTAAGGCTGAATTAGAAGGAGAAATGGGCGATTCTCACATGGGTTTACAAGCAAGACTTATGTCTCAAGCTTTGCGTAAGCTTACATCAACAGTTTCACGTTCAAATACTTTAATTATATTCATCAACCAAATTCGTATGAAAATCGGTGTTATGTTCGGTAGCCCGGAAACAACAACCGGCGGTAATGCTTTGAAGTTTTATGCTTCCGTACGTTTGGATATCAGAAGAATCGGCTCGATTAAAGATAAAGAAGATGTTATCGGTAGCCAAACCAGAGTTAAAATCGTAAAGAACAAAGTGGCTCCTCCGTTCAAAACCGTTGATTTTGATATTATGTACGGCGAAGGTATTTCTAAAACCGGTGAACTTATCGACTTAGGTGTTAAAGCCGGATTGGTAGAAAAATCCGGTGCATGGTTCTCCTATAAGGGAGAAAAATTAGGTCAAGGTCGTGAAAATGCCAAAATATTCTTGCGTGATCACCCTGAAATCGCTGATGAAATCGAAAATAAAATCAGAGCCGATGCCGGTCATCTGACTGTTGAAATGATTGGCGATGATATGTCTGACGATATGGAATAATCTGAAATCCCTCGCAAGAGGGATTTTTCATTAATTGAAATTTATATTTTTTTTGATGTATAATGGTTGCATGTTTTTCATTATGAAAGGAGATTTAAATGGCTGATATAAAAGATGATGGAAAAACAGAAGAAGAAAGAAAAAAAGAATTAGAAAAAGAAGAACAAGAAAGAAAAGAAGAAGAAAAAAAACGAGAAGCATTGTCTGAAATAGAAGCTCAAGCTAAGTCTTTATCAGATAAGTATGGCGAAAAATTTGATGTAGGGGCCTATACTGCTGCTGCTAAAAGCTATGTAGATGAACATAAATCTTTAGAAGGATTCGATAGTTCTGCCTTTATCAAAGAAAAAGATGATGAAGATAAAGGTAAAGACAAAGATAAAGAATCTGATAACGAAAAAATTGAAAATAACAAAGCTCTTTCTTTTTCGCTGAAAGAAAAAGATGGTAAGTTTACGGCTATCGGTACCGATGGAACGGTACTTGAAGGTAAAAACTTTGAAGAAATAAATGATAAAATATGTCAAGATTTAAAACAAAAAGTTGAAAATGAAGGACGTGAATGCGTTTTGGCTTATAGGGGAAAAAATCCCGAAAGACAAGAAATATTCTCAAGAAATGCCATAATGAAACATGGTGTAGCTATTTCTGATGGTTATCCTAAAGATCCTCAATTTTGGAAAGATTTGAAGAATGAATATTTAGCAGACAAAAACCACTCTTTAAAAGAGTGGGAACGTATGACCCGTAAAATTCCTGATGATGTTATGCAACGTACTCCGGAAGAACAAGCTCGTAATAAAAAACTGTTGGATGCTGATTTGTTGAAAAAACTTCGTAAAGGTATGACCGCTAATGAAGCAGTGGGAGCTACCGCAGGTATTCCTCCAACTCCAACTATTCCTTTGAGTATCGACCAAACTAACGGACGAGCAAATAATGTCTCCGGTATGACTAACGTTCCAAATACACCGGTTGCAAATAACATTCCGAATATTTCCAATGTGTCTAATGAAGCCGGAACTGTAGGACAGCCTACGGGAGAACAAGTCGGCGATCAAAAAGCTCAAGACAGAAATCTGGTAGCACAAATGCGTCGAGGTATTAACCCTAACTCTCCGGAATATCAAGCTCAAATGGCTGCAGAAGAGCAACGCAGACAAAATACGCAAGAGCTTACTCCTGAGATGCAGGAAGAAATCAAAAAACGTGCTCAAGATAAAATTAAATAAGCAGTTTTGCAACAATGAAAAAAATCCCAAAAACTTTTTGGGATTTTTTCATTTTCAGTCATGTTTAAAATTAAAAAACTATACATAACTTACAAAAAGTGGTATAATTTGTCGTATTTTTCATCATAGGAGCAAAAAATTGGATATATATAGAGTAGTATGTAGCGAAAATCAAAAACTTTATCCTAATGAAACGTTTGTTGATTTTATGCCGGCAGGAATGAACCGTTCTGAAAACTCGGTTATACATGATAGCATTCTAAAAATGCGAAGAATGGCTAACCCTGAAGTTGAAAGCTTAACCAATGGATTGCTATTATACGATTTTGGTGCCGGAAGAATTGAACTCAAATTTGAAAAAGCATACAATCATATTATCCGTCGTAATCAAGAAAATTTTCGCAAAAATTACGAACACTTAATTATTCGCAGATTTAAAGAAATGAGAGAAAATGGTAAAGATAAAACTCTTAATATCAATACTGCTACTCTTGCAGTTGTTTATGATTTTTATAAAAAAGATAATGATGATCTAGTTGCTCCACAAAGTGCTAAAGAGGTGGAATTACGTCGTAAAGCGGAAGAATATCGCCAACTGCAAAAACGTAGACAAGAACTTATGGAAAAAGTAAACGAACGTTCAAAAAAAGAACGCTCGTTTACATCTGAACAATTTTTAGCTTGGAAAATGGCTCACTATCAAGGAGATTAAATGTTATCTACATAACGTTTAATCATATCCAAGGCTTTTTTGTAATAATCTTTGCTATGAGGTGCGACATCTGATTTGACTATGTCTCTATATTCCATAGTATAAGTTCTGTCCGGATTGAGTTTTATCCCTTTAGCTTCTATTTTTTCAAGCTTTTCATCTAACAAATCAGTAAATTCATTGATATCTACCTCATACAAACCCTCAACTTCTTCCGGCTGTAAAACTGCCTTATATGGCGAACCGCTTACCATTGCCATATATACCATTTGAAACTCTCTATTATTTATATTTTCGATTTCGTAAATTTCTTTTGAAGTGAACAATTTCATTATATCGTCTTTATTGAGCTTGATACCAAGTTCTTCTTCTATTTCACGATATCCGTCTTTTACTTCTTCTCCTGCTTTTATATGACCGGCGGCGGTTATATCCAATTTATTGGGAAAAATATCTTTATTATGTTTACGAAGTTGCAACCATAACATAGTTTTTCCTTCTTCTGTTTTTTGCGCCAACCAACAATGAAACGTTTTGTGCCACAAGCCTTCTCTGTGAGCTTGTGATTTCATTACTGTTCCCAAAAAATTCATATTTTCATCAAATATATCTATCAATTCATCAGCCATAGTCATATATCCTTAGTCCAAATAGTATTCAATAGTAGAGACGACTCTAACTTTCTTTTCAATTCTGTTCATTTCTGTTGCATTTGCCGTTTGTTCACGGGGTAAAATAGAAAAAACACCTTGGTTAGCCTTGCGAATTTTTCCAACCTTGGTGTTTGAACTTTTTGCAAACTCATTTGCGGCTGCCATAGCATTTTTTGTTGCGGCTTCCAACATTTGAGGTTTTATATCGTTAATCTTTGTAAATATGTAAGAAACCGGCATATAACTGTTGTTATCAAAAACGATACCTTTCGAAATCAAAATCCCCGTAGAATTTACTGCTTTTTCAATTAAATCAACATCAGTTGATTTGACTTGAATACTCTGAGTTAAAATATATCGAAAAGAATTTTGCGAATCGCTACGATAGGGATTTGCCATAAGGTCGTTTGTTTCGGTTCTTTGTGCGATAATTTCGTTATCGTTAAAGCCAAGTTTTTTCAAAAAAGAAGTGATAATTTCTTGTTGTGCCGTCATTTTTGATTGAGATACAGCCAAGTCATTTCCGGTTACTACATATTTTATGTCCCAAACACCCAAGTCGGCTTTCACATCCATTTCGGCAAGACCTTTAACAGTCACAAAATTAGCGTCAGATTTTGCGCGATAGTAATAGTATCCGGGGAAAAATCCGCCTAATGCAATACCTATCGACAGCATAAAAGAACATAACATTTTACATTTATCTGACATACACATCTCCTTAACAGAAAAAACTCGTGCACTATATATAAATACTCTTCTTTTTTATTTTTAGCAACTATGAGATAAAAATATTAAGAAGTTTTATAAAAAAATTATAAAAACTATTGACGAACTTAAAAAGTTAAGTTAAATATATCTCCGTTGTCTGCTGATGGAGAGTTGGCAGAGCGGTAATGCAGCGGATTGCTAATCCGTCATCGGTAACTCCGATGCACAGGTTCGAGTCCTGTACTCTCCGCCACTAAAAGCCTTGATTTATTCAAGGCTTTTTCTTTTATTTATCACTATAATTTTTATTCTTGATACAGTTAAATTGAGATAAGAATGAAATTTGTTCTATCTCTCGTAGAACTTTGCTCTGCCCTCATTGGCGGCTAGATCCGCAAATCTGTTTCCCATAGAGTGAGTTTGAAAATTATGAGTATGAGCTTTGATTTTCTTAACCGTTATTCCTCTGCGTCTGATTTGATAAGCCCAATATTCACACATTTTATGCCTAATGTATTGCTCTTTTGTTCTCGGCTTATCTTGTATCTCATTATTTATATAAGACAAAGCTGTCAAACTGTCGGTATAAATAACCCCTCTTCCTTCTGTTAGGATACTTGCCAAATGGATTGCGAACAATTCCGCCTCGTTGTTGGAACTTGCTCTAATCCAATTAGAATACACTTTGCGTTTTTGTCCGTCTTGAACAACAACACCTATTCCTGCAATTCCTTTTCTTTCATCATACGAACTGTCACAAAATGCTTTCATTTTATTTCCATCAACAACTTTTGCCAAATATAGAATCTCTTTTAATTCATATATATTATTCGTACAATACTTTTTCCAGTGTTATCTTCCATGATTTATCGTCATGTATTTTATCACCTCACTATTAGAGGAAGTCTGTTCATCTGCATGAGATTTTTCGGGCTTATCTATAACATCTTTAGTTGTATCAAGAACTTGATGATGTAAGACATCAGAATATCTTTTTCCGTCTTCATCTTCCCATTTAGGATAAGTGGGATCATTTAATTTAACTGTCTGTTTTTCGTTTTTTTCTGCTTTAAGAAAATATGAAATTTTAGGCTCAGGAATATCCGTCATCGGAACTTCATTATTCGGGTTCAAAAACTCACGCAGATTTAGCGTTTTGGTTTCTCCATCTGCTTCAAACTGAATTGTATATAAACTTTCGACTGCCTGTTGAAAATACTCTTCTTTACATTTTTTAGGCAATCTTTTTCCTTGTTTGTAATAATCGGTATTTATCGCATCAAGAAAAGCTTTTATTGTTTCCTGATAATCTTTATGCTTGTCAAATGATTTTACAAACTTTTCTCTCATATCTTCAGTCGTCAGCTTTCCGTCTAAATAATCTTTAGCCATTTTGCTCATACCGTCAGCTTTTGATTTATCATAAACAAACATATTATTTATTACCAAAGCATGCTGCACTAAATCTGCATATTGAGATAAGGTTAATTTTTTATCATACTTCGGTAGATTAAAACGTTCTGCGAGTGCTTCATTACTCTGATTACGCATATACATATATGTTTGCAACAACATATAGTTTAGCTGTTTTTTTCCGAACTCATCAAGTTCAATATCTTTTTTTCTATATTGATTAAAATTTACACCACCTATTGTATAGGCAACATTCAATGCTTTTTGATAATTTTCTTCATGCCATGGTGCATATTTTCCCGACAAATCGCTGGCGATTGCATTGAAAGAATTTTGAGTACTATACCTTGATTTGAAATTTTCTTCCCACATTTTTGTGGTTCCATTTACAATCAAATCCATATCTTTATCAAAATCTTCTCGGTACGGACTGCCGGGTTTAATCTCTCCTTTTTGTATGGCTTCTTTATAAAACTCGAAACGAGATGATACATCAAATACACTTATATCACCGGTTCGAATATATTTATCTCTTAAATATATTAACTCTGCCATATTGGCGGATATCTCATCGTGCATATCAAGTTTATAGCTATGATCCGGACTTACGGGATATGAATACAATCCTTCTTTTTTATTATCCCTATGTTTTTGTTCATGAATAACCGTAATTGCTATATTTTCTTCAGGAATTGTGTAACCCGGCTCATTGTCTTTGTCATAATGCAAGGTAATCGAATTATTTTTAGTTGAATAAGTTGCCAGAGATCTCGGATTTGCCAATGTGTCCACTTGATAATCAATTTCTCTGGTATGCCTTGTTAAAAGTTCTTTTTTAGGAGATTTCGGCTCGTGCTGTTCTGCAATTTTTTGCGCTAATGACGATGACGGAACTATTGTTGTCAATATTGTTGCAGCATATATGAGCACTTTTTCTTTCCAACTTGTTGTTTTTTTATTTGTCTTTGCCATAATTTAATCTCCTAAACGGGAAAATTGTATCATTTTTTATGCTTAATGTAAATACAAAAACTTTCTTGATTTTTTTGTCTATCTATGATATGTAATACTCCTCGTTTTTATATTATTCACTAAATACTATTCTTTATGTTTACAATCACAAAAACCATGGAGGATATTCGTATAATATGCGAAATTCTCGTTAAAAAGACCCCTTTTGTGAGGTCGTGTGAACTACATGGCACTCCAAAACTGGGTTATGAGATGTATCAGGGAGAGATGGTTAATCCATCTTGGGTATGGCCTGCAAGGGTTGAACTTACAAACGGAGAAGTGCACTTTGGCTGTTTTGTTTTTGATGAAAACACAAGCACTGCATCTTTCGGAAATGAAAACTTTTATCGTTGGAAAGAAAGAAAAGAGAACTTCTGCTATTTTGACAATGTAAAACAGGTGGCTTTCTATCCGGGAAACAAACCGAAAACGGAAGTCTTTTATGATGACAGCTGTGTGAGAGAGTTTTCATTATCAAATGATGATGTACTGCACATTTTTGAAGCTTATGTAAATTCACTTTACAATAATGCTGATGTAAAAAGTGTAGTGTTCAAAATCAAGCATGGCAATCCGTTCTACATTGCGGAAGTAACGATTGATGAAAAGACTGTTTATTACGAAATGCCGGTCGGACTTACTTATCATTCAAATCTGCTTAATACGGCAAACCTTATTAAGGAGATTTCGGTAACAGAACTCAGCAATCCGTCGTTGTACCTTAACCCGAAAATCGGAAAGTCGTACTTGTTATCGGAAGAAGCAATTCCTCAAAACAAGGCATGGATTGGCTCTCGTTTGATGGCTGTACAGTTTGACGTTGTCAAATTTAACTTTAAGCTCATTCCATTCAAAAAAGCAGATTTTGATGGTATAGAGCTGTTTGGCAACGTGTAACATTTCTTCTTTTTGAACAAAAACCTCACTTTTATAAGTGAGGTTTTATTCATATCCGTTGCGTTTTTTTATAGCCGCAAGATGTTCTATCGGATTTTTCATAAACTCCGTTATATGTTCCTTAGCTTCTGATATATAGCTTTTTTCCGGTTGTAAAACGACATCTTTACTCGTGTCTATGGTCTCAAAATATAATACTTCCGATACTCTTTCACCATCTTGATCTTTCCATTGACGATATTTAGGCTTCGGCAAATTAATTGCGGAAACTTTTTTATTCTTCTTTTCTTTCACAAAAAATCCGTTAGATAAATCATACAAATCGCTAAACGGCATCTTATCGTTAGGATTTAATATTTGGAACAAATTTACATCTTCTTTTTTACCATCAACCTCAATATGAGCAGTATATAGTTTCTCCAACGCTTGTGTATAATAAGCTCCTTTATCCTTACTCTTTCTTGGTATTTTTATATCTCCATTATAGGCTTCGCTTGATATTCGGTCTATCATTCCCTCAACAACAGAATAAAAATATTCATTTACAACACCAAAAGATTTTTCATATTCTTTAGCAATATCCTCTGCTGTTTTTTCCTTTTTAACATACGCTGTTGCCAAACTGGCCATATAATCTTGAGGAGTTTTTTCTGCAATAGACATATGTTGAATTACAATAGCATGACGTAACAAATTGCGATATTCATCTATGGTTAAATTACCGTCGTATGCCGGCAAATAAAAACGTTCACTTGCTTCTTGATTATTTGTGCTTTTTACATGCACATAAGATTGAGCAAGCAAATAATTGAGACGTTTTTTACCGACTTCGGGAACTTCTACATCTTTTTCTATGTACTGAGAAAAATCTACTCCGGCAATTTTATAGGTCAATTCCAAACATTTTTGATAGTTTTCATCATGAAACTCTGAATAACTACCTACATGGTCGCTGTTGTTAAAAGCATTATTTGCATTCTGTCTCGAATATGAGATTTCAACATTATTATGCCACATTTTTATAACACCATTGATAATCAATGACATTTCTTTATCAAAATCTTCTCTGTATTCACTTTTCGGATTTATTATGCCTTGCTCTATTGCTTCTTTATAAAAATAAAACCTTGGAGATATTTCTAAAATTTTAGTATCACCTGTTTTTAAGTATTTATCACGTATATATATTAATTCAGCAATATTCGCGGAAATTTCATTATGCATATCAAGTTTATAAGCTTGTTCCGGGCTTACGGGATATTTTCTTATACCTGCTTCTCTGTTATCTCTATGTTTTTGTTCATGAATAAGTGACATAGCCAAAAAATTTTCCGGTAAATCATAGTGGGCACCGGGTATTTTTTGATAAGACAGAGTAATTGTATTCCTATCTCCGGAATATGCTCCATAATTGACAATATTATCAAGCGTATCAACCTGATAATCTATTTTTCTGGTAGGTACAACTGTTACAATTTTGTCTGCATTATCATTGTCTTGTTGAGGAGCATCTTTAGCAACGGCAGCAGAGGGAATAATCGTAGATAAAAAGGTTGCAAAAGTAAGCAACTTTTTACGAAATCCGCCTTTTTGTGTTTTCTTTTCTGCCATATTTTTATCCTTTAACGGGATACATTGTAATATATTTTCAGCTATTTGTAAATAAACAAAAAGCGACAATAGTCTGCCGCTTTTATTGATTAAAATATGTAAAATTATACAATCATTGCTGTAAATTCTGCTTCAGAAACAAGCTTATCATCAACATAAGCCTTTCCTCTGAAAACGAAAATGTTACGGCGAGACTGAATTTTTTCTACATACATTTTCATTTGATCGCCAGGTTTTACAGGTTTACGGAATTTAACACCATCGATAGACATAAACAATACATTCGGTGTCTTATCTCCTTCCGAAGCTGCTGAAACAATAGCGCCTGCAGTTTGAGCCATAGCCTCAATTTGTAAAACTCCCGGCATTACAGGATTATTCGGGAAGTGACCTTGATAAAATTCTTCGTTCATTGTAAGATTTTTCAATCCCATACCTTTTTCACCCGGAACTTCTACTTCTAATCTGTCAACCAACAAAAACGGATAACGATGCGGTAAAAGTTTCATGATATCTTCGATATAGTAGATTTTATTTTCTGACATTTTTTATTTTCCTTATTTAGTTATTATTTTTTTGAATTTTTTTGCAAGAATGATACTTGACGCATATAATCCTTAAACGGAACACTTGGTGTACCCATAACCACGTTGCCAGGCTCAATATCACGCATAACACCTGACTGAGCAGCCACCTGAACTCCGCTACCGATATTAAGGTGATCGGCAAAACCTGTTTGTCCTCCGCATACAACATAATCGCCGAAATTGCAACTGCCGGCAATTCCGGTTTGAGCAACAACAATACAACCTCGTCCCATTTTGTCGTTATGTGCTATTTGAACCAAATTGTCAACACGACAACCATCGCCGATAACTGTATCTCCTAATGCACCTCTGTCTATACAAGAGCAAGAACCGACTTCAATGTCATTACCCATAATAACACGACCGAGTTGCGGTATGCGTTTATGAACTCCGTTGATTGTTTCAAAACCGAAACCGTCTTGTCCGATACGAGCACCGTTATAAATATAACAATTATTTCCCATAACCGTATAGGCTATTGAACAGTGTGCGCCTAAACGGCAATTATCACCTATTACACAGCCATCAGAAATGACAGCAAACGGTTCTATAATTGTATCGTTACCGATAACAGCATTAGCACCTATAACCACATAATCAGCGATAGATACCCCCTCTCCTATTTTAGCTGACGGATGAATTTTTGCCGTATCGGCAATTCCGCTTTGAGGTCTTCTCTCCGCATACATAGCTTCTTTTAATTTAAGAGCAGCAACTTTAGGAGAATTAGTTGTTAAAATAACAACACCCTCTGCAACAAAACTTGCTAATTCAGGAGTTGTAACACAAGCTGTTGCCTTAATTTCAGCGCCGGCAGCTTTTTTCTTTCTATCATAGAAGAAACATACTTCTCCATCTTGAGCATCGAACATTGTGTTAATGTCATTAATAACAACGTCATCTTTTCCGGCAGTTATAACCTCTGCTTCGCATATCTCGGCAATTTGAGATATTGTTAAACTGCCTTTATATTCAAAAAATCTGGTATCTATCATTGTTTTCTCCTTAAATTAGAGACTTGTTCCAAAGTTTAATCTGAATACTTCTGTTTCATCGTAATCTTCTTTAACTACCGGAAAACCGAAGTCAATATCGATTTTACCCATAGGAGACATCCAAGTGAAACCGAAACCTACGGACACACGAGGACTTGATGAATATTCTACAATTTCATAGCTTACGTCATCAGGTTTACCTAATGTACCGATGTCCACGAAAGTACGCCCTTTAATTCCGACTTCATCTAAACCTATCGGGAATGTCAATTCGGTACCGCCATATACCATCCAGTTGCCGCCTAGAGCATCTTTGGTATATTTATCACGAGCACCTATACCGGAACTGTCAAAACCGCGCATTGTTGAACCGCCGAGGAAATATCTTTGGCTCAAACGAACATTTTCATTACCATATCCGGCTACATAGCCTCCGGTTACAAACATTTTCAAAGTATAATCCTCAAAAAATGTATAGTAGAGATATGATTTTGCATCAAAACGCAGATATTTGTCATCTCCGCCAAGTCCTCCGACATCATTTGAGAATGATAAATAATATCCTTCTGTCGGAGAAATAGCATTATCACGACGGTCGTATGCCAATGTTTGACCGATACTTGAATCCATATATTTACCTTCTTGGTTTTGAATATAAATAGACGAATGTTTGCTGACATTTTCTATTTCTTCCTGTTGTAAAGTATAACGCAACGATTGAGACAGATTATCTGTATATCTCCATCCAAAGCGTAATCTACCACCAGTTACTCCCTGATCATATGATGATTCATCTTGATAATCTGTCTCTGTACGATAAACATCAACACCTGCACTCAAAGGCAATCCGATAAAATACGGCTCGGTAAAACTGATGTTATAGTCTTGTTCTCTTTGCGATACACCTACATCAACACCAAGTCTTTGACCTTTACCACGGAAGTTGTTTTCGGTCACACCGGCTCTGATTAAAGCTCCGTTAACAGTAGAATATCCGATACCTACATTGAAGAAACCGGTAGATTTTTCGGTAACATCAACATTAATATCCGCTTTATTTCTGTCATCTGTCGGAGATGTTTGAATATTAACATTACTAAAGTAATTTAAGTTTTCAATATTACGGCGAGATGCTCTGATTTTTGCGGCATTAAAAGCATCACCTTCATTTAAGCGAAATTCTCTTCTGATAACTTCATCATAAGTTCTGCTGTTACCCGTAATATTAATTTGATTGATAAAAATACGAGCACCTTCACGAATACGGAATGTAATTTCCATTGTACCGTCTTGCATATTTTTGTTTAATTCCGGTTCAACTTCTACAAAGGCAAATCCTTTTTTACCAATTTCTTCGGTTAATGTATAAACACTTTTTTCAACCTTATCGGCATTATACCAATCACCCTCTTCTATTTCGAGTTCTTCTTTAAGGCCATCAACATCAATATCACCAATGCTTGATTTTATATTTATCTTATTAACTTTGTATCGTTTTCCTTCTTCCAATACCATTGTTATCAAAAATGATTCGCTTGAAGGGCTCAATTCCGCAACGGCAGAAATTACACGAAAATCAGCATATCCGTTTTTGAGATAGAAACGACGTAACAACTCTTTATCATAGTTTGTTTTTTCCGGGTCATAGTTTTCAGATGTTGAAAAAATACGCCACCAACGAGTTTCCTTACTCAAGATTTCGCCTTGCAAATCACTGTCGGAATAGTGTTCGTTACCGACAAAGTTTATTTTTGTAATTTTAGCCAAAGGACCTTCATCAATTTCATAGATTAAATCAACACGATTTTGGTCTCTTTCAATAACTTTCGGTTCTACCACTGCGGCATATCGTCCGACTCTCTTGTAAATATTCAAAATACGTTGGGTATCTTCTTGAACTTTGGCAACACTATATATAGAACGAGGAGCTAATTGAACTTCGCTTTCCAACATCTTATCATCAATTTTATCGTTGCCGTCAAAAAAACGTTTATTTACAATCGGATTTTCGGAAACATTAATATTCAATGTGCTTCCGTTAATATCAAATTTAACATCAGAAAACAAGCCGGTTGTATAAAGTTTCTTAAAAGCATCGTTTAACTGTTCCTGTGAAACATCACTTCCGGGAGCAATATTAACATAAGATAAGACAGTTTCACGTTCAACACGCTGTAATCCGCTAACATTAATATTGTTAACAGGCGTAGCTAAAACATCATTTGCTCCCATAAGAGCAGGAATTAATGCTACCAAATATTTCTTTTTCATTATTGATATCCTCTAATTCAATTTTATACAAACCAACGCTTAAATAAATGAACAATGTCATTCCAAGTGGCAAAAATCATTAATGCGATTAACAAAGCAAAACCGCATTTAAATAAAAATTCTTTCACTTTCGGATTGATTTCTCTGCGAGTAACTATTTCAACCAAGAAAATAACCACATGACCGCCATCTAAAACGGGTATCGGGAATAAATTAATCAATCCCAAATTGATAGACAACAATGCCATAAATGCAATAAAATCAACTAATCCGTTTTTCTTTGATATATCTCCGGACATTTCGGCAATGCGCAAAATTCCGCCTAAATCTTCGGTACCTCTGTCGCCGACAATCATTTGTTTTACACCACGCAAAGTACCCACGGTAATACGCCATGTTTCGCTTGTTGCCTCAACAAATGCTTGAGGAACAGACAACTTTTCATTGTCCAATTCTATTGAACTTTGTGATTTAATCCCCAACATAGGTCTTTTGGTCGTAGTTCCGTTTTCTTCGACTTCCAATGGTTTAAGATTTACCGAAAATTCCAGAGTTTCTTCGTTTCTAATGAGTTTTACGTTTGCTTTCCCGTCAGTTATCAGAGCAATTTCGGTACTTATATCGCTAAATGTTTTGATTTTCTTGCCATTGATTTCGGTTATTCTGTCCCCGGTTTGAATCCCTGCTTCATAGGCAGCACCTTCGGGAATAACATCTCCTACAACCGGAGGAAAAGTAAATTTGCCCAAAGTGATAAACATTATGGCAAAAACCAATATTGCAAAAAGATAGTTAAATCCAGGACCGCCTAAAACTATTGCCAACTTTTTCCATGGATTTTGAAAAGCAAAAGCTTCTTTCTTTTCTTCGTCGGTTAAAGAAGAAATAATTTCATCATCTTCTCCTGCCGACGCTCCGTTAGAATCTCCTAAAAATTGACAATATCCTCCTAACGGAATCGCACATATTTTCCAATTTGTACCGTGTTTATCGGTAAAACCGCATAACTGCTTACCGAAACCGATAGCAAAATCCGTTACTTTAACACCACAAAGACGGGCAATAATAAAATGCCCGAATTCGTGAACAAATACCAACACTCCCAGTAATACGATAAACGGTACTACATAGTAGAAAGCATTTACTATACCACTCATAAAAAACTAACCTCTTACATCATATATTTATAATAAAGAACTATACCCAAAAGCAATATCGGAGCTGTAAAGATAAGACCATCAACCCTATCAAATACCCCACCGTGTCCGGGGATAAGGCTACTTGAATCTTTGACACCTACTTTGCGTTTGATTGCAGACTCAATTAAATCACCGATTTGTTCTACAACAGCCAAAACAGCGGCAACTGCGGCATAATAAATATATCCTTGCCAATTTACCAAGTATGCAAATATTGCACCGGTAGCTCCGGCAAATAACATTCCGCCGACTAAACCGGACCAAGTCTTATTCGGGCTGATTTTAGGAGCAAGTTTCGGACCTTTAAGATTGCAACCTACGGCATATCCGCCAATGTCAACACTCCAAACAACCAAAAGTAACCATAAAACGGGCAATGGAGATAATGCAATCATAAACCACATCAAAGAGCCGACACCGATTGAGATATATGGAACACCAAGAGTTAATATCCATCTGTGTTTCTCTTCTTTTGCCTTAACAAAAACAACAACGGTAGCTAATGCCATCATCAAAAAAATACCAAACCAAGATTGGAGCATAACTGCCGTAGCCATTGATAAAGTGTAAATTGTTGAGTAAACCGTTTTTTTGTTTTGAGCAACCATATCACTCCATTCCCAAGATAAGAGTGCACCGATGGTTAAAACCAAAAAATTAAAATAAGGAAACTCTAAAAAAATACTACCAATAACTAACGGCCCTAAAATAAGAGCTGTTATTGTTCTTTTCAAAAGGTTACTTTTTGCCATATCTTCTCTCCCGAGTATTATAATTTTGAATAATATCTTCCAATTCTTTACGTCCGAAGTCGGGCCATAAAACATCGGTAAAATAAAGTTCGGAATAAGCTAATTGCCACAACAGATAATTGCTTATTCTTTGTTCTCCGCTGGTTCTGACTAACATATCAGGATCAGGAATATCTTTTGTATAAAGCAATGCCGAAAACAATCTTTCATCAATATCGCTAACGTCAATACTTCCGTTCTTAACCAAAACAGCCACGCGATGAGCTGCCTTTATGATTTCTTGACGAGAGCCATAGCTGATTGCTAAGCACAAAGTAAAATCTTTATTATTTGCCGTTTGTTCTTCAATTTCGGACATTTTTACCGCAATATCACTATCCAACATATTGCGTTCGCCGATAAAAACAATGCGTGTGTTGTTCTTTTGAATTTCTTGCAAATCGTTTTTCAAATACTCACGTAAAAGCCCCATAAGAGACTCTACCTCTTCAGGGCTGCGTTGCCAGTTTTCGGTTGAAAAAGCATATAATGTTAAATACTTTATGCCTAAGTCTTTAGCATCTCGACAAACTTGTTCGAGTTGCTTTGCACCTTGACGATGTCCGGCAACCGCTGGTAAGCCTCTTTTCTTTGCCCAACGACGGTTGCCATCCATAATTATCGCTAAGTGATTGAGTTGATTATTCACGACGAACCTCTGCCTTACACTTGCATAATATCTTTTTCTTTTTGAGCTAAAACTTCATCAATTTTCTTGATGCTTTCATCAGTAAATTTTTGAATTTCATTTTCATAACGTTTTTCTTCGTCTTCTGAAATTTCATTATCTTTTTTAAGCTTTTTGATTCCGTCTAAAGCATCACGACGAATATTGCGAACAGCCACTTTACTTTGCTCGGTATATTTACCGGCAACTTTTACCAATTCTTTTCTGCGTTCTTCACTCAAAGGAGGAATAGGAATACGAATTAATTGTCCGTCAGATACGGGGTTAAGACCTAAATCAGACTCCTGAATAGCTTTTTCTACAGCCTTAGCCATACCTCTATCCCAAACACTTACAGACAAGCAACGGGCATCAGGAACACTGATTGTTCCGACTTGAGAAATTGGTGTCATAGAACCATAAGCATCAACCATAATTCCGTCAAGCAAACTTGCATGCGCACGACCGGCACGCAACCCGCCCAAATCACTTTTAAGAGCTTCAATAGTTTTCTCCATTCTGCTCTTGGTATTTTCTTTAATTTCTGAATAGTCAGCCATTTGTAACCTCTTTATTAATTAATGATTGTAAAATCGCCTTCGCCCGAAATAGCCTTTAACAAAGCTTTTTCTCCTTTTTGAGCAAAAACAACTATTGGAATATTGTTATCTTTAGCTAAAGCAACTGCTGTTAAATCCATAACTTTCAAGCTTTTTTGAATAACGTCATCATAAGTTATGTGTTCATAACGCACTGCATTTGCATTCTTTTTAGGATCGTCGGAATACACACCGTCAACCTGTGTTGATTTGAGCAAAACGTCGCATCCCATTTCAGATGCTCGAAGCGCCGCACCGGTATCGGTTGTAAAATAAGGATTTCCGGTTCCTCCGGCAAAGATAATCACTCTGTTTTTTTCTAAGTGTCTTAAAGCTCTGCGATATATATAGTTTTCACAAACAGAAGGTATATTGATACCGGAAAGCACTCTTGTTGCAGTTCCCATTTTTTCGAGAGCATTTTGCAGATACAAAGCATTCATAACCGTTGCCAACATTCCGACTTGGTCTGCGACCGAACGATTGAGCCCTTTAGATGCTTCTTTTGCTCCTCTGAAAATATTACCTCCGCCAACCACGATACAAACTTCAACGCCTTTATCGTGTACTTCCTTAATTTGTTCCGCTAATGAGTTTATAACCTGTTCATCCATCCCGAAAGCTCGGTCTCCCATAAGTCCTTCGCCGGATAATTTAAGTAATATGCGTTTATATTTCGGTGTCATATCAAGCATTCTCTATTGTTAAATTCCAGTTTATATTAATCAATTAAATTTCTTTGTCGACTATATTTATATTTTTATTCAATGAAAACTTTAATTTTATGCTTTAAGCCATGCTTTTTTGTCGTTGTGTGGGAAAACTAAAAAAAAATATTTAAAATAAAATGCTTTTGTTTTACATCTAGAAGTAAATTTAAAAGAAAGGATAAAACAATGATTTCTATTTTTGTTGCCTCGGCTTTAGGCGGTTATTTGCTCGGTTCAATTCCGTTCGGACTGGTTTTATGCTACATTGCAGGACTGGGTGATATAAGAAAAATCGGCTCCGGCAATATCGGTGCTACTAACGTATTGAGAACCGGACGTAAAGATTTAGCTTTAGCAACAGTTTTGCTTGATGCCTCAAAAGCAGGTATTGCTGCTTGGGTTGCCGGATTGCTCGCACCTGAAAACGATATGTTGGTTATGGGAATTATGACTAAGACCAACACATTAGCTGCATTAATCGCCGGTACATCTGCTATCTTGGGACATAATTTCCCGATATGGCTAGGTTTCAAAGGCGGAAAAGGCGTTGCCTCCGCGTTCGGTTTTATCGTAGTAATGAGTCCGACATTAGGTTTGTTAGCATTGCTGACTTGGTTGGTATTTGCTTTTGCTTTTCGCTATTCTTCGTTGTCTGCTATTGCTGCTGCAACACTTACTCCGGTTTATGCATACTTTTTTGCCGGAGAAATGGAGGCTATATTCTTTAGCATGATAGCTTTGTTGGTTTTAATCAGACATCATGCCAACATTGTAAGACTCGTAAAAGGAACGGAAAGTAAAATCAGCTTTAAGAAGAAAGCATAATGGCTTTGAAACAAACAATTATTGAAGCTCTGCGACTGATTAATACCGATGGTATCGGTCCGGTAAATTATGAAAAATATATAAGTGCATACGGCTCTGTTGCCGATGCACTTGTTTTTTTGGAAAAAGCAGGAAAGAAAGTACCTACTCCGTCTTGGGCTGAAAATGAATTGAAAAATGCCGAAAAACAAAATGTGCATATTCTACTTAAAGAAGATAATTTATATCCTCAAAAACTCTTATCTCTGAAAGATGCTCCTCCGGTCTTGTACGCAAAAGGAAATTTAAACTTATTATCGACAGATTTATCTTTAGCCATAGTCGGAAGTCGCAATGCCAGTATTAATGCAAGAAAGTTGTCATCTAAAATTGCCTGTGATTTAACCGAAAATAAAATTTTAATAATTTCGGGAATGGCTCGAGGAATTGATGCATCTGCTCATAAGGGAGCAATGTATGCTCTTAATCAAAAAGGTCCAACCATCGCTGTATTGGGAACAGGAATTGATAAAATATATCCCACGGAAAATAAAGACTTGTATTATCAAATAGCAGAACAGGGTTTGTTATTGTCGGAAGTTCCGTTGGAAACCGAAGCTCAAGTTTCAAACTTTCCACGCAGAAACAGGATTGTTGCCGGACTAAGCTGCGGAGTTTTGGTAACTGAAGCATCTGAAAAATCAGGTTCGCTAATCACTGCAAAGATTGGAGCCCAACAGGGAAAACATTTATTTGCCGTTCCGGGTAACCCATGTGATTCAAAATCAGCCGGAACCAATAATTTATTAAGAATGGGGGCGCATTTTACCGAAAATGCAGATGACATTATTAATATATTGAAGGATTATACTGTTAATACCCCAACCTATAAGGTTGAAAAAATATGTGACGATTTATTCATAAACTCTCTTGACAATTCTGCAAAAACTAACAATATTCCTTCTAGTTCTAAATATCCGATTGAAGAATTTTTATCAACATCGGCTGCTGATATAGATGAAGTTATACGTTATTCAAAACTGGATACAGCAACGGTAATGATGCAAATTCTCGACTTGGAAATAGAGGGAAGGATAGTTCGACTTCCGGGCAATAAAATCGCATTGAGCGAAAGAAAGTGAGAAAAAAAGAAATGAAACTAGTTATCGTGGAATCTCCGGCAAAAGCCAAAACAATCAATAAATATTTAGGTGAAGAATATAAAGTTCTTGCCAGTTTCGGTCATATAAGAGATTTGCCGAGTAAAGACGGTTCCGTTCAACCGGAACAAGATTTTGCCATGACTTGGGAACTGAGTTCCGGAGGACAAAAACGTCTGAAAGACATTATTGCCGCAGTTAAAGATGCTGACACGATTGTACTCGCATCCGACCCGGATAGAGAAGGAGAAGCCATTGCTTGGCACATTTTAGAAGAACTGAAAGCTCGTAACAAGATTAAAGATAAAAAAATCGAGCGTGTCGTATTTCACGAAATTACAAAATCAGCAGTAACCGAAGCAATTAAAAATCCGCGTTCGATTGACGATAATCTGGTTTCTGCATATATGGCAAGACGTGCTCTTGACTATTTGGTAGGTTTTAATCTTTCTCCTGTCTTATGGAGAAAACTTCCCGGCTCAAAATCCGCAGGACGTGTACAATCGGTTGCGTTACGTCTTGTTTGCGAAAGAGAAAATGAGATAGAAAACTTTAAGCCGGAAGAATATTGGACCATTGATGCCGAGTTGTTTACATCAAAACAAGCTTTGATAAAATCAAAATTAGTTACTTTAGACGGTAAAAAGCTGGAAAAATTTGACATTAACAGCGAAGAAAAAGCCCTTGCGGCAAAAGCAAAAATAGAAGCTCAAGATTTTGCGGTTTCAAATGTTGAACGCAAAAAAGCTAATCGCTACCCTGCTCCTCCGTTTACAACCTCAACTTTACAACAGGAAGCAGCTCGTAAGTTACGCTTCTCTGCTAAAAAGACAATGCAGATAGCACAAAAACTCTATGAAGAAGGTTATATTACCTATATGCGTACCGATGCGGTAAACCTTTCTAAAGATGCTATCAATGCTTGTCGTGATGCGATTGTTAAATATTTTGGTGAAGATTATCTGCCTAAAACACCTAAAGAATATAAAAACAAGTCTAAAAATGCGCAAGAAGCTCACGAGGCTATTCGTCCGGCAGATGTATTTAATACTCCTAAAAAAATGGAAACAAAACTTGATGCCGATGCTCATAAATTATATGAATTAATTTGGAAGCGCACTGTCGCTTGTCAAATGAATCCTGCTATTTTGGATAAGGTTTCCATTGAATCTACATCTAATGACGGACAAATTATGTTGCGTGCAAACGGTCAAGTTATCGCTTTTGACGGGTATCTCAAACTTTATCAGGAAAGTTTTGACGATGATGACGAAGATGAAGATAACCGCCTGTTGCCAAATGTAGAAGTCGGAGAAAAAGAGACTAAAGGTGAAATTTTCACAGACAAACACTTTACTGCTCCTCCTCCTCGTTTTACCGAAGCAAGTTTGGTGAAAAAACTTGAAGAACTCGGTATTGGACGTCCGTCAACTTATGCGACTATTATTGCCGTTCTACAAGAACGTCAATATGTTAAGGTGGAAAAGCTTCGTTTTATTCCTGAAGAGAGAGGAAGAATTGTTACCGTATTTTTAGAAAACTTTTTCAAAAAATATGTAGAATATGATTTTACCGCACAAATGGAAGAATTTTTAGATGATATTTCCGCCGGTTCTATGGAATGGAAAAAACTTTTGACCGGTTTTTGGAGCAAATTTATCAAAAATATTGAAGCGGTCAGTCCATTACAAATGACTGAAGTTATCAATAAAATTGATGAAGTATTGGGAAATCACTTATTCCCTACAAGAGAAGACGGAACGGATCCTCGTTCTTGTCCTGATTGTAACAACGGGCGTTTAGGCATAAAATTAGGCCGTTTCGGAGCATTTATAGGTTGTTCTAACTATCCGGAATGTAAATATACCAAACAATTGATTGACACCTCTGCCGAAGAAGAAAAAATTGCTAATGCACCGGAATTAACTAATCCTGAAGATAAGGAATTAGGTTTGATAGACAATGAGGTTATTTATCTCAAAAAAGGTCCTTACGGTTACTATGTACAATTAGGTGCAGACAAGGGTAAGGAAAAGCCTAAACGTTGCTCTTTGCCAAAAGGATGTACACCTGAAAACATTTCTTTGGAAAAGGCTGAGATTTTGTTAAATCTGCCTCGTCAATTAGGTAACGGTATTGAAGTTAATATCGGAAAATTCGGTATGTATATAAAACAAGGCGGAAAATCTAAATCATTAACCGGCAATGATGATGTATTCAACATTACATTGGAAAGAGCCGAACAAATATTGCAAGGGGTAGCAGAAAAACCTCAAGCGACCGTAATTGGCACAAACCCGCAAAATAACGAACAAATAACCCTAAATTCAGGCAGATATGGTCCTTACTTAAAGTGTGGCAAGAACAATTACGCCCTACCGAAAGATTTACAAGGTAAAGAAATTGATATTGAAACCGCAATGAAAATAATTTCTGCAAAAAAGTAAAATAAAGTCGCCGTAAAAAGGCGACTTTATCTTTATAAATACTATTCACAGCATATATTTTTTTATAGCAAATTTGATAAAAAAATGCTAAATTCTGTTAGAAATGTAACCAAGTTTATAAAAAAGAACAATGACAAATAAAACAAATTCTACATATTCAAGAGATGAAGCATACTCGATTAAAATAGGTATGTATGCAATTTTGGTAATAGCCCTTCTCTTTGCGACATATATCATCAGACGAGATTTAACCGCTAATCAGGAGAAAAACAGCCATTATTCCATTAATGCCAGATTTGGCAGAACCGATGGCTTGAGCATTGGAAACGATGTTCGCTTGGCCGGTGTTAATGTAGGTAAAGTTATTGATATGCAGATAGATGAAAATTATCGAGTTATATTGACAATGGAAATCAAAGAAGGAATACAAATTCCTGATGACAGTTCTGCATCTATCGTCAGTAACGGAGTTTTGGGAAGTAAATATATAGAATTGGAACCAGGCGGTTCGGAAGATTATCTCGAACAAGGAAGCGAAATATCCTTTGTTCGTGATGCGATGGTTTTAGAAGAAGTTGTTGACAGAATTATCGGTTTAGGAAAAGCAAAACGCCAAAAACAAAAGGAGCAAAAATAATGAGTAAACGACCATTTGAAACAATTATGGGAATTGTGGTATTAATAATTGCAGGTCTGTTCTTGGCTTTTGCATACAGAGTTTCTGATTTACAAGTAGTTAAAGGATATGAGCTTACGGCAAAATTCTTAAAAGTCGGAGGGCTCGGAGTTGGTGCAGACGTTATGATTAACGGTATAAAAATCGGAACGGTTGTCGGTTTGAAACTTGATAATGAAAATTATGATGCAGAAATCAAATTAAGTATTGCTCCCGATGTGAAGTTGCCGGAAGACAGTGTTGCAACTATTGCAACAAACGGTTTGATGGGCAATAAGTTTATCAAGGTAGAACCGGGAAAATCAAAAGAAATTCTGCAAAACGGTGATGAAATCACCAATACAAAAGATTTCAAAACATTAGAAGATATGGTTGGTGAAGTTATATTTATGGTGACCGGCGATGATGACAAAGAATAAACTTTTTTATACAACATTGTTTTCCGCATTATCACTGTCTTTAGGTGCCAATGCGACAGAAATAAATACCAATACCGCTATTATGCAGGCAATGGATAAAATTACCGGTCACGTAAGTCTTGTGGAAGTTCCGGTAAATCAGGAAGTTAAGTTCGGTACTTTTTCAATTTTGGTTCGTGAGTGTAAAACAAGAACTCCTGAAGAAACACCGGAAAACTTTGCCTTTGTTGATATTGTCGATGCCACACCTAAGGGCAATAAAATCAATATCTTCAAAGGGTGGATGTTATCTTCATCTCCGGCATTGAATGCTGTTGCTCATCCGGTATATGACGTATGGCTGTTGAAATGTACTGACAAAAACGTTGATACAAAATTACAGATGAATAAAGAGGAGTTAGCTGACAGAGATACAATAGAAATGAAACGTCAGCAAGCTATTATGGTTTTGGAAGAAATTGCTAAAAGTGAAGATGCGGTTGAAAATAATGGAGAACCTATCGACTTAATTCCGGCTTCGGTCGCAGAAAATAGCGAAGAAAATAAAACAGAAAAAGCTGTTGTTGAAACAACTGAAGAAGTCAAATCCGAAAATATGGTAGCAAAAACAGATAACAATATCAGTATTGTTGAAAATACACCGAAAGAAACTGCAACCGATGTTAAAGAGATAACTACTCCTACGGAAGAAGGAGTACCTGAAGCTTTGGTTGTAATTCAGGAGGAAAAAACGCCTGTTGCATCGCAAGAAGAATATGAAGTTATCGAAAACGTCGTTGTTATAAAAAGCGAACAGGAACAAAAACTTACTTCCGATATAAAAAATGTTCAGGAAGAACTCAAAGAACAAGTAGCCGAAGTTGCTGAAAAAGTGGAAGAAAATACTAAAAAAGCTATTGAAGAAGCTGATAAACACATTGAAAAGATTGCGGAAGAAACAAAAGAAACCGTAAAACAAAAGGTAGATGAGGAGATTAAAGAGAAAGTTCTCTCTCCGGAAGAAATTATTTTACAGCTTGAAAAAGAATTATCGGCTAAAGCTATCGGAGAATAATGAGGAGTAATAATATGAGCGAAAACGAAATTGATGTTAGTTTTGTGATGACGGTTTATAATAAAGAATATTATTTGCCGTCGGTATTAAAAGCTCTTTTAGGTCAAACAGGACTAAAAAATCCGGAATTTATTTTTGTTGATGATTTATCTTCGGATAAGTCAGTTCAAATTATCAAAGATATGACTAAAGATATTCCTAATGTGACTATTGTTGAAAACGACAGAAACAGAGGAATTAGTGCTCGAATAAATCAGGGTATCGCTTTAGCAAAGGGGAAATGGTGCCGAATGCTTGATTCTGATGACATTTTTCCGCTTGATTCTACCGAAAAAATGATAAAGCTCGCAGAAGAGCTTCCGGCTGATATGGTCTATGGTTGTTTTACCAAAACCGGAAAAGAACCGCAAGAACTTGAAAAATGTATGTTAGAAGAATTTACATATACCCATAATCAAAATGCTCTTATGGGAGTTTTGACCGGAAGATTTACCCGTATGGGACAATTAATTAAAACAGAAGTATTGAAAAAAGCCGAAGGTGCTGATGAACGTGCTTTTATCCAAGATGAATCTATTCCTTTGAGAGCTGCAATTTATGCACATGGTATAGCAAAAATGACTGCTAACGTGGTTTTGGTTCCTAAGGAAATAGGCAATTTCTCTGGTAATAAGGTTCAGCTCGATCACGACCGATTTATGGCATATTATTGGACAATAAAAGATAATACACAGCTATCTGAAAAGAATATGCATCTGATGTATATGAGAGCCTTGTCGGCATATTGGAAATTTGTAAAGAAGACTGAAAAAAATCCGTATATGACATCTATATTCTATCGTTATTTATGGTGCAAAATGAGTAATTGCTTACCTGATATTGAATATTTGGATAAGATATATAATATTTTTGCAGCAAGAGATGATGTTCGCAGAATAAAACCATAAAACTATCCTAAAATACATAAAATAATATTGACTGTTTTTTAATATATGCAATAGTATTGCTATGCTATGCTATGCTATGCTATGCTATGCTATGCTATGGCATAATATATTATGAACAGGAGATAAACATGATACGCTTACACTACTGCCGTGCCAATAATTTTGGCGATGCAATGAATCCGATTTTAATTGAACGCCTTACCGGTAAAAAATGCAAATATGCCGGAAAGTCGACTGCACAAATTGTAGGAATCGGCAGTATCTTAAATGGTTTTACTCGTCCTCGTTTCGGTAAAAGAATAAAAGATTTATTTACCTTACCGACAAATATCTGGACATCAGGTTTCATAAAAGAGGTAGATTACAAAGAAAATTTCAGAAAAAATATCCATTTTGCCGCAGTAAGAGGAAAAATTACCAAAGAGCGTATTGAAAAAATTGTTGGTAAAAAGATTGATATGGCTCTCGGTGACGGAGGACTTTTGTTCAATCGTTTGCTTGATATTGCTCCGGAAAAGAAGTATAAAATCGGATTTACACCTCACGTTGAAGATTTAGATAATCCTCTTTTTAATAAACTTATTGATGAAATACCTCACTCAATATTGATTAATTTTAGGGATGAACCTTTGACTGTTCTTAAACAAATTGCAGAATGCGAGTTTGTTCTTTCCACATCAATGCACGGACTTATTGCTGCAGATTCTTTCGGTATTCCGAATCAATGGTTGACAGTTTCAAATAAACTTACCGGTGGAGAGTATAAATTTAAGGATTATTATTCGGTGTTTAATATCACTCCTAAAGCTTTAACGGCTGATGATGTTAAAAACCTTAACCAAAATCAAATTGAAGATTTAGCAAATCAATACAAAATAAACTATACTCAAGTTGAAGAAGTTCAAAACGATCTTTTAGAAGCCTTAATGGACATTACATAATAAAAAAACTCGGGAAATCCCGAGTTTTTTATTATAACTTTAATTATAATTAGAATGGGATATCGTCATCAATAGGAGCAGTTGCCGGAGCAGAATCCCATCCGTTTGATGCAGATGCAGAAAATACGTCTCCGCCTGAAGAAGCACCTTCACCACGTCCGTCAAGCATAACTAATGTTCCTGTATAGTTTTGCAAAACAATCTCTGTTGTGTATCTCTTTTGACCGTTAGCATCGTCCCAAGAGCGTGTTTGCAATTGACCTTCAATATAAACTTTTGAACCTTTACGCAAAAATCTTTCTGCAACATCAGCTAACTGGTTATTAAAAATAACTACACGATGCCATTCGGTTCTGTCTTTTCTTTCTCCGGAAACTTTATCTTTCCATGTATCGGTTGTAGCAACACTTAAGTTCACCACTTTACTACCGTTTTGTGTTGTATTAACTCTCGGGTCATCACCAAGATTACCGACCAAAATCACTTTGTTTATACTTCCAGCCATTTTTTCTCTCTTTTTCTCTAAAATTAAAACTACTACGAATATAATTTAATTAATATTATAGTCAAAAACAAATCAATATACCTGTGTATATTCGCCATCACGAATACGATAAATAACATAAGGCAATGATTTTTCAGGAATACCGTTAATAAATGTCACTGTATCCCATCCGGTATTAATCGGATTTGCTTCAAGTTGTTTTAAGATTTTATCATATTTGAATGATTTTGTTTCTTTTACCAGATTTGACCACATTTTTACCGACAAATATCCGTAAGGCATCAATCCTTCCGGCTCAATCCCCCATAAACGAAGTCTGACCAAGCTTGATGCAAAATTCGGATTTTGTGTTAATGGAGGTAAAGACATCATAAAACTATCTTCTGATAAATCTTTCATTTTACGAGCAAATTTCTTATTTAAGTGGTATCTGTCCGCAAAAACAACAATTTCTGAATCCATTGTTTTTAATTTTTCAATTGTCTTTATAATATTATCATGTGTTCCTAAAACATAAACGATAGAAGCTTCGCCGTTTGTTGCCTTTGATACGGCGGCATCAATATCTCCTCCCTGCTCTGCATAGTTGATAAGAATTAAACTGCCCTTACTTTCAGGTTTTTCATATTCGAGTCTGATAGTATCGGCAACCGAAGTCATATCCATATCTTTTCCGTCATAAAATACGGCCATTGTATGTTGCGGATAGTGAGAGAACACAAAGCGTGTCAATTCTTTTGCTTGCTCCTCTTTATAGCCGGTAAAGTGGATTATTCCTTTATGTGCACGATTATATCTGGCTTTGCTTACACTTGTCGGGTGTACCTGCAAAATTTTTGCCTTTGCCAACAATTCGGCAACATCATCGGCAGCATTGTTACAGGTGGGACCGATTACCATATAAATTTTGTTATCTGCAACCTTATTCAGTGACATCATTTGCGCAGCCGAAAGAGAAAGATTGTCATCACAAGGATCATCAATCGGTAAAAGATTTATTTTTTTACCTTGCAAACCGCCACGATTATTAATCTCATCAACCGCAATTTTTGCACCGTTAATCAATTCTTCGCTAAAATATTTATAGTCGTTACCCATAGGAGTAATAACCGCAATATTTATTTCTGCAAAAGCATTAAACGGAGAGAGTAACACAGCTCCCAACAATATATTTCTAAAAAAGTTCTTCATTTCGTTCTTCTTTATTTATTTTAGTACTAAACTCTACCAATATTAACTAATTTTTAATATATTGGCAAGCACAAAGCATTATTATTGACAAAATATCGCTTTTATTTGCTTATTTTAGGGATTTTTGTTGCTAAATTTGTTGTTGCTGTCTATATTTTTCACAGGAGATTGATGATGGAATATATAGATATAAAAGGCGCAAGAGAACATAATCTTAAAAATATTGATATAAAAATTCCAAAAAACAAACTGACGGTAATAACAGGTATATCCGGCTCAGGAAAATCGTCTCTGGCCTTTGATACAATCTATGCGGAAGGTCAACGCAGATATGTGGAAAGCCTTTCGGCTTATGCGCGCCAATTTTTAGACCTGATGAAAAAGCCCGAAGTAGACTCTATTGAGGGATTGTCGCCGGCTATTTCCATTGAGCAAAAAACAACCTCGCACAATCCTCGTTCGACAGTCGGCACAATTACCGAAATATACGATTATATGCGTCTATTATGGGCAAGAGCCGGAACTCCCTATTCTCCGGCCACCGGTCTCCCGATTGAATCTCAAACTGTTTCTCAAATGACCGATGCGATTATAACAATGCCGGAAGGAAGTAAAATTATGCTTTTGGCACCTATAGCTCGAGGTAAAAAAGGAGAATTTAAAAAAGAATTTGAAAACTTACAAAGACAAGGATTTCAGCGAATAAAAATTGATGGAGAAGTTTATAGCCTTGATGAAACTCCGGAATTAAATAAAAATCAAAAACATAACATTGAAGTTATTGTTGATAGAATTGTAGTTAAAGCCGGGCTTGAAGAACGCCTGTCACAATCAATAGAAACCGCTTTGAAATTAAGCAACGGGTTGTTGTTTGTCGAAAACATAAGTGCAGGAGAAATAAAAACTTATTCTTCTAAATTTGCCTGCCCTGTTTCGGGATTTACCATTGAAGAAATTGAGCCAAGATTATTTTCATTTAACAATCCATACGGTGCTTGCCCTCATTGTGACGGTATCGGTGCAAGACTTTATATGGATCCGGATTTGATTGTTCCTAATCCTAATTTATCTTTATCAAAAGGTGCTATTGCCCCTTGGGATGCCGGACGTTCAGCCTTTTACAATCAAACAATTACATCTTTGTGCGATTTTTTAAGAATTGACAGTAAAATGCCATGGAAAGATATTCCTGAAAAAGCAAAAAATATCATTCTTTACGGTTCGGGAAATGTATGTGTACCGATGTATTATTCTCGTTTTGTAACAGATAAACCTTTTGAAGGTGTAATTCCTAATATGGAGCGAAGATTTTTAGAAACCGACTCGAACTGGGTAAGAGAAGAATTTGCAAAATATCAATCTTCGGCAACGTGTGATTATTGCAAAGGTAAACGTCTAAAACCGGAAGCTTCGGCTATTAAAATATGCGGACTTGATATTATGGACGCCTCAGAAATGTCAATTAAACAAGCTTTGGAATGGTTTTCGAAAGTAGAAGAACAATTATCACCTAAAAAAGCTGAAATTGCCTCTAAAATCTTGAAAGAAATAATTGAACGTCTGCAATTTTTGAATAATGTCGGACTTGGTTATTTAACACTTTCTCGTCAATCAGGTTCGTTGTCCGGCGGAGAAGCTCAAAGAATACGTTTGGCCTCGCAAATAGGTTCCGGATTAACCGGCGTTATGTATGTTTTAGATGAACCGTCAATCGGTTTACATCAAAGAGATAATGACCGCTTGTTGTCAACATTAAACAGATTGCGAGATATAGGAAACACGGTTATAGTTGTAGAACATGACGAAGATGCAATTAAATCAGCAGATTTTTTGGTTGATATGGGCCCCGGAGCCGGAGAAAACGGCGGTAAAGTTATGGCTTTGGGTAATGTTGAGGAGGTATTAAAAAATCCTGACAGTATTACGGCACAATATATTACCGGTAAAAAAGAAATATCTGTTCCTATTCGTCGCAGAAGCGGTAACGGAAAGTTTATTGAAATTACCGGAGCCAAAACAAACAACCTTAAAAACGTTGACTTAAAAATTCCGTTAGGAACATTTACTTGTGTCACCGGCGTTTCAGGAGGAGGAAAATCTTCTCTCATTTTAGAAACACTTTTTAAGGCTATCAATAAGGAACTTAACGGAAGCCGTGAACATGCAGGAAAATATGACAAGTTGTCAGGGCTTGAAAATATTGATAAGGTTATAGATATAGACCAATCCCCCATCGGCAGAACCCCTCGTTCTAATCCGGCAACTTATACCGGTGTATTTTCTTATATCAGGGAATGGTTTGCCGGACTTCCTGAAGCAAAAGCAAGAGGTTATTCGGCAGGAAGATTTTCATTTAATGTGGCTGGGGGAAGATGTGAAGCCTGTCAAGGCGATGGTGTTACAAAAATAGAAATGCACTTTTTGCCTGATGTTTATGTGGCTTGCGATGTTTGTAAAGGAAAACGTTTTAATAGAGAAACTTTAGAAGTAAAATATAAAGGAAAATCAATTGCTGATGTTCTTGATATGACCGTTGATGAAGCACACACATTTTTTGAAGCCATACCTTCCATTAAAAATCGACTGGAACTTTTGCAAAAAGTAGGATTAGGATATATCCATCTCGGACAATCGGCAACCACATTATCAGGCGGTGAAGCACAAAGAATTAAGTTATCTAAAGAATTATCAAAGAAAGCAACTGGGAAAACTTTATATATTTTAGATGAACCGACAACAGGGCTCCATTTTGATGATATAAACAAGCTGCTAAAAGTGTTACAAGCTCTAGTCGAGCAAGGAAATACCGTTGTTGTTATTGAACATAATCTCGATGTTATAAAAGTTGCGGATTATATAGTTGATATGGGACCTGAAGGCGGAGACGGAGGAGGAAAAATTGTTGTTCAGGGAACTCCGGAAGAAGTTGCAAAATCGAAAAAAAGTTATACGGCAAAATATTTACGTGAAAAATTGAAATAAAAAATTAAACCGCTTTGATTTGTTCTTCAAAGCGGTTTTTTGTTAATATTTGATACGCTATCGCATACCTTTTAATTGTTTTAAAATTTTGTTGTATCTGGCACAGATTGCATCGTAATTTTCTTTTGAAATCAATCCTTCGGCAAAACTGTGGCGGTAATAGTCCATCTTGCTCTCTACAAGTGCGACATCTGAATAGATAGTCTTTTCCATAGCTAATAAGGTATAAATTATAAAATAACTTCGCAAGACATATATCATTTTGTCCAATATGTCAACACTGATTTTATATCTTCGTTTACCTATTTTTTTGCTTTGCCTTGCTCAAAACGTCTGCATTAACAACTTTTATACCTTGACTCCTAGGATTCTTCTTGCAATATCCGAGACATAGATTTTCTTCATCTAAATCAGCCCCTCTAAAACCCAACATATTTGATTCATTACCACTTGCTATTTCAAGGAACTCTTCATGTGTCATATCGGTATTATATACTCTGGGCATTGAACAATTTCTTGAATTAAAAGGATCAAACAAAAGCATTTTTCCGTTATCTTCAATCATTAAAAAATGATGTTCTTCCAAACCTTTCCACTTTGCTTTTTCTTCTCCGGTTTCTTTATCTGTAAATGTTTTTCCTTGAAGCAATGCACCCGAACATAAATACGATTTTATTCCGCAAGATTGTAAATATACCTGTGACAAAATAGCACTTTCCGTACACATTCCCATACCGCTAAACATCATGGTTGATAGTTTTACACCATTTTTGTTTTCTTCATCACGCAAAACGGACATTCTTTTACCGCCGTCCGTTTTTACATTAAGCATCGATATTTCATCTTGAATACAGGATATTCTCAAATACAATTCCGAAGTAATTCCTAGCTCTTCAGCTTCTTTTTTAATGTTTCTATAAGTAGATACACCGCCAAAATGTCTGTTTCGTTTTTTATATTCATACCTCGAAGTAGCTCTTTCAAAAATTTCAGAAAAAGAAGATATATCTGCAATAATATCACAACCTCCTGCTTGGGAAGGAAATGCTTCTTGATTGTACGGAGATGTTGGGATTTTATCCCCTTCCTTTATATCTGTTATCAGCTGACAAATGTCACTATTATTTGCTACTTGCATAACAACACCTATTTGGTTGTTTCTACCTCTTCAAGACTTTTGAAAATGCGTTTTGTCATGTCCATTTTCTTTTGGTCGCTCATTTTTATAAAATCCTCTTTTGTGATATGAACCATATCTTTGCGAGTTTTACGACCTTTCAATGCCGTATTCATCCATTTCGGATATGTATGGAATACAAGCAATTTTCTTTCATCCATCATAAAAATAAGCTCATAAGGAGTTTTTTTAGAATTATCAAAAGCCATAGAAACATCGCTTAATCGCAACATATCCGGAAAACGTTTCATAATATTGGGAAATCTGCGTTCAATATCATCAGTAGCAACATCGTGTCCACCATTTCTCACTCTTTGTTGAACACGCAAATATGACAAATGGGCTGATGACAAACCGATAAAAATGGAAGCTATATTAAAGCCCTCTTCTTTAGCCATTTCAATGAGCTTCAAATGTGTTCTTCCCGAAGCGGTCGTTTCATATATAAAAGTTTGTTTTTTTTCCATTTTTTCACGCAAACGATTGCGAATATTACGCCCTGCTTCAAACATAAAATCGTTTACATCTCCGTCTTCTCCTGCCAGCTCTTTAGCTTCATTATCCAAATTTATAAATTCGGCTTTTTTGAAAAACGGATCATCTTTCAAAACTTGGTCATAAAAAGTAGATTTACCTGCTCCGTTAGGACCGGCAATAACAATCATCCACGGTTTTGCTTTAGCCATTGTAAACCCCCGCAATATGTTCGTTATAGTCTTTATCTAAAGTCACAATGTAACGTGTACCATCTTTCTCTTCTCTGATAATACAATCGTTTTCTTCGTAATATTTCGGATAGGTATCTATCTCTATTTTACCTTGTAATCTTACAAATTTTCTTTTGAAATATTCAAACATTGTTATCTCCTATATTTGACGATAATAATTTATTTTTGACAAAAAAGCAAATAAAAAAAACGGTTTTGATTACACAACCAAAACCGCTTTGACAATCAGAAGAAAAAACTAGTATTCTTCACTTTGAATTGCAGGCTCCATAACTGTTTCTGCATTATCATTTTCATCAGCCACGCTTTCTCCCAAAACTTCCGAACCGGTTTCGTTTTCCAATTCTTCTTCGTCTTTTGAGTCTGCATCTAACCAAGTAACAGAAACAACCTGTTCATCTTCGGCCGTACGGAATAAAATTACACCTTGAGTTTTACGTCCGGCAATTCTTATGTCTTCTACCGGCATACGAATAAGTTTTCCGCCATCGGTAACCATCATAATCTGGTTATTATCCTCAATCGGGAAAGAACTTACCACTTCTTTATTTCTCGGTGACATTTCCATATTAGCAATACCGGAACCGCCACGACCGGTTACACGATATTCATAAGAAGATGAACGTTTACCATATCCGGTACAAGTAACAGTTAAGATAAACTGTTCATTTGCTTGCATTTCTTCAAATTGTTCTGCAGTCAAAATATTGAGTAATCCGGTATCCGTAGCTTTAACCGTTACGGTATTGCCGTTTTCAGCTTCCATACGTTTGATTGCGGAAGAAATGCGAGAATATTCATCACGTTGTTCTGCCGTTGCATCACTGTGTTTCAATACTGACATTGAAATAACTTCATCTTTATCCGCAAGTTTAATACCGCGAACACCAACAGAATTACGTCCGACAAACACACGGACATCAGTAACAGGGAAACGAATACATTTACCGCCGCGAGTTGCCAACATAATGTCATCGTTTTCATCACAAATACGAACATTTATGAGCTTGTCGTCTTCGTCAAGTTTCATTGCAATCTTACCGTTTGATTGAACATTTACAAAATCCATAAGACTGTTACGACGTATCATACCGCTCTTAGTTGAAAATACGATAGACATATCTTTGCAATCTGCTTCATTTTCAGGCAAACGCATAATTGTTGTAATATTTTCGCCCTCATCTAACGGCAACAAGTTTACAAACGGTTTACCTTTTGAAGTTGGAGAACCTAAAGGTAATTTATAAACTTTGAGCTTGTACACCAAACCTTTTGATGAGAAGAATAATACCGGAGCATGAGTAGAAGCAACAAACAAGCGAGATACAAAATCTTCTTCTTTTGTTGACATACCTGACTTACCTTTACCGCCACGTTTTTGTGCCTTGTATGCGTTCAACGGAACACGTTTGATATAGCCGGCATCGGTAACGGTAACAACCATTTCTTCTCTTTGAATCAAAGATTCTACATCTTGATCATATTCAATATCTTCAATTTTGGTGCGACGAGGAGTTGCATATTCGTCTTTAATTGCAAACAATTCATCACGCATAATACCATAGAGCTTTTCTCTGCTTGCCAAAATAGAAAGACATTCTTTAATTTCTTCACCTAAGGTTACTAATTCTTGGTGTATCTTATCACGTTCCAAACCTGTCAAACGGTGCAATCTTAAATCAAGAATTGCTTTAGCTTGAGCTTCTGACAAGTAGTAGTGACCGTTTTCAACTTTTCTGTCCGGTTCATCAATTAAGATAACCAAAGGCTCTACATCTCCTGCCGGCCAAGCTCTGGAAACAAGAGCTTCTTTTGCTTCTTGCGGAGACGGAGCTGTACGAATAAGCTCAATAACAGGGTCGATATTTTCAACTGCGATTGCCAGACCTACTAAAGTATGGGCTTTATCACGAGCTTTGTTAAGTTGATAAATAGTACGACGACGAATAACTTCTTCACGAAATTCAATAAATGCGGCAATAATTTCTTTTAAGTTCATCATCATCGGACGACCGCCGTTGATTGCCAACATATTCATACCGAAGCTTGTTTGTAACGGAGTATATTTGTAAAGTTGATTCAAGATAACATCTGCTTGAAAATCTCTTTTTACTTCAATAACTACACGAACACCCTGACGGTCTGATTCATCTCGAATATCAGAAATACCTTCAAGTCTCTTTTCCTTAACCAATTCGGCAATTCTTTGAACCAAGGCAGCTTTATTAACTTGGTAAGGAATTTCGTGAACAATGATAGCTTCTTTATCTTTACGAACTTCTTCAATAGAGCATTTTGCGCGCATCATAACCGAACCGCGACCGGTATAATATGCCGATTTTGCACCGCCTTGCCCTAAAATGAGACCTCCGGTCGGAAAATCCGGTCCCGGAACATAGTTTATAAGTTCGTCGATAGTGATATCCGGATTGTCGATATATGCACAGCAAGCCGAAATAATTTCACCCAAGTTGTGAGGCGGAATATTTGTTGCCATACCAACGGCAATACCGTTTGTACCATTGACCAACAAGTTAGGATAACGAGCAGGAAGAACTGTCGGTTCTTGCAAGCTTTCGTCGTAGTTAGGCATAAAATCAACGGTGTCTTCGTCAATATCTTCAATCAATGCGTGAGCAACTTTGGCTAAACGTGCTTCTGTATAACGCATAGCTGCTGCACTGTCACCGTCCATAGAACCAAAGTTTCCTTGTCCGTCAATCATCGGAACACGCATTGAAAACGGCTGAGCCATACGAACCATTGCATCATAAACCGAACTGTCACCGTGCGGGTGATATTTACCCAAAACGTCACCGACGATGCGGGCAGATTTTCTGAACGGGCGGTTATAATCATAGCCGTTTTCATACATTGAATAAATAATGCGACGATGAACCGGTTTCAAACCGTCTCGAACATCAGGAAGCGCACGAGAAACAATAACACTCATTGCATAGTCGAGATAAGAACGACGCATTTCTTCCGAAATATCAATCGGAGTAATATCTTGAGCCGGCTTATCGACAACATTGGCAACGATGTTTTCATCCATAATTTCTTCTGTCATCTTTTTACCTTATTTTGTTATTTTACTGCCCGATAATATAACAGATTAATATCAAACTGACATATTTTTATTAAACTTATCCCCGACAAAAACAGGCAAAAATCACTGTACGGGCAAAAAAACAGCCTTAAAATCGATTTTTCAGAAAAAACGGATATAAAAGTTAACAAAAAATTTTAAAAATTCTTCTCTATGAGCAAAAAAACAGGCAAAAAAGAACAGGTGTCGCAAATGCGACACCTGTATCTCCTAATTCCAACAAGGATTAGCTGATTACCTTACGGAAACCCTCGACCTGTGTCAAAGGAATTCCGCACTCCTTCAATGTGATGTACACGTTTCTGTGTGTCTCCTCGTTTGAAGGAACGGTCAACATCCAACCGTCAGCTGTACCGAAAGGACGGATGTTACGCCAGTTTGCAAGCGAACCCATGGTAAGAGCCTCGTTCATGAAGTTCATCTGCTCGGCAGTGAACACCATCTTGCCACCACTCTTTACTGCCATGTGAATAGCGAGGTAGTAGCCACCGGCATTGGCGTTGTTAATCGGATAGAGAACCTCCTCGCCGTCCTTGATAACCAAGAGCGAAGGACCATTCTCCATATAACCGAGAACAAGCACTACCTGTCCCTCTGCACGCATCTCACGGAGCTTTGCGATAGCTGCATTCTGTGGAGCAAAGTCGTTAGACTTATCGCCACGAGTGCGAGAACGCAAGCCGTGGAATACTACGAAGGTATGGCGAGCGTCAGCCTCAAGCATAAGGCGCTCAGCGGTGTCCTCAAACTGCTCGACAGAGTTCTCCTTCCAACCGGTAGGCTGAGTATAGTCAGCTACACGACCACCGAAGAAGAAATAATACTCAGGTCGGTTCTCAAAGATTGAATCGAAAACCTCCTTAGTATTGTTGTCGATGAAGTCATGAGCCCACTCCTCCATCTGCTTCTTGGTAGGTGCTGCCACCATATCAGCAGGAACGAGAACGAGGTGACGACGTGTCGCTGCCTTGTACTTCTCCAACTCGCACTGAGGTGCGATGATAGTGAGAAGATGACAGTTGAGAGCGTCGAGATCCTCTCCACTGAAACGATCAGTAGCAAGAATCATCTCCTGTCCGTCGCCGTACTTCTTGAGAAGTTCATATCCCATGTTACCTGCGGATACGAGAACTGAGTCGTTAGGAATAGCTGTATTCTCGGAAGCATCAACTATGGTATCATTAGGACAGCAAGCTGCCATAGCTTTAACCGATGTGCTGTAACCCTTGTTAGACTCCTCGTTTGTGAGGAAATAGTAATTTTTAGTAATCATAAGTATAAATAATTAATGGTTTAGGTCTTTATTATCCTAAAAAATAGACAAAAAGTCAAGATATAAATAATTCCCGTATCAAAAAAAATCGCCTTGAATTTCAAAGCGATTTTTTATTTTTATTCCGCTATTTCTTTTTTAGGAAACAACTTTTCGGTTATTGTTTGGAACAATACATACAACATCGGAATAATTATCAAACCTGCGGCTGTACCAATTAACATTCCATAAAATACCGGAACACCGATTGCAATACGGCTGTTAGCCCCTGCTCCGGTTGCCACCACCATAGGTAACACACCTAAAATGAAAGTAAAGGCAGTCATCAACACGGCACGGAAACGTTCTTTTAGCCCTACTAATGCAGCTTTTGCTATTGAAGAACCTCTTTCTCTTTCTTCTTTGGCAAATTCTACAATCAAAATAGCATTTTTAGCAGCTAAACCGACTAACAATACTAAACCGAGTTGAGCGTAGATAGACAATGGTAAGCTATGAATAAACAAACCTAACAAAGCACCTAACATAGCAACGGAAACTGATGCTAATACCGGAATTGGAGTTGACCAACTTTCATATTGTGCTACTAAGAACAAATATGCAAAAGTAATCGCCAACAAAATCAACGTTCCGATAGTTCCTTGGTTTTCTCTTTCTTGGAAGCTCATGCCGGACCAGTCAAAACTATAATCTTCTGACAAAGTTTCTCTTGATAATTGCTCTAACTTTGCCATTGCTTCACCGGTACTGATACCCGGACGAGCAATCGCATTTATAGTAGCAGACGGATACTGATTATAACGAGTTACAACTCGTGGACCGAGATTTTTACGCAAGCTAATCATACCGCCTAACGGAACCATTTTGCCTTCGGTGTTTTTTACATAAAGATTATTTATACTGTTAATATCTTTTCGGAAAGGCCAATCTGATTGAACCACAACCTTATTAACCTGAGTACCGAAGTTAACGTCATTGATATATGATGAACCGAGATATTGCCCCAATGCACCATAAATATCACCCACAGATGTTTTCATTGACTCAGCTTTTTCACGATTTACATCAACGAAAATTTGCGGAGTTTTCGCATTGTAGGTTGAAAAAGCATAACTCAAAATTCCCGATGTATTCATTCTGCCTAACAATGTTTGCAAAGCACCATCCAACAAAAGCGGATCACTGCTGTTTAATGCTTGCAAACGGAAATCCATACCATTTGTGCTACCTAACCCCGGAATAGCAGGAAACTCAAACATATTAACATTAGCTTCAGGTGTAGTTTTTGCAACTTCTGCTCTAACCCTATTTAAAATATTAGTTGACAGCAATGCTTCGTCGGTTCTTTCGCTCCAAGGTTCAAGAATAACAATCATAAATGCGGCATTTTCACCACCACCACCGATCATGCTCATACCGGAAATGTTCATCACGTGAGCCACACCTTGAGTTTTTTTAGCAATATTGGCAATACGTTCTACAACTTCTTCGGTACGATTACGAGATGCTCCTTCCGGTAATTGCATATCAATCATAAATACACCTTGGTCTTCTTCAGGAATAAAGCTGGTTTGACTAACATTTAATATTCCGCAAATACAAAAGATGATTAGTCCTAAAATTGTTGCAATTACACTGATTTTTTTGCTGGCAAATGTCATAATTGCAGCATATTTGTCACGAGATTTATCCATAACATTTGAGAACCAAAACAACGGACCGCTTGTATATGGCTTTAATGGTCTCAACATTGTAGCACATAATGCCGGAGATAAAGTCAAAGCATTTAATGATGAAAATGAAACCGAAGCAGAAATTGCAATCGCAAATTGTTGATAAATTTTACCTGTAATTCCGCCCATAAATGCAATAGGAACAAAAATTGCCAATAATACCAAGGTTGTTGCGATAATTGCACCTGACACTTGTTCCATAGCCTTAATCGTTGCTTGTTTCGGAGAGAGATTTTCATTTTCCATAAGGAACAAAACACGCTCAACCACAACAATAGCATCATCCACGACCAAACCGATAGCTAATACCAAACCGAATAAGGTTAAAATATTAAGACTGAATCCCATTGCCAATAATACAGCAAACGTAGCAAATAATGACACAGGGATAGTTAAAGTCGGAACCAATGTTGAGCGCCAATCTTGTAAGAAAATATAACAAACAAAAACCACCAAAACAAAAGTCAAGAGTAAAGTCCAAACAACTTCTTCAATGGATGTTTTGATATATTCTGTTGCGTCATAAGCAACTATAAGTTCAAAATCTTCCGGAAACATCGATTCTATACGAGCAATTTCTTTGCGTAAATTACTCATAGCTTGAATTGCATTGGCGCCCGACAATAGGTTAACAGCAATAGCTACTGACGGAGCAAGGTCAAATTGAGATTTTGCACGATAATCTTCTTCACCGATTTCAATTCTGGCTACATCTTTCAAACGAACCAATCCGCCTTCTTCATTAGTACGAACAATGATATTTTCAAAATCTTCAACTTTATTTAAACGACCGGTTGATTGCAGTGTATAAACCATTTGCTGTGTTCCGTCACCGGGCATAGCACCGACTTTACCTAATGATGGTTGAATATTCTGGCTTTTAATCGCTGCTGCAACTGCAGAAACAGGCATATTTAATGCTGCAATTTTATCAGCATTCAACCAAACACGCATTCCCAAAGGAGGGGCATAAACGTTAGCTTCGCCAACCCCGTTCACACGAATAAGGTTTTTCTTAATATTGTTTTGAACGTAGTCACTCAATTGAAGTGTATTCATTGTCCCGTTAGGAGAACGAGCGGTCAAAAAACCTAAAATGTCGGTAGAACGGCGAAACACGCTAACCCCGTGTTGTTGTACTTCGGCAGGCAATTTTGATAATGCTTGTTGTACACGGTTTTGGGTTTTTACTTGTGCCAAATCAGGATCAATACCAACCTTAAATGTAACTGTTAAATGGTAGCTTCCGTTTGCATCAGATTTAGAATCCATATACAACATATCTTCAACACCATTAACCGCTTCTTCCAGCGGAATACCTACGGTATTTGCCACAACTTCGGCACTTGCTCCCGGGTATGAAGCAGAAACCGTAATTGTCGGAGGTGTAACTTGCGGATATAACGAAATCGGCAAAGAAAAGAGGGAGATTGCACCGGCCAAAGTCAGCACAATCGAAATAACCATCGCAAAACGAGGACGTTCAATAAATATTCTTGAAAACATATTTTATTTTCCTTCTGTCTTAACTTCTTCAGCACGAACTTTTTTGCCGTCGCTGACTTTTTGCAAGCCTTGAATAATAACTTTGTCGCCGTCTTTTAAGCCTGATTTTACAATCTGACGGGTTCCGAATACTTCACCTAACTCTACACGACGTTGTTCTACCAAGCTATCCTTATTAACAACCATAACATAGCTACCATGTTCATCTTGTCCTACTGAAGCTTGAGAAACTGTCAAAGCGTTTTTAGTTATACCGGAATCGACATCAAGATTTACATAACTTCCCGGAACCAACAAACCGTCACTGTTATCAAATTCCGCATAAACAGCCAAAGTTGCAGTTGCAGTATCAATAGAGTTGTCAACAAACTCATCGGTAGATGTCTTTCTGATAACTTCTCCGTTAGGGAGTTGAACTCTAACTTTCAAATGTGTATCTCCGGAACGATTTTGCAAAAAGTTTGTTATTTGTTTATCTGTAACCGAAAAAGTAATTCTTATCGGATTAATTTGAACAACTGAAGCTAAAATACCGGTTGCGGAACTAACAAAATTGCCTTCGGTAACTTTTGCTTTACCGATTTTTCCGGAAAACGGAGCTTTAATTTCTGCATGGTTTAAATCTATTTTGGCTAAAGAATAATTTGCTTCTGCTTGTTTTACGGCAGCTTGAGCTTGTAACAAACTTGAATAAGCTTCATCAAGTTTTGCTTCTGAAGCATATTTTTGTTGATTCAATGATTTTTGACGATGATAATCTTTTTCAATTTTGGTTAAACTGGCTTTTGCAGAATCTAATTCTGCCTTACGTAAATCGGCTGTTGCCTGATATTTTTGTTTTTCAATTACAAACAAAACATCACCTTCATTAACCATTGAACCTTCGGTAAAAGTAACTTTTTCCATATATCCGCTGACTTGTGGTTGCAAACTTACGGAGTTGATGGCATCTACTTTACCTATAAAATTTTGTGACGGAGTAATATCTTGTTTTTTAACAGCTTCTACCAAAACCATCGGTTCACCGGCGCCGCCCATAGCTCCCATCATTGCCGGCGGTGTAAAACGTGCTTTTAAAAACCATCCTGCTATTATGCATAAAACAATCAATAAAAATTGTTTTAAGATTTTTCGATTACTCATTTGTCCTGTTTTCATTTTATTTTCCTTCTTTTTTCAGCCAGTTTAATATTATATCCAAACCATTAATAAAATTTTTTGCTATGCTATAGTCTGAGTCTCTTTCAGATACATAAAAGTTGATTGCACCTTTCCACATATTGGTTATGAGTTGTGCCGTATCTTTTATATCGACGGAAGCCGATATTTCTCCTTTTTTTTGCGCTGATGTCAAGGCATTGTGTACAGTTGTTATATGAAATTTTCTAATATCGCCTAATTCTGATAAAACCTTGTTGAAAACGGCATCTGACCATTCAACTTGCAACAATATAAAAAATATAAACTTCTGCAAAGCCGGATGTGTTTCCAAATAATTGGCCTCAAACACAAAAAAATCTCGCAATTCTTGCAAATTTGCGGGAGACGGATTGTTTGCTTTAGAATTTACAGACTTGATTTCTAAACGTTGTTTAATCAATTCGACCAACAAATCGCTCTTATCTTTAAAATGCCAATATACCGCCCCTTTAGTCATACCAATTCGAGCGGCAATATCATCAAAAGACGTTTTGGAAAAACCTTTTTCATAAAAGCAATCAAGCGCCGCTTGTAATATCTGCAGCCTTGTATTTTCTTTTTCTTCTTTGGTTTTACGAACCATTACAGCCTCAAACTATTCATACATTCCGATAGGTATGTATAATAATTTAAACTTTAAATCAAGCAAAAAATACTAAAAAATCAACAGATTTTATTTTTTATGCCCGCCATAACCTTGGCCTATTTTACGCCCTATAGATGATATTTTTTGTCCTATGTCACTTTGAGCGTGAATAGCTGCCGAGCTATTATTATCTTTTCCGGGATATAATTGATAAAGTTTTCTGTATTCTCCGGAATTTATATTAGGCATAACCACATTTGCTCCGGCTTGCAAAGCCATAATTCTGCCTTGAGGATGCAAAGCCTCCATAGCAGTAGTCGCAGGAATATTTATATCAGGCAATAACAATCTCATAACAGCCATTGTTCTCAATGCTAAATTAAGTGATCCGCCCTGCTCTCCGCTCAACGGAGTTTGAGGATGTGGAATAAACGGACCGATACCGGACATATCGACTTCTATATCTTTTAAGAAAAGCAAATCTTCTGCTATCGATTCAACTGATTGATTTGGCAAACCGACCATAATCCCTGAACCGAGTTCATAGCCTAATTCTTTTATCATCATAAGACAATCATAACGATTTTGCCAGCTCATATTAGGGTCTAATTTGTGATATAAGTCTTTATCCGTTGTTTCAATTCTCATCAAATATCTGTCGGCACCTGCTTCACGAAATGCCCTATATTCTTCATAAGAACGTTCACCGATACTCAATGTTACAGCTACATCAAATTTCTTAATTTCCGAAATTATGTGACACATTCTGTCGATATTATAATACATATCTTCGCCTGACTGCATTACAATAGTTTTAAAGCCCATATTTGCGGCCTGTTCAGCTGTTGCAATAATTTCTTCCGGCTCCATTCTGTATCTTTGAGCTTCTTTGTTGCCGCTTCTGATGCCGCAATACAGACAATTATTACGACATATATTTGAAAATTCTATCAATCCGCGTAAATGAATTTCATCACCGACATATTGTTTACGTACCTTATCAGCCTGTTCAAATAAGATGCTTTGATTTTCTTCATCACTTAATAATCGGATTATTTCATTTTTATCTAAATTCATCGTCGTCTCCCTTGCTAAAGGCTAAACCAAAATTATATATTTAGCAATAGCTTTTAAGTATTGACACAAGTCTTTGTTAAATGTTAGAAAATGAAAAAACTATAAGGAGAATAATATGAGAAATTGTAACAATCCCGACTGCAAATGCGAAAATTGCCAATGTGGTGATAATTGTCAATGCGGAAAAGACGGAGAATGTAAATGTCCGAACCGTGAAGATAAAAAAGTTCAGGAAGAAAAACCAACAAAAAAACGTTGTTGCTGTCGCAAAAAAGAACAATAAAAAAAAGCCACGATTTTCGTGGCTTTTTCTTTATATATAAATATCCCGTTATCTAAAAATTAATATTTGCAATATATAATTTGCTCGATTTATATAAATTAACAATATCTGGATGTTTTAAAATGAATAACAAAGTTGAAAATGAAAATTTTGCCGCAGAAGAAGAAAAATCTTGGTTCAGCAACAATCTGCATCGCTTAATGATTGTTGTCGGCGTATGTTGGTTTGCCATTGTTTTAATCTATATCACTCAATTTTTCGGTTGGTCTAATCTGTTTTTGATGATGCCGAATGAATTTGGTGTATTTTTGGCCGGTGTTTCTTTACCGTTGCCGATTATTTGGTTGGTTATGGCATTTATCGACAGGGAACGTAATTTCAAGCAAGAAGCAAAATTCTTGCGTGCATATATGAACCAGTTGGTATATCCTGAAGAAGGAAGCGCCGAAACCGCTAAAGCCATGGCTGATGCTATTCGTTCGCAAGTTGATGAACTGCAAGAAGTTACACGTCTTGCCATGCAACAAACAGATACAATTAAAAAAGAACTCGGAGAACGTGTTGAAGACTTTTCCAACCTGGTGCAAGTATTAGACAATTATTCAACAAAAAGTATTGTTGAACTTACCAATGGTGTAAAAACACTTACTCAAAGTTTTGACGGTGTTACCGACAGAGCCTTCCAAACAACCAAAGAGCTCAATCAATGTATGGGCGAGTTTTCAGAAGTTGCAAACCATTTGCAAAATGACATTAGCGGAATTATAAAAGAACTCATTCCTGGTGTTCAAGAAATGAAAACTTCGGCTGACACAATCCAGAGTGTTGCCGAAACATCTACTCAAAGAATTTTGGAAGCAAATGAAAATCTTAAAAATTACAGCTCTATTTCTGAAGAAAATTTCAACAAAGTTATTAATAAGCTTCAAAGTCAAGGACAGTTTTTGGAAGAGATTTCCGAAAAAGCTATTAACAGCAGTCAAAACGTTGGTGAAAAAGTTAAAGTTATCACCATGGATATTGACGAATTACTTAAATCACAAACCTTGCACGTTGATGAATATGCAGCATCTCTAGATGAAAATATTCGTGATATTTATAAGAAATTTGCCGAACACGGCGAAGTATTGAGCGGTGAAGTTGATAAAATTATTGCACGTTCCAATGTTATTGAAGAAAGCATTTCTGTTCAAGTAAATGACCTTAAGAATGTGGCAGAAGACATCACAACAAGTTTAGATACTATCGAAACCACTCTTAAAGCTCAGTTTGAAAACTTGGATAATCGTAGCGACAGTGCTATTAACAGTATTCAAAAAGTTGTTGATGCGGTTGAAGAAAAGACAGAAAAACTTAAGTCTTACACAGATAATGCTAATCAGCAAACATCTATTTGCGCCGATAATGTTGAAGCTCAGCACGATCGTATTCAAAAACTTACAGATGCTATTTTTGAAAACCTTAACGGTATTACCAATCGTTTCGGCGAAAATATGGAAAGTGTTAAAAATACAGCTGATAGTGTTATGAATCAATTTAAGACACTTCGTGATGCATTGGAAGAACAATCTGAAAAATTGTCTGAAACAAGTAATTTTGCAGTTACTCAAAGTAAAGTTGCCGAAACATCATTACAACAACAAAACAGACACATTAACAGTTCTATCAGCAAAATTGAAGAAACTAAAGCAGAACTCAAGCGTCAAATTGATGAACTGTCTCGTGCTGCTAATGTTATCACCGAAGAAGCAAATGATGCAGTTAGCCGTTTGAAAGAACAACTTGCCGCATCTGTTCAAGCTTCTACCGAAGTTGTTAACAAAACCAACGAAATCAATTTCAGTTTGGCACAAGGAGCAGAAAAATTTGTTGCAGTTACAGAACAAACTTTGGCTAAGGTTTCCGACCTCGATGATGTTATATCTTCACAAAATAACAAATTCGGAACCCTTGTTTCCTACATTGACGAAAAAACAACTCAAGTGTCTGAAGCTTTATCAATCCATGCTGATATGGTTGAACAAGCTGCAGCAAGTTCCGGCAATAAATTCAGCGAAATCTTATCTGCTTTTGAAAGTCAATCGACAATGCTTAACTCTGTTGCCGACAATACGGTGGGATATGTTTCTGATGTTGTTCAAGCTTTAGATGAAAAAGCAGAAAATATTAATTTGTTATTCAAACATCAACAAAACGAATTTTTGGATGTATGCAGCAAGATTTCTGCCCATACAAATAATTTGAGTGCTTCCTTAAAAGAACAAATTGCTTCTATTGAAGAAAGCTCTGACCGTGTATTTGCTAAAATGTCCGAAATGGAACAAAATATCGGTAAACATGCCGAAGATGTGGCAGAAAAATCAACCTCTTCTATCGCAAGATTGGGAGAAATTGACGATGCCATTGCAGAACGCAATCAAAAACTCGAAAACAGCATCAATGAAATTTCAGGTAAAATGGCTAAAATTTCAAGCGAATTCGGTTTAAGTGTAAACAGCTTCAACGGTATATTAAAAGATATGAAGAGCAATTCCGACACAACAACATCTACCATTTTATTAAACGTTGATAAAATTAAAAGTGCAAACAACGGATTTAATAAAGATGTGAAAGATTTTGTCGGTCAAGTTGACAATCACATGAACGGACTTAACGGTGTTATTGTTAAGTTAAGAGAGCATGCCGTTGACATTGAAAATGCTTTTGCCACTCAAAAAGAATTGCTTGCAGACGTAGCAAATAATGTTGCGGCACAAACTCGTTTGGGTGAAGCATCTATGTCTAAACAACATAAATATATGCAGGATATCGCTAAAGAAGTAAGCGATAAAATGAAAGAAATTTGCAATCAAATGAACGGAAATATTGATGGTATTTACGAAAAAGCAGGAAAACTTTCTTTTGAAGTAAATGCTCTCGGTGAACGTTTATTGAGTGTTGGAGAAGAAATGTCCAAAACTTCTCAAAATTCTATTGCCGATATTGAAAAAGTTCATTCTATTTTGGGTAAAAGTACCGACAGTATCATTGCTACTGCTGATGCTACCACTTCAAAAATGGAAAAGATTATGAAGGACTATGAACGTCACTTGGCAAGCTTTAATACCGTTACGGCCGAAGCAAGTACCGGTGTGGTAGAGATTAATGAATTAATTGCATCACAAAACGATAAAATGGTTCACATCTCACAAGATACACGTGCTTTGGTAGATTATTTTAACGGTATATTGAAAGATACCTCAGACCAATTAACCGAAAAAGCCAATATGGCTCATCAAAAAGTAAAAGGTTTGGGAGATGACTTGAAAGCGTTGGGTATGGAATTGGAAGATGCCGCAAATATCAGCTCCCAATATTTTGAAAAATCAGGTGATAAATTGCGTGCGACCATTATGGAAATTACAGCTAATGCAGAAAGAATTTCCAATGAACTAAAAGTTTCCGGTGAGAACTTCATGCAGCAATCTTTATCTTTAAGCGAAACAACTGATGAAACACTTCATAAAGTTAATTCGGTTATGTCAAACATTAAAGGAAGTATTGATGATTTCAATACCCGTAGCGGCGAAATTGTTGCCAATACCAGCAACTTCAACGGTGTATTACAAAAACAAATCGAATTACTTGATATCGGAGCTAAAAAAGCAAGTAAAGATTTGTTAGATATTGAGAAAAAATATCGTGATGCCAAAGTTGATACATTCTTGAAAAATGCTGCCGGTATTATAGAAAAAATGGAAACATTAGCTATTGATATCAATGCCGTATTTAATGCCGAAGCCCAAGAAAAACTTTGGAAGAGATATTATGAAGGCGAAACAGATGCATTTGTTCGCTACTTGGCTAAAAATATGACCCGCAAACAAGTTGTAGCAATTAAAGATGAATTTGAAAGAAATGCAGAATTCAGACGAGATGTTACAGCTTATATGAGCGAATTTGAAAACCTTATCAAAAAAGCTCGCAGTTGCGAAAAGTCAAGTGTATTACTCTCGGTTATTTCCGGAGCAGATATCGGTAAGATTTATTATATTATTGCTCGTGCTTTGGACAAGTTGAATTAAAATGAAAATTTTGGATTTTGACAGTCAGGTATTTTTAGCTCCAATGGCCGGCATCACGGATAAGCCATTGCGAAATCTGGTTCACTCTTTCGGTGGTGGAAATATTGTTTCCGAAATGGTTGCTATCAATGCTTTGGAAAGAAAAAATCCTAAAACTTGTCGAATTGCCGATGTTAGAGATGAACCCTATCCGGTAGTCGTTCAGTTAGTGGGCGGAGATGCGGAATTGTTTGCAGATTCCGCCCGTTTGGCTGAAGAACTCGGAGCATACAGTATAGATATAAACATGGGCTGTCCGGTAAAAAAAATCGTCAATAACAATTCAGGTTCAGCCCTAACAAAAGATTTACCCCTTGCCTCAAAAATCATAAAATCCGTAGTTGATGCAACTCCTTTAAAGGTTAGTGTTAAATTTCGTTTAGGTTGGGATCATGAACATATTAACGTAGTTGATTTTGCCAAAATGTGCGAGGACAGCGGTGCTTCTTATGTTACGGTTCACGGCAGAACCAGAAGTGATTTTTATTCCGGAACGGCAAATTGGGATTTGATTGCAGATGTAAAATCGGCAGTTAAAATTCCGGTAGTCGGCAACGGCGATATTGTTGACGGAGCATCGGCAAAAAAAATGATAGATTATACCGGTGTTGATGCGGTTATGGTAGGACGTGCGACTCTTGGTGCTCCTTGGCTTGTTGCACAAATTGATAATTATCTGAAAACGGGGATTGAAACACCTGTTGTTGATATAGAAAAAATAAAAGACATATTATTACTCCACATAAAAGGACTGAGGGAATACTATGGTGATAAAACAGCCCTCGCCTTATCAAGAAAATATGTTTGTTGGTACTGTAAAGGATTACACGATGCCAAACGTTTTAGAGAACAATATGTGAGAACTACCGATTTTGATACTGCTTTTGCAGTTGTTGATGAATATTTTTCGTCTTTAGGAGAATAATTTATGAAAATAATTGTTGGTGGAGCCAATAGCATAAGCCGAAGCATAGTCGGATATTTGAGCCGAGGAAATAATGATATTATCGTTATTGATAACGATGAAAATGCGTTAAATCAAATTGCTCAAGAATGGGATATTCTGCCAATTCATGGTTTAGTTTCGCACCCTGATATATTGAAAAAGGCCGGAGCATCTAATGCAGATTTGCTTATTGCCGCAACCGACAGCGATGAAATTAATATGGTGGCTTGTCAAGCGGCATATACTTTATTTGATATTCCCCGCAGAATTGCCCGTATTGACTCAAGGGTATATTTCAAAGCGGCATGGGGGAATCTGTTTGATGATAACAGTATTCCGGTTGATTTGGTATTTTCTCCGGAATATGAAATCGCTTCAGCCCTTATGAATGTTTTAAAAATTCCGGGAATGTCTGTCGTATATCCTTTAGCTGATAAAAAACTTCAACTTTTATCGTTCCGTATAACCAAAAAATGTCCTTTGGTTCAAATTCCTCTAAGCCATTTAGAGCGGGCTGCTCCGGACTTAAATATAATGATTATCAGTATTGTTCGCGGCGGAAAAATAATTTACCCTAACGGTGATGATGAATTGCACGGCGGTGATGAAATAAGTTTGCTTGTAGAAAGTGATAAAGTAGATGATTTAGTTCATGATTTCGGATTAGAACATAAAGCTAATGAAAATATTGTCATTATCGGCGGAAATCAAATTGCTTTATATTTAGCGGAAAAGCTTGAAATTGATGACAATATTGTCAGCACAAAAATTATTGATGATGATGTAAAATCAGCCTCATGGCTTGCGGAACATTTGAATCAAACCGCCGTATTCAGCGGTTCAATTATGAGTGAAGCAATTTTAGAAGAAACAGGCATAGATTCCGCTGATGCCTCCGTTGCCGTAAATATGGAAGATAAAGATAATTTGATAGCTTCCATGGTCGCTAAAAAGAACGGAGTGGATAATACCATCGCTTTGGTAACGGAACGCAGTGCAAATACTCAAATTATTAACATTGGCGAAAATATTTTGGTAGACCGTACATCTATCACTATGTCTTCTATCTTAAAGGAACTTCGCAAAGCAAACATCAACAATGCTTGTTCTTTAGGTGCTAACTTGGGAGAAGTATGGGATATAACCATACATAATAACTCTACTCTTTCGGGAACAAAAATATCTGAATTACCGATGCCGGCAGAAAGCAGAGTATGCGCACTTATCAGAGATAACACCGTTTATTTTGATTTATCGGATAAAGCCATTCAGATAAAAGACAGAATTATATGCTTCTGCTCTCCTTCTGCAATCAAAAAGACTGAGAGAATATTTGCATAAGACTAAAATCTTTCTTTACTATTAAAAATATGGTATTACAATCAGGGTACAAAAATAACAATAAATAATAAGGAAAAAATAAATGTCAGAAAGAAAAGTACAAGAAGATTTCTTGAACGATATCCAAAAAAACGAAATATCCGTAACTGTTTTTTTGATTAATGGTGTTAAATTACAAGGTGTTATCACTTGGTTTGATGATGCCACGATTTTGTTACGCAGAGACGGCCATACACAACTCATCTACAAACATGCCGTTTCGACAATTATGCCAAGCTCTGCTGTTGACATTGCAAGCGAATAAGTGCATTGACAGGTTTCGAAAATAAAATAATCAGAACAAAAGCCGGCATTATCTATCCTAATGTCGGCAATTCTGATTTATTGCCTGAAGACAGATTAGCCGAAACGAAGGGTTTAGCTGCGGCCATAAGTTTAGATATTCTTTATTCCGAAATCATAAAACTCCGCTCCATCAAACCCGGAACTTTTTTCGGAAGCGGTATAATTGAAAAAGTAGCAAATATATGCAAAGAATCGCAATTAGAGCTATTAATAATAGATGCCGATTTAACGCCCATACAACAACGAAATTTGGAAAAAGCACTCAATACAAAGATAATTGACCGAACTGCCCTCATTTTAGAAATTTTCGGAGAAAGAGCACAAACTCGTGAAGGTTGTTTGCAAGTAGAACTTGCTCATTTAACTTATCAACGAAGTCGTTTGGTTCGAAGTTGGACGCACTTGGAACGACAAAGAGGCGGTGCCGGATTTTTGGGAGGTCCGGGAGAAACACAAATTGAGCTCGACCGTCGTATAATTGACGATAAAATCGTAAAAATCAAAAAAGCTCTTGAGAAAATAAAACAAACTCGCGGTTTGCAAAGAAGTGCCCGTAAAAAAGTTCCCTACCCCATTGTCGCACTCGTCGGATATACAAACACCGGAAAATCGACATTATTTAATTATTTAACGCAGGCCAATGTGTTTGCGGAAAATTTGTTGTTTGCAACTCTCGATACGACCATGCGTCGGCTAAAACTTCCGTCCGGCAGAGAAGTTATTTTATCCGATACGGTCGGTTTTATCTCTGATTTGCCCCACGAATTGATTATGGCTTTTCGTGCAACATTAGAAGAAGTTCTCGAAGCAGATATTGTTGTTCAGGTTCTTGATGCCGCAAATCCGGAAAACAAAAATCAACGCAAAGATGTTTTGGAAGTTTTGCACCATTTAGGACTGGATAAAATTGAACATCAACGCAATTATGTAGAAGTTTATAACAAAACCGATTTATTGTCGCAAGAAACAATTAATCAACTGAAAAACAATAAAAATATTGTTCTAACTTCAGCAATAAACGGTAGCGGCTGCGATAACCTTTTGAGCAAAATCGATAATATTTTGGGCGAAGAGTATAAAACGATAACTATGAGCATAAATGCTTCTGACGGCAAACTTTTGGCTTGGTTGCATAAAAACGCAGAAATCATAAAATCTGATTTACAAGAAGACAAATTTTGCATTACCGCCCGTTTGACTGATGCGGATTATTCACGACTTCAAAAACAATTATCATAGTTGAAAACAAAAATTGAGCATATATATCTTTTCTGTCAGTTTTTAACGGAGGATAATATGCGTATATTGTTGTTGATATTGATGCTTTCCGCTTGTTCGACAAGTTCACCGGATATTGTTGAAAAACTAAATGTTATGGTAGGAACTTCGCAAGATAATTTAATTGACAGTTGGGGATTTCCTGATGAAAATTTTACGGTCAATCCCGAAACGCAAATATTTACTTATATCGTTTATGCTCCGAAAGGAAAAGAAAATCCCTACTCTAATCAGGTTGTTTATAAAGCAATCGATAATAACAATTACGGATTACCGCAATATAACCAAAGTTATTATTGCAAAATATCCTTCATAATCAGAGATAATATCGTTTCGTCATACAACTTCAACGGGGATAATTGCGTAGCAGATATACTGCCATTAAATTAAAACACAGCCGAATAAAATGGCGAAAAAGTGCATTATGGTTCCGGATAATACGAAAAAGTGCCAAATTGCATGAGTATATTTTTTACTTTTCCATACGTAGAAAAACACCCCCAAAGTATAGCACAATCCTCCGATAATCAAAAAGATTGCGCCAAGTCTTGAGATGTTGGAAAACAGTGCTTTAGAAGCAAAAATAATCAACCATCCCATAAGCAGATATAAGCCTATTGACCAAACTTTTGTTCCGCTTCCCGATGTAGCAAGTTTTAAAATTGTTCCGGTCAGTGCCAAGCCCCATATTATCCCGAAAATTGTCCATCCTATTGTTCCCCGTAAGTTCACTAATAAAAACGGGGTATATGTTCCGGCTATCAAATAATAAATAGCGATATGGTCAAATTTTTTGAGAATTTTTTTGGCTTTTTCATTGGGAATTGCATGATAAAGAGTAGATGCAAGATATAACAAAATCATTGAAGAACCGAAAATTGAAGAAGAAACTATTGTCCAAGCATTGCCGTATTTTGAAGCAAAGGATGTTAGAATAGTTAATGCGGCAATTCCTAATGCAACACCGATACCATGTATTATGCTGCTCCAAATTTCTTCCTCAAGACTATATCTTCTTATAGTGTTCATATCTTGCATCCTTATTACAAAATAAATTTTTATCACGCATTGTTTTTTTGTAAAGTAGGCACTTTTAGGGCTAATAGTTTCTCAAAAGAAACTATTGATTAATAAAATAATAAATATTGTATTTTATATTTTTCATAAAAAAGAGAGGTGCAAAATGCTTTTAAGTCAAATTTTTCAAGGAATTGAAGTTAAAACATCATATCCGCACGATATAGATGTAAAATCGATGGAATTAAATTCTAAAAAGGTAGAAAAAGGCGGTTTATTTATCGCTTTGAGCGGAAAAAAACAAGACGGAAAAAAATATATTCCCGATGCAATCACAAAAGGAGCTTCGGTTATTGTGTATGACGGAGAATTTGATGTTCCTCAAAATAGTGCGGTTGTTTTTGTAAAAACCGGTGGTGATATGAGAGAAAATATCGCTAAAATGGCTGCTAATTTTTATCCGCAAATCCCTACCCTTGTATCTGCCATAACCGGCACAAACGGAAAAACTTCCATTGCCGATTTTACACGTCAAATGATGAGTATTTTAGGCTATAAATCCGCAAGTATAGGCACTATCGGCGTTGTATCTGATGTTATGGATAATATCGAAACACTAACCACTCCGGACAGCATTACTTTGCACCAAATATTAACCGAATTAAAATCGGCCGGTGTTGATTATGTATCTATGGAAGCTTCTTCTGTAGGAATTGAACAATATCGTATGGATAACGTAAATATAAAAGTTGCCGGTTTTACAAACTTTACTCAAGACCATTTGGACTATCATTTGACAATGGAAAATTATCTTGAGGCAAAAAAACAGTTATTCTCTCGAATTTTGGAAAGTGACGGAACTGCAGTTTTAAATGCTGATATTAAAGAGTTTGAAGAACTCAAAGACATTTGCGATAAAAGGAATATTAAGGTTATTTCATACGGATATAACGGAAACGACATAAAAATTATAAACAGAACCGCTCATGGCGACGGACAAAGCTTATGTCTGGAAATTTTCGGAGAAAAATATGATATAGAACTTCCGTTAATCGGCGAATTTCAAGCAATGAACGTTTTATGCGCCGTTGGTATGGTTACAGCCCTTAACGGCAAATTTGACGGTAAAATCGTGGATTATTTACCAAATATTAAAGGTGCATGCGGAAGACTTGATAAGGTCGGAAAATTGAATAACGGAGCCACGATTTATGTAGATTATGCTCATACTCCCGACGCTTTAGAAAATGTACTTAAAACCATGCGTTGTCACACACAGAATAAATTGTGGGTTGTTTTCGGTTGTGGCGGAGACAGAGATAAAACCAAAAGACCTATTATGGGAGAAATTGCACATAATTTGGCCGATAAAATTATTGTTACCGACGATAATCCCAGAAGTGAAGACGGCGAACAAATTCGTAAGGAAATTATGGAAAAATGTCCTGAAGCAACCGGTATCGGCGATAGAATTGAAGCTATTGAATATGCTATCTCTCATTTGGGACAAGGTGATATGTTGGTTATTGCCGGAAAAGGACACGAAACAGGGCAAAAAATCGGCGACATCGAAATACCGATGAATGATATTGTCGAAGCAAAACGTTTGATAGAGAAATATAATAAATAAGCGCTATAATCCTACAAACAAAAAACTCCGCAAGTTGTTAAAACCTACGGAGTTTTTGTTGTTTTATCTGACGATTTTTATTCGATACAGCAGTCAACTGCTTTACGGACAAATGCTTTTATTTTTGAAAAAGTATTTTTTTCTCCTGAAGCGGTAACTTCTTCTTTTACTTCTTCATTTTTTTCTTCTGCAACCTCTACCGGCTGAGTAAGTTCTTTAGTCAACTTTTTTACATCATCAAAGCTGTCTTCAATCCATTTAACATCTTCAAGATTGAGCAATTTCATATTCAATCCCCAGAATAAGCAGTAAAGTTCATAAGATTGATCAAAAAGCTTATATGCTTCTTTTTTATGACCTAAACTTTGTTGTTTGGTTCCTACTTCCATCAAACGCATAGAAGCAGACAACAAGTGCTTAGAAATACACCAAACTTCTCCCTCATATTCGGGAATAACTTTCAACATAAGATTTTTACGAGTTTCTCTAACCTGCTCTATCAAATCATAATATGAACTTTTTCCGGTTTTTGCACCCGAAAACATCAAATGTTCTTCAATGGATATTAAATTCATAATAGCTATGGTCAAATCTTGATCCGAAGACAAATCTTTCGGATTTACTTTTTTAGTTGCATCAATTTTTTCTACAAATTCTTTTATTTTGTTTTCTTTTGACATTGCTATCTCCTAGAAATTATACAACTCGTTTGCTTTTTGGCACAACGGATAATAGTTAAAATAAACGCTCAAAAGTGCTAATGCAAGTACGGGAACCGCAACTTTTTCGAACGGGAAATGTGCGTGTCCGCCATTTTTAGCTTTCATCCATTGATAAAAATTATTCGCTAAAATCAAAGTAACCGCACCAAGTATTACGCTAAACAAAAACGGATCAATGAAAAAGATTAAAATCGGTTCAGGATTATACACCAATTCTTTAATGTACATAAAACCTATCATCGCAACACTCAAGCTGATGAGCCAAAAATCACGACCGGGAAAATTCCATTTTTTCTTATCAAACCAAGCTATTAACCAATATCCGAGAATAGCTAAAAACGCACCGGCCCAAACACCGATAACACTATCATCAACACCAAAATAACGAGCTATTTCCAGTGAGGCAGCTATCGCAACGGTACAAACCGCGCAAGCCGGATTAGCTAAAACCGGAGTTGAGAAAACCAGTAATAAAGCCAAAGTTATAAACATAACCATTTTTTGTTTTTCCTTTCTTTGCAAAAAAATTAGTTTTTATATAGCTTATTTACCTTGAAGTTGCAACAAATTTTCTTTTTTTATTCAAAACATCGTTTTCGACAAAAAAAACTCTTGCAATTTTTGTCAAAATAAAATATTCTATTATCAGAAAAATCAATTAAAATATTCAATAATTATGGACACTAAAATTCAATTTTTGTCGGACATGCTTTCGACAGAAGAACAAATCAAAGTTCTTGAGTCAGTTATTCAAAAAGGTAACTATGACAGACTTCCCGAGTTAGCGAGCAAAGGCTATTGCTTTAACATCTATCTGTTCGACCTTCTTCACAACAGCGGAGAGGACGAAGTGCTTGATAAAATCTGGGATACGGATTTTACGTTCAAGGGATTGAGCAAAACAGCACTGAACTATCTTATCATGTGCAAAGGAGAGACTGAATCAGCTCATTTTATAGCTGAGAGAATCGACAGATGCAAAGTATGGCAGAACTGCTATCAGCAGTTTACTCCTTCAATGTACGAGGAGGTAGAGGACTGGAAAGCTCTTTGCAAGAAAGGATGCTATGAGATTTTGGCCAAGCACGGCAAGTTTGATCTCATCATCAATGACTTCAACGGACACTGTGCCTCGGTTATTCAAGGTTCAAGCGGTTTTATCTCTAAAGCTATAAAAATTCTTCGCCAGAACAATATGGCAGACAGAGTTTTAGAGCTTGGACAGTACGGATGGTTTATGTGTACAGAGTGGCAGGCCGAGGGTGTAAAAATCCTTATGAAAGCAGGCAAGCTCAATGTTATTTATGAACATTGCAAGAAGATAAGCTCTATTATCCCCGAACCTATTCGTCGTATGTGCGAAACCGAAGAAGGACGCGAGTTCTTGCGTAGCAAGGGAGAGTATTCATGGCTCGTTCAATGCGGATACCCAAAGATTCTTGTAGAAGACAAGAAGTGGGATTATCTCGCAAGACATCGCAAGTATGAGTTTATCGACTGGACTGCTTGGTTGGCAGCCGCTGTTGACTCGAAAGAAGTTTTTGAGGCAGCTGTCAGAGCTGAACAGTGGGAGTTCTTGACCGAGAACAAGAAACGTTTGATGCTGATAAAGAACGGACAATTTAAATCCTTCTTCTCAACATTCAATGGCGTTTTTACGAAGAAACCCAAACTTATTGAAGATACAATAATCGACTAGCAAGTTTGGTTGGTAACAACAAAAAAAAGACATCGGATTTCACACCGATGTCTTTTTTTGTGTGATAAATTTTGAATATCAAAAAACAACACTTGAAAGAATCGGAAAAATATGAGATAGTGTCCGCATTGAAATCTATTATAAATAAATTATACTCACTTAAAATAACAATAACGTTATGAAAACTAATGTATCTAAGCAGCGCGTGATCGACACAGTAAAGATGTCTATCACTCTTGAGGAACTCAATTTCCGCGGTCCTCGTCTTTTGAATATGTGGCTTAAGGGCAGAATTTATCTCCCCGAGATTACTTCTGAATCTGAAGACAAGCTCAAACGATTGGCTTTCGACTTGAAAGGAACTGAAACGTTCAATCGTGACCTGTACATCTATGACGCATATATGAAGAATATCGTCAAGCGTGCATCAGAACAGCTCGATTGTCAGGTAGATTTTAAGCTCACTGCCGAAAGCACGGTCAACGACCTCTGCGATTGCTTCCTCAAAGCAATGAACCCCTATCTCACAGACTAACAGATATCTGTCAGATGCTAAAAGTCCTTTTCTTGTGCAAAGAAAAGGACTTTTTTATCAACAAAAAAGCCCCGAAATAAATTCGGAGCCCTTTTGCTTTTTTATGAAAGGAAAACTATTCTTCAGAAAAATTATATAATTCTTCTACAGAAACTGTTTTTTCAGAAACACTCACCTTACTTAATACATGTTCGATAAGTTTTTCTTCCATAACCGGAGCTTTTAAAGCTTCAACAGCTTGAGCATTTTTAAGATAGAAATCAAAAACAGCCTTTTCCTGTCTCGGATATTTTTTAGCTTCATTCATAATTGCAGCATTGATATCTTCCGGAGTAATCTTTACTTTAGCTTCTTCGCCAACTTCAGACAACAACAAACCGAGTTTTACACGACGAGTTGCAATCTTCTTATATTCTTCCATTAAATCTTTTTCCGGAGTATTTTTTTCGTGTTCGTCAAGTTGATTTGATTTTTTAGCGCGTTGATATTGTTCTTCAATGGTTTTGAACTCTGCTTCCACTAAACCGGCAGGAACTTCGAAATCATAAGCTTCATCAAGCTTGTCTAAAAGTTGACGTTTAATTTTCATTTTAGAAGCATTTTCATAATCGGAAAGAATACGTTTTTTGATATTTTCTTTCAAAGATTCCAAACTCTCTTCACCGACAGATTTTGCAAATTCATCATTGATTTCAATTTCTTTAGGTTGACGAATAGCTTTAACTTCAACGGCAAAAACAGCATCTTTACCTGCCAAGTTTTCAGCATGGTAATTATCAGGGAATTTTACTTTAACATCAACTTTGTCACCGGCTTTAACACCCATTAATTGATCTTCAAAGCCCGGAATAAATGTGCCTGAGCCCAGTTCTAAAGGATAACCGTTGCCTTTTCCGCCCGGAAATTCTACACCATCAACAGAACCGACAAAATCAATCACTACACTGTCGCCTTTTTGAGCTGCATATTCTGCATCTTCAACCTTAACTGTTTCACGACGAGAGTGAACAATGTAGTCCATTGCTTTCTTAACTTCTTCTTCAGGAACTTCTGCCATCAATTTTTCAACTTTGATTTTTGAAAAATCACCGAGTTTGATTTCCGGTAACAATTCAGCAGTAATATCAAATTTAATATCTTTACCGTCTTCAAATTTTTCAATTTTTACATTTGGTTGCATAGCCAAACGCAAATTATTTTCTTTAATAACATTGTTTGTTGCTTCATTGATAACTTCGTCAAGAGCTTCACCCAATACAGATGAACGATATTTTTGTTTCAACATTTCTTTTGGAGCTTTACCTGGTCTGAAACCGGGTAATTTGATTGTTTTTGCTAAATTGTTGAGTTTATTTTCTACTTTTTCTTCAAAATCTTTATTTTCAATAGTAACTGTATATTTTTTTTGTAAGCCTTCAGCTTTTAATTCTTTTACTTTCATCTGTTTATCTCTTCCTTGTTGAAACATATAAGAATGGTGCGGGCGAAGGGACTTGAACCCCCACGGCTTTCGCCACCAGATCCTAAGTCTGGCGTGTCTACCAATTCCACCACGCCCGCACTGAACTTTAGCTGATAGTATATATTTTTTTTTATAAATCAAGAATAAAAATCAAAAAAGTGGATTAAATTTTAAGCTTTTTCTTGCAAATTGACAATAAATATGTTTTTATCCGCCTAAAATGTTAATTTAATGAGTTGAAAAATATGACAAACAAAGTAAATCCTCGCAAAACTTTTGCGATTATTTCACACCCTGACGCGGGTAAAACAACTTTAACCGAAAAACTTTTGTTATTCGGAGGTGCAATTCAACAAGCCGGTGCCGTTAAAGCTCGAGGCGAAAACAGACATGCTCGTTCCGACTGGATGAAAGTTGAACAAGAACGCGGTATTTCCGTTGCTTCATCAGTTATGAATTTTGAATACAAAGATATAACCTTTAATTTGCTCGATACTCCGGGACACGAAGACTTTTCTGAAGACACATATCGTGTATTGACGGCGGTGGATTCTGCAGTAATGGTTATTGACTCCGCTAAGGGTATTGAAACTCAAACCAAAAAATTATTTGAAGTTTGTCGTTTGCGTAACGTGCCGATTATTACATTTATAAACAAACTTGACCGTGAAGGACGAGATCCGTTTGAACTTTTGGATGATATAGAAAAAACATTAGCTTTGGACGTTACTCCGGCAAGTTGGCCTATCGGTATGGGAAAAGATTTTTTAGGTTGCTATGACTTGATTAATGACCAACTGATTTTAATGAACAAAACCGGTGATAAGTCTCAAATCAATGCCACCATTGAAACTTGCCAAGGTTTAGATGATGAAAAATTGGATAAATTACTCCCTGCTCACGCAGTAGAAAAGTTGCGTGAAGATGTAGAGATGATCAGAGAACTATGCCCGGCTTTTGATAAACAAGCATATTTGGATGGTGCGTTAACTCCGGTATTTTTCGGTTCGGCAATCAATAATTTTGGTGTTAAAGAAGTTTTGGAAGGATTGCATGAACTGGCTCCGCAACCGCTTCCTCGCCCTTCTGTTGAAAGAATGGTGCAACCTACAGATGCAAAAGTCAGCGGTTTTATTTTCAAAATTCAAGCCAACATGGACCCGAAACATCGTGACCGTATTGCATTTATGCGTATTTGCTCGGGGCACTTCAAAAGGGGAATGACTTTGCATCAGGTTAGGGACGGAAAACCAATAAAAGTTCCAACTCCGGTTATGTTTTTAGCTCAAGAAAGAGAATTGGCGGAAGATGCTTTTCCGGGCGATATTATCGGTATTCCCAATCACGGACAGTTACGTATCGGTGACAGTTTGACCGAAGGAGAAAAACTTCATTTTACCGGTATTCCGAGTTTTGCTCCCGAATTGCTAAAATCGGTACGTTCTCTTGACCCGCTGAAATCTAAACACTTGGGAGATGCTTTAAAACAAATTGCAGAAGAAGGCGGTGCAAGCGTATTTAAACCGATTATCGGTTCGGAATGGATTGTCGGTGTTGTCGGTGTGTTACAATTTGAAGTTATGGCAGACCGTATCAAAAACGAATTCGGATTGCCGGTTATGTTTGAGCCGACACAATATTATACCGCTCGCTGGGTTTCTTGTGAAGACAAAGCTATGTGGAAAAAGTTCTGCGATACTAACCAAATGAATTTAGCAGCAGACAACAACGGACAAGATGTTTTCTTGGCTCGTAATGCTTGGCACTTGAATAAAATTAAAGAAGATTTTCCTCAACTTGTATTAAGCAAGACCAGAGAACAAACTTTTTAACCGCAAAAAACTCTCCTAAAAACATTTTAGGAGAGTTTTTGTTTCCGAAACTACTTTTTAGAATTAAAGTAGTCATTATATTCCTTTTGCACCTGCTATATTCCGAACTCCTCAAATGTTTTCTTGTTTTCCTTTTCAATATTCATAACATAACGTGCGTAATTTTCATTAATTGAAATAACTTCTTTCCTTTTTCTCCAAGCAGTAACTTGAGACATTAAATTAATAACTTCATAAGATGATATATATAGTGAAAGAAAATCAATCAAAACCTAGCTTTATTGAAAAATATTTAACCTGAAAAAAGTCAATATGAATATCATAAGCAAAAATTTAGAACTAGAAATAAAACAACAATATACATAAAAAGTTGTGCATAAAATACAATCATAAATTGACTTTATTGTTTTTTTATTGTATAAGGTGTGAACAAAAGAAAACCGATGAAGTTATTTTTTATTGAGCAAGGAGTTAAAAAGCGGCAACCTTTTGTGAACATATTTTTAACATAATATATTAAAACAAATGGACGAATGTCAACACGATTGTATATGTCAAATATCCTCAAGGGTGTTGGTAAATATGTGTAGTAAGTTTTATAGAAATATATTAAATTGTTGTTTAGGACTAATATATGCGTTATTTTCAGTTGCATATTTTGTCGCTCTTTTTGATGAAAGATTACATAAAGAATGGGTTGTTGAAGAACCTTTTTTATATACAAAGTAAATTGCATTATGTTGGTTTTATTATAACTAATATCCTTATATTTCTGATTTTAAGAGAAAAAACATGAAGAAAGCACTTAATTATATAGTTAAAATAAATGAAAATTTTGCATTTTTTTTAATTGTAGTTTTTAGTTTTGCATTTATATTAGCCCCTTTTAACCCTTTTACTTTGATTAGTAAACAAGATTTTATTGAAAAAAACTTATACGTAGGATTTTTTTATTCCGAGTGTATATTTTCAATCTTTGGAATTTTAGCTCTTGTACATTGTTTTGCTTATTCGCATAAATGGAATAGAAAAATATTAATAACTCCTAATATTATCGCTTTAATTTTGTTACAGTATTTGTTTTATAAATGTCCTTTATTTTTTGAAGCAATTGTGAGATATATTTATGTAGATATATGCCTACTTCTTTTAATTATTTTATCATTTATGAAAATCAAATACATAAGGAATGTTTCTTACCTAATGCTCTTAGTTATATCATTTATTTGTATTCAATATATTCCCGAACAAGAAATGAAACACTCCATACTTTTATGTCAAGAAAACAATAATTGCGAAAAAATAATCAAAACCGTGAAAACGCATGAATATTAAATAAAATTATTTATTCCAAGGGCGGTGTCCGATATAATCTCTTACCGTTTTAATTTTGTTTCCGTAAACGGCAAATCCCTGTGTTTGTACATAATCCACATTAGGGATTTTTATTTTATCTTTATCATCTGTTTCCTCTATATTTGATGAAGCATATTTTGATAACCAATTTTGTTTTATCCACTTATTTCCGCCTTTAAATGCCTGTAATTTTCCGTTCTCATTTTTAACGGCGATAGTTTTTCCATCACTTGCAACCATTAAATCGGGAACTTGAACCGTCATTATACTCAAAGCTCCTGCAAAAATAGCTATCCAGCCGAAATGACGCCATTTTTGTTGCCACAAACACAACCACAAACCTCCGAATGTAATCAGCAATAATCCCCACAAAGGAAAAGAATATAATTCTATCGTAGCATTCGGTAATAATGACACATATTCGGTCAACTTATTTAGTTGCTCTACTCCCAAACCGGCAAGTTTCAACGGAATCTTTGCCAATCCCAAAGGAATTGTAAGCAGAGCAATAAGAATTGCCGGCATAATTATTAAACCGATTATCGGACCGGCTATAAAATTAGTGATTGATGTATATAAAGAAACACGATTAAAATGATAAATTGCATAAGGAAGTGTGGCTAAACTTGCGATTAAATCAGCCAAAACAATACCTATCATATAGACAATAACACCTCGCAAAATTTTTATCGATAACGTTTTATTTTCTCCCGACAAAAAGCGCTCAACTTTTCCGCCGAAACGTTCATAAAAAGCAACTAAAGCTACCACCGCAGCAAAGGAAAGTTGAAAACTTATGTTTACCAAAGCTTGCGGAGATATAATTAAGATTATTAGTGCGGCAATCGCTAAAATTCGCATCGAAATCGCTTGTCTTTCAAAAATCACCGCAAGCAAAACCATAAATGTCATAATATATGCTCTTTGTGTCGGAACTTCTGCTCCCGACACAAGCAAATAAACTGTACTGACAACAAAGGCTAAAACAGCAGCAACTTTTTTAGAGTTATATCGCAAGGAAAGAGCCGGTATCAATGCCATAAAAAATCGCACAAAGAAAAACATTAACCCTGCCAACATACTCATGTGCAAACCGGAGATTGAAAGAAAATGAGCCAAACCGGAATCTCGATAATTTTCAATTTGTTCTTGTGTCATAAAATCTCGGTTACCGGCCAAAACTGCCGATATAATCGCAGCTTGTTCCGACGGCAAATGGGAAGATATCGTATCAGTCATCCTTTTTCGCCATTTATCAATCAATCTTTTGAAATATCCGAAATCTTTATGACAACCAATTTCAAAAACAGATGTAGGAACATATCCGCTTCCGTTAATACCATCAAAAAACAAACGTCTGTCAGGTTGATAACCTCCGACTTGATTAGCTTTCATTATAGGAGATACTTCAGCAACCAATTCTACGCATTTTCCAACCTCAATCGGTTGATTTTTTCTGATAACGGTTAAACGATATTGTCCCATAATTTTATCATTATGAAAATTTTCCATATTACCTAAAACAATTCTCGGTCTGCCTCGATAATTGGTATCTGCGGACATAATTTGCCCACGAATATATACTGTTCCTTCCGGAGGTGTAGGTAATTTTTTCTCTAAAGAAATTGTTTTAAGTTGAACATCGGCAAAACCGATAACGATGACACCGATTAAAAATATTATCTTTAACAAAAAAGGATAAAATCGAAAAACATAAGCCAAAAATAAAAGAGCTTCAATGATTGTCAAAGTTATCCATTTTGACGGTTCAGTCGGCAAATAAAAATACACTCCTACTCCGATAGCAAAAAGAACCGGAAGCCACAGGAACCATCTTTCTCTTTCTTTGTAAAAAATATCTATAAGTTTATTCACCGATTTTTCCTCATATTTATTTAATAAGCTTTATATCAAAAATAAAAAAGTGCCAAACATTTTTATTTGGCACTTAGTGAAAATTTTTCTTCTTTAAGGAAGAATCTTTGATAACTTGAGATAAATCTCATCTAAATCCAGAATATTGACGAGGATTACATTGACGGCGGTGGCTGGTAAGCAACCCAAAAATTCGTCACAAGTAACTATCGTCGCAGCGCAGTTCATCCCTTTTGTTTCGAGAGAACCCAGTACGTGGATACCATAGGGCTCATAAACAGATTGATAGTCTTCAACAAGAGTATCTACTTCGTATTGTTCCGTCCCTAAAAACAACGATGGCTTGTATTGTGCAAGCTCTTTTAATATATTACCTACATTCATATATAAAAATTTTTTGTTGCAATTATGGTATCATTTTTTGTCTAAAAGTCAAATTTTATTTTTATTGAAATATATTTTTCTCACGATTATATTGTACGAAAGGAGAAAAAAGATGAAAATTGCCGTAATACTTTCAGGATGCGGTGTGTTTGACGGCACCGAAATTCACGAAGCAACATGCACCCTGCTTAATATCGACAAGCAAGGAGCCGAATATCAATGTTTTGCCCCTAATATCCCGCAAACAAAAGTGGTTAATCATTTTACTCATAAGACAGAAGAAAATGAAGAACGCAATATTTTAGTAGAAGCTGCACGAATTGCCAGAGGCAATATAAAAGATATCAGAGATTTTAATATTGCAGACTTTGATGCGGTTATTTTTCCCGGTGGGAGCGGAGCAGTTACAAATTTGTGTGATTTTGCAGCAAAAGGACGCTATTGTGAAGTAAATCCGGAAGTTGTACGCGTAATAAATGACTGTTACGAAAGTCAAATGCCAATCGGTGCTATATGTATTGCTCCGGCATTAATTGCCCATGTTTTGGGAGAACATAAAATTACTGTTACAATCGGAAATGATAAAAAAGTTGCCTCAATTATTGAAGAAGATGGTGCAATCCACCAAGAATGTCGAGCTGATGAAGTTGCAGTTGATGAACAACATAAAATTGTCACAACTCCTGCATATATGTTAGCTAAATCCATAAAAGAGGTTGATAGCGGAGTTTCAAAATTGGTTGCAGAAATTATACGTTTAGGAAGCCAATAGGATTTTCAATAAAATTTGCAATTTGCGAAATTTACTGATTTCAGGTTTAGGAGATATAATTTCCCAGCCTCGATTATCCATTATATCAAAATATCTTTTGTATATATCCAAGAGCAAACGCAAAGGATGAGATGTTGTTTTATCCAAAGTTGCGACCAACTCGTATGCCTTTTTATAATTATCAGAAGCAATTTTTGCCAATTCCTGACGAGCAATTGCTAAATTTTTATCAACAAGTACTGTTTTCGGCTCAGTAGAATTTATACCGGCCTTGATCAATAATTCTTGCGGAATATACAAACGATTATTATTTGCATCTTCTTTAACATTACGCAAAATATTCGTAATCTGCAAAGCTGTACCGATAGATGCTGAAAGCTCCTTAATCATTTTTTCGTCTTGGCAACCAAAAACTCTTAAAGACAAACTTCCTGCCATTCCGCCGACACCACGGCAATAGCCGGTTAATTTTTTCATTGTCGGAGCCTGCAACGGATTATAGACATTTTCGGAAACGCTATCCAACATATTCAAAAATTCATCTTTAGGTAATTTGAAACGCATACAATTTTTATAAATGCGTCGTCCGATATCGGTAGCCGGAACCTTTTTATCAAAGATATTATCAAATTCACGACGCCAACCGTCCATGATTTGTTTTTTTTCTTCATCACTTAACGGGCTTTCGACAACTTCTTCCAAATGTCTGGCCCAAGCGATAAGGGTATATAAAGCCTCACGTTTTGCTTTAGGCAACAAACGCATACCGAAAAACACTGTTGTTCCGGTTTTATTTCTAAATGTTTTGTGAATATTGCTCATTTACCCCTCACCTGAATACACCCGTAAATTTATGGTAATTTTCAATCAAAATCAACAGATTTTTTAATTTCCTCAATCCATGGTAAAACATCTTGCAATGCTCTTTTGCAATAGGCGGCTTTTCTTTCCATCCCTTTTATCTTACGAAATTTTCCGTTTGGAGTAATCTCTCCTCTGATATCGGGGAATATACCGAAATTAATATTCATCGGTTGAAAATCTTCAATATTGGTATCGTCTTGCAAATGTTTAAGCATTGAACCGAAAGCCGTTGTTTCAGGAGGTAAAACTATATTTTCTCCCCTCACTTCTTGAGCTGTAAAATATCCGCTCAACAAACCTACTGCCGCACTTTCTATATATCCCTCACAACCGGTAATTTGTCCGGCAAAGCTTATGTGAGGCTTAGATTTCAAACGTAAAAACTCATCTAACAAAATCGGACTTTTAATAAAAGTATTTTTATGAATACCTCCTAATCGGGCAAATTCCGCATTTTCCAATCCCGGAATTGTTCTGAAAATTTCTTGTTGTGCTCCGTATTTCATTTTAGTTTGAAATCCGACCATATTACGCAAAGTATCGGCAAAATTATCCTGTCGTAGCTGAACAACCGCATAAGCATGTTCTCCGGTATGAGGATTGGTCAATCCTACCGGTTTCATCGGCCCGTATAAAAGCGTATCTTTTCCTCGCTCGGCCATAACCTCAATCGGTAAACATCCGTCAAAATAATTAGGCTTTTCAAAATCATGAAACTCTACTTTTTCGGCTTTTAATAAGTTTTCAACAAAAGCATAATATTGCTCTTCGTTTAACGGACAATTTATATAATCACGACTATCGCCCTTATCATAGCGAGATTGGTACCATGCAATATCCATATTGATACTGTCTTTATAAACAACCGGAGCAATAGCATCATAAAACGAAAGCGTTTGGTTTCCTACTTCATTTAGTATTGAAGATGCAAGTTTATCGCTTGTTAAAGGTCCGGTTGCAATAATCGTCCTGCCAAAATCTTCATCCGGCAATTCTTCAATTTCTTCATTACTAAACTCAATATTGGACAAGGCTTTCAATTTGACGGTAACATATTCGGCAAAAGCATCTCTATCAACGGCCAATGCCCCACCAGCAGGCACTTTGCATTTATCGGCCGCTTCCATAATTATGGAGCCCGCCAAACGCATTTCCTGGTGCATAAGTCCGACCGCATTATGTTCCATATCGTCAGAACGTAAAGAATTTGAGCAGACTAATTCTGCACAATTAGGATTTTTATGAGCATCGGAATATTTGAGCGGTTTCATTTCGTGAATAACCACATTAACCCCTCTTTTTGCCAACTGCCAAGCAGCTTCACTACCGGCTAAACCGGCTCCGATGATATGTACTTTTGCCTTTTTCATAACTACCTCTTTTGTTCTCTTTGCTCTGTTTATAATCGTTTACGATTAAAATGTAAATTATCATTTGCTATTTTGAAAAAAAAAATATATTATGGAGCAAAGTTAACTTTTTTATTAGTAGAAATGAAGAAATTTATATTATATCTTACTGTTTTTGGTACTATATTTGTCGGTGGAGAAGTTGTTGCCGGCGATATGGATACTATGCTTTTCGGTCCGGCAAAAAAAATTACAGCAACTTCGGCGAAAAATGATCCGCTAATTCCCCGTATTGTAAAAGAAGAACCGGAAAAGAAAGATGCCGCTATTCCGCTTATCAAGAAAAAAGGCGATAAGGAAGAAATTTTTGTTCCTAAAGAAGAAACAAGTCCTCTAACCGTAGGTTCTTCTGTTTCTCCGTCTAAAAAAAGCAAGTCTTTAACCGATGAAATAAAAGAATTAGATAAAGAAGAAAAGGGGATTACGGGCGAAGAAGAAGCCGACGAAGAAGATGATGTAAAGGAAGAACTATTCTCTTCCGATGATGATAGTGATTTTGAAGATGAGGAAGAATCGGAAGAAAAAGAATCGTTACTCAAAGGTACATGGGTTGAAAAATTAGGAGCAAGTATCTCTAAAGACTCTAAAAAAGAAAATGAAGATGCAAAAGCTGATGGCACAACCTCATCAGGAGAAGTCAGCCTTGAAGGTCTCACAAAAAGCAGCAAAAAATCAGGTCGCTCAAATGCCTCCGTATTTGATATTTCCGGTGTAATGCTCCGTATGTCTTTAGAACAGGCTCAGTCGACATTATTAAAACGCGGCTATAAAATGGTTTCGCAAAAATTTGAAATACCTAACTTTATTAAATGGCGCTATGAAGAGCAATGCCGAAATGCCGGAATTGTCGGTTATGAAAGATTGAATAACTGCGTTGTTAAAGCTGCAAAAGCCTCTAACCACCAATATGTGGAAAGTGCTCGTTTTATGAAATATGACAGTCAGGAAGAAGTCAACTTCTGGCTTACCAGTAATTTTACTAACAACAAAGTTTATAAAATTACCTATTCTACCGGTATAACTAACGTAAACAGAGGTAGCGGTCAAAAGATTCAATATCTTCGCAATATTAAAACTTTTGAGTTTTGGCGTCGTATAAACCAAAAATATGGCACTCCGGACAATAAGACTGAAGTTTTATGGGGTTTAGGCGGAAATAAACCGTATATGAAAGCTTCGACAGGAAGACTTATGCTTGAAGACCCAATGTTGCGAGAGCTCGACTATACTCGTATGTCTAGAGAAGATGCTAAATTTATGAACACTAATTTATATAATTTTTAAGCTATGGAAAAAAAGTTTAATATAACAGAGGTTGTTTGCACTCGCATAAGTCACGATTTAATCGGAAATATCGGAGCCTTCGCCAATGCTTTGGAACTGATGGAAGACGATGATATTGATTTTATGGAAGAAATCAAATCTACTCTCAATTTTAGCTCTACCGTTCTGATGTCAAGACTAAAATTTTTCCGTATGGTTTTTGGTCTGAATAATGCCAATTTGGAAAATGCAAATATGGTAAACAATATCAGTCAAAATTATGTTAAATCGTTAAATCCTCATCATCCGATAGAGATAGATATATCTCCGATTGATGGGCAATCGGACTTAAATCGAGTTATCATGTTGGCTGTTATGCTTTGCGGAGATATAATTGTTAAAGGCGGAAAAATCACGATTAAAACAGATAGCCAACAAATAACAACAAATGTTACAAGCCTGTTTCCTTTGGCTCAAAACAAAATCATTGAGATAAACAACATTATAAAAGGCATATATCCGGAAAATTTATCACAATATGCTCCATTGTTCTATTTACAAGAAATGGGGGCAACATTACGAACAGAGGAAAATAACGACTTTACCCTGTATATTGGTTAATATGACCAATATAAGTTTTTAAAAAATCTTGCTCTTGGCTATTGTTTAAGGCACTTCTTTGTGTGGTGTTTTGCTGCGCTGGTTCGACCGGAGTATGTGCTGTTTCTTCCGAATGACCGGCACTCAATTTTGCCCGCATTGTGCTCATTTTATCACGAGGTGTAACTTTTTCACCGACTTGTTTTTTTACGAACTCTATACTTTCCATATATGCCTGAACATCAGCTGCTGATTTTCCTTGCAAATATTCATCTTTTCTTCTCTCCATAGCCTCTAGCAATAATTTAGGAAAGCTATGTTCATTTATCCCCACAATATGTTCGTTTCCTTGCGATGACTGATACAAAAAATCCGCAGGTCTTAACAATATTTCTGCTTCCGCAGATGATTCATCTCGTCTTAATCCGGGAATATTATCTAAGCTTAACACATGAGTCCCTTTAGGAATATGAATTACATAGACATTATCAGGCGAGAAGAACTCCGCCTCTTTTTTACTCAATGATGTTGATATAAAAGATGAATGTTCCGTTTCGTAACTTTTACTGCCGCGATAAACAACTAAATCATGTTCCAAAGGAGGATTATCTTCAAATGCTTTATCCATTAATAACAGTTTTCTGCAAAACTCGGGGGTTATTTTTTCACTTCCTCTGGTACGTAACTCACCTTTTCCCATAAAAGAATTTATAAATTCATATCCTTCCGCTTTATAATATTCAAGCATCTCAAATTGTTCCGGAGAAACATGGGAATTAATTTTATCTTTATAAATGTTACTTGCTATATATCCGTCCATTGAAAGCGGATCTATTTTCAAAGCAGCTTCATCTATCGATAATTTCTTTGCCGAAGTAACTCCATCGGAAAATTCAATATTGTCATAATTAATCAAAGGAACGGTTTCATTTCCGACAATAATTTCTTGTTGTTCTGAAGATGTTATGGCATACCCGCGATAAGCTTCAATATTACAAGCAATTAAACCTAGTTGTTCTGATAGCTCAATATTAGGATTTAATTCAATACAGCACTTTTGCTTTGTTTCTGTTGACGATAAGTATAAAAATTGTTTTCCGTCTTTTTCATATAGAGTACTTATCCCGTCATAATGTTCTTGAAAATCTTTAAAACCGGGGCGAAAGATTCTGCGTTCTCTGGCAGAAAGCTGATAGCATTCGGTATTTTGAGATTCATTTTCCATTATTTTTCTCACAGATTAATTTATGGGTTATATTGTATCTTAAAATGACAAATAATTCAAGATATTTTTTGTCAAAATATCGTCCACTAAAAATAAAACAAAAAGCCCCGAAAAAGATTTCGGGGCCTTATTATATTCGCTATGATTACAGTAGCTTAATGTTTCCGGCAACAATTCGATCACGTTCAGTCATTGTTTCATAACTTACTTTATCGCCTTCGTTTAAGGTGCGTAATCCGGCTTCTTTCACCGCCGTAATGTGTACAAACACATCTTTTTCACCTTCATCAGGAGTAATAAAACCATACCCTTTTCTTTTATTAAACCACTTTACTGTTCCTGCTGCCATAATCTTAATCCTTTTCACAAACAGGTTAATACGAATACATAGTTTTGTGTTACTATATGTAAGAATCGTATTCTTTTTTTGAACAATTAGCAAGCAATTTTTTTACAATTTGCAACCTTGATAAAAACTTAGCAGATAATATATCAAATATGAAAGTTAATCAGATGAGGTTTAAAATGAAAAAATCAATTTATCTTATTGCTGTGGCGACAATTTTGACAGCAGCGGCAAATGCGGAAGCAAAAGATTATATGAAAAAAAATTGGCTTGAAAAAGAAACTGCCGATATTGAAGAAGACTATCATGAGGCTATCAGAAAAATTGATAAATCCGCATTTTCACAAGAGCAAAAAAACACTCTGAAAGCTCAAGCTGAGGCCAATAAGGAACTGGCTTTATCGCAAGCTAAAGCAACCGACGAACAACTGCAAAAAAACAGAGAAGCTCGAAAAAATTTTATTTCAAACGAAAAACACGATAAAAAACACAAAAAAGAACACAAAATTTTCAAAGAAATAGATGACATTTTGTAGTAGACATATTTTCCTTATAGTGTTAAGTTAAGTCCGCTGTCTGCAATATTGGGATTGCGGACTTTTCGTTACGTTATGAAAAAAGGAATAAACTATGACTCTAAAAAATTTAAGAAAAAATAATTATCCCGAATGGTATCAAAATGTTGTGGCAGAATCTGAAATGGCCGAAAATTCTGCTTCTCCGGGATGTATGGTTATAAAATCGTGGGGTTACGGTATGTGGGAACGTATCCGCGACATCTTCGATGAAAAATTCAAAGAAACAAACCATGAAAACTGCTATTTTCCAATGTTTATTCCGCTGTCATTTTTCCAAAAAGAAGCGGATCACGTTGAAGGTTTTGCAAAAGAAATGGCTGTGGTTACTCACTCAAGATTGGAAAGCAAAGACGGAAAACTTTCTCCGGCTTCGCCTTTGGAAGAACCTTTGATTGTTCGTCCTACCTCTGAAACAATTATCGCTGACAGCTTTTCAAAATGGATTAAATCTTATCGTGATTTGCCGGTGCTAATCAATCAATGGGCTAATGTTGTACGTTGGGAAATGCGCCCTCGCCTGTTTTTGCGTACTCGCGAATTTTTATGGCAAGAAGGGCATACCGCACACTCTACAGCTGAAGAAGCAGAAAAAGAAACTTTGTTGATGCTCAACGTATATCGTGAAGTGGCCGAAAAATATTTGGCTATGCCGGTTTTGGTAGGTCGCAAGCCGGAACACGAAAAATTCCCGGGAGCGATTGACACCTATTGTATTGAAGCAATGATGCAAGACGGCAAAGCTTTACAAGCCGGAACATCGCACTTTTTGGGACAGAATTTTGCGAAATCAGCCAATATTTCATTTGTGAACAAAAACAACCAACAAGAATATGCTTACACAACTTCTTGGGGTGTTTCCACCCGTTTAATCGGCGGTTTAATTATGACTCATGCCGATGATGAAGGTATGGTTGTTCCGCCGGCTGTTGCTCCATATCAAATAGTTATTTTACCTCTGATTAAGAACGAAGCCGACAAAGATACAATTTTGGCTTATGTTGAAGAAATTCGCAAAGAACTCAGAACAAAAATGCCTTTAGGCGATAAAATCAGAATTAAGGTTGATATCAGAGATAAAAAACCGGTTGATAAGTTTTGGGAATGGAGCAAAAAAGGAGCTCCGGTTATTGTTGAAGTCGGTATGCGTGATATTGAAGGCAATAACCTTATGGTTCGTGAACGTCTCAAAATCAACACTCCGGAAGGGAAAGAAATTGTCAACAGAGATGAATTTATAAACACTATTGAGGAGCGTTTACAAAAAATCCAACAACAAATGTTTGACAATGCAAACAATCGCTTACAACAAAATATTCGCACAGATATTGATACAAAACAAAAATTTGCCGAATATTTTGCTAACAGCAATGAGTGGATTGAAGACGGAAAAGAAGGTAAAGTTGCTTTTGTTCGCGGTAAATGGTGTGCAGACCCGCAAACCGAAGAAATCTTAAAAGCAATGAAAATTACCATTCGTTGTATTCCGTTCGATCAAAGCAATACGGAAGGTGAATGTTTGCTTACCGGTAAAAAAGCAACAATGGATGTTATTTATTCCAGATGCTACTAATTTTACTCAAAATAAAAAACTCGGGATTTTTCAATCCCGAGTTTTTTGTTGCTTACCTCTCGTATTTTTCTTGAAGTTTTCTGGAGTGCTCTCTAAAGTCACGTCCGGCACCTCTTTCGCCTTCAACATGTTTTCCGCCTAACAGTGCAGCATTCATATCATATGTGCTTACTTTACTTCCCTCTTTTTGGTAGTGCCCGTCAAGTTTCGGATTGAGAGAAATATCACGAGAATGTTTATAAGCATCTCCTCCGGCAATTGTCATATCGGCATATTCGGTAAAGTGACTTAAGGTAATCGCATTAACATAGTTATCTCTGGTCAAATTACTTTGCATCAAACTTTGACGAACTTCACCGATAATCATTGCATGAGAACGAGTGTCTTTAGCTTTCCTAATTTCATAGTCTTTTTTCACACGGTCAACATCTATGGTATCTCTATTTTTCATGTGAGGAAGATTTCTTTCAACAATCTCGTCAAGTTTAGCTCGACGATCAAGTAAAAATTGATTCATATCTTTATCCGGTGCAGCTACTTTTCGTTCTTCCTCAACACGAGCGCAATAGTTCAACCATTGTTGATTCTTGCCCTCTTCGGTAATAGGATCAATACCATAGACAATCTTATATTCGTCTAACAGCATTTTTTCAACCGGATCAACAACAGGGATAACCGGATCAACGGGATCGATAATCGGATCAACAGGATCGATAATCGGGTCAACAGGATCGATAATCGGATCAACAGGATCAACTTGTGGTTCTGCTTTTGCTTCTACTCTATCAGCTTTTGCACCGGGACGGAGTTTTTCTTTCAGTTTTTTAATCCAGCCAAATCCGAACATACCGCCGGCAACTTCCGGAGTATCATTAACCATATTAGGAGTTTTAATGACAGTAGCCTCCGTTCTAATACCTGTATCTCCAGGATTAAAGGAATCCAAACCAGCTTTACCTACTTCCGGTGCAAGATTCGAATGTCCGTTTGCTTCCATAGCATGTTGTATGTTATCTAACATCTTCATACCATCTGAAGTCAAATTTTCCCCATTAAGCAACGATTTATGCAATTCCAAATAATCTCCACCGGCAACCTCTCTTGGTGTCATTCCAGTATATGGTCCTTTATCAATTTCATAGTCCATATACTTATGTTCTCGTACAAATGCCAAAAACTTACGCATTACCACTTCAGCATTACCCGTATCATCCTTCATATTTACTTCTGATAAACGCCCATTTATTTGAGAAACCATGTGTTCTCGTTGTTCAGGCGTAAACCAATTTTGTTGAGTATAATTATCCGGATTACGATATGCAGGAATATCATGAGGGCCTTCTCCGGTATATTCATACATAGTATTGCCGTCATTTCTGGCTGTGACAGTCTTAATATGTTCGTCAGTATATGTTTTTACATCAGGACCTTTTTCCGTAACGAAACCTTCCTGATGTTGTGTCGGAGTGATGTCATATTCCATAGCATGGCTTCGTCCCCACAGACTTCCTCCTACTGCAGCCATTCCGTTTACGGCACCTAAAAAACCTGATACAAGGCGATTATGCCCTGAAATTCGATTGTCTTTATATACTTGTACCATTCTGGTTGCTGCACCTAAGGACATAGAACCAACAACACAAGCGGTCGCCGCAGCAACGGCAGGACCTGCCATTTCAGGAGCATTAACACAACAAATTGCGGCAGAACCGATTGCTAGTGCCGAAGTGGCTAATTGGGCATGGAACATTTTGTCTTTCTTGAACTCTTTCCAACCATATTTTTTACCTTCTGCTTTTGCTTGTTTTTTCTTGCGGTGAATTTGCCATATTGCAACACCTGCCGAAATTGTAACAGCAGCCCCCAGAGCAACAGCGTTAGTAACGGCACCGACACCACCGGTACCGACAACATTGGCCAAAGTTCTACCTGCTACATACCCGATACCTAGTGTCACACCGGCCCCTAACAATGAACGTTTAATAGAACCTGATTTAACTTGTTTTACACTCGGACCTCTATTTTTAGCCTTTTTATCAAAATCTTTAATTTGAGCAAAAAGCTTAGCCTTGATAAATTGAGTATTGGCACGACCTAACTTACTGTCTAAACGATTAGCATAAACCTCAACTTGATTAACTTGTCTGTCAATAGCGGAAGAATAAGCCTCCGGAGAAATGCTCACCCCCGATTTCAGTTGTCGTTCAAAATCAGCAAATTCTTGGTCTTTGTCTGAAGTAAACTTATTCGGATTTTCATAATGATTTCTGATTGCATCTTCATTATGAATTTCAAACAATTTGAAAGGCACTCTCTCTTTTAATTGTTCAACCATAAAGTCTTTTGTCAGCTTCTCTTTAGAACCGAGATTTTGCATCAAAACATCATTACCGGCCAATTTCAAAACTGTTTCAAGCTGACTTCCTTCTGCAACAACCATTCCCGGTTTCCATACATCACTCATACGTGCCGGATCATTTTCATCTTTTGTCGGATCAACGAATTGAGGTATCGGTTTACCTTCATTATCGGTAAATTTGAAGTTACTGACTGTTTCAAGAAGTTCCTTGCCTAAAGTTTCCTCATCAAACTTGATATTATTTAGAATTTTAGTTCCGTCATGAATCCTTTGAGCAAAATCAATAGCTGTATCTTTAGGATTTTCACCGTTAGGAATATTCCACATTTCATCAAACGGTTTAACTTTTTCATCCATTTTTTCGGTAGAAGCTTTTATTGACTCTATTCTGTCGTTATTTGCTTTAATTTCCGCCTCTATTTCGGCAATTCTTTCTGCATCTTTATTTTTATTGAGCCATTTTTTCTCTTTTTCTAGTTTTTTGTTTGCTTCTTCAATATCTAACTGACGAACTCTAAACATGTGCATATAGCCATCATAAGCATCAGCAACATTGGTTATGTCTGTTAAATAGAAATTTTCATCATTAGCAAAATTGCTTTGTAATGAATCCATCTGTTCGCGAACAATATTGAGCTTACTTTCTAAATCCGCTTTTTCTTCTTCCTTAGCCGATTTCATACGTTCTTCTAAATTTTGATATGCATATACGGCTAACTCCGGTGTCAGCAAATCGGAATCTTCTGCATTTAAAAGTTTATCAACAACTCTGCTCTTATATTCTTTAGGCTTTTTAACTTTTGCTTCTGATTCTGCAACAAACATAAATGCCTCTTGAGCAGCGACTAAATCTTCTCCGAACAGTGCGGCTGAATGTTTGTCGGCATCTTCACGGCTGATAATTTCCATATCAACCATAGCATCTAACTGTTTTACGGCTAAACGTTGACTGTTTTCAAAGTTATTAGGACTTCTCAAACGAGCTCCTTGAGTATTTTGTTGCTCTCTTGTCTTTCCTTGTTCAATATCAGACAGTTCTTGCTGTTTTTCACCAATCGGTTGTTCATCTATCAACAACTCTTCGTCTTCACTAATTGTTCCTGATACATTTGTCGGCTCTTCTTTTTTTACACCTTCAGCAAGAGCAGCAGCCCCAATTCCTGCCGCAGTAACACCGGCGGCAACAGCTAAACCTTTTTCGGCAAAAGCTTTTTTAACTCCGTTATTTGCGGTTCTCTCAAAGTCTTCATCTAATTTTTCTTTAGCTTTGCGTCTGTCTTCATCAGTTTTTAATGTCGGATTGTGCTCTATATATTCGTATAAAACACCCCATTGTTCTGCTGTTCTGTGTTTTCCGGCAACATTTGAACGAATATAACGATTATTTTCTTGAAGATAAGCTACTCGGTCTTTTTCTTCCGTTTGAACAGGAGTTTCTTGTTGTCCTCTTTCTTCAGCCGGTATATATGCAACTAAACCGGATTTTAACTTTCCATCTTCATCTAGGAGAATTTTTGCAGCGGCTTCATTATCCTTTATAACATGCGGGATATAATTAATGGTTCTGTCTATATATTTGTCAACCGAACATTCATTTCTATCAATAGAAGTACTAATTTTTTTATTAAATTCTTCTACAGCTTGTTTTCTTTCTTCTTCTGTTTTAGCCGTAACAACTGAAGAAGTAAGTTCATCTATTGCCACATGTAAATCTTTTAAGTAATTATTCTGCGCTTTTACTTCTTTTTCTATTTTCTCAATTTTCTCATAAATACTGGCTTTTTCCTCAGTAACTTGCGGATTCAATTTTTCATAGGCCAAACGTTGACCGGCTAATTGTGCTTCGCTTGTTAAGTCATATTTATTACCGCTTTCGTGACTTTGCAAATGACCTTGAGCATCAGCAACATACTCCTTTCCGAATTTGCTGATAAATTCGCCCATCGGAGCAATTGCATCTGGGGTAACGCTGATACGACCTTCTCCATAGTCTTTGATGATTTTTGAACATAACTGAACATGTTCTTCAAAAAGTTGTCTGTGAATTTTTTCATAATTCGGATTATTGGCTTTAAGTATGTCACTATTCTCAACTTCTTCGGGCTTGAGCAAATAAATATCCATTTGTTTCATTAACAATTCGATGTCTTCTGCATTATATTCCGTTTTTACATCGTCCATCGATTTGGTTTCTACACCTTTCATCATTGAGGTAACTCGGTTGGCAATTTCTTCATGAGAAGAATTTTCCGCCGTTGTATGGTCCGTATATACGGTTGTACCTATTGTGTCGTTGAACTTTTCAAGAACTTGTTTCTTTTCGTCTTCGGTAGAAGCATTTTCTAAACCTTTCTTCAACTCATCGATAGCTTCTTTAAGCTTTACATCTTCATCTTGCTTAGATGACTTTTCTTTCTTAAGCTCATAAACTTTAGCTAAAATCTCATCTTTTTTAGCTTCGCTGATACCGGAGGTTTGATCCAAGTCATATCCGCTGTTAAGCAACAACCCCAAATCCTCATTAGAAATCCCTAAATCTGTAAGAGAATAAGTTTTTACATCAGCCATAACAACAACCTTTCAATAATAAAATTAGCCAATTATTTGCATATTAGCACATTTTTTTCAAAAACAAAAGCTTTTTTGTCTATTCTATGTTAAAGTTATGTTACAAAAAAGACACCTTTTCGGTGTCTTTATAAATCAGTCGGTTATAATCCTTTGCCCCTTTTTAGCGGAAACGATAACTTTTTTTATTTCCATTTTATTCAGTTGTCGATATTCATCCAACGCAGCAGTCACAACCGCACCGAATAAAACCACCGCCCAAGATAAATACGTCCAAATGAGGAATATGGGAATAATCGCCAAAGCACCGTAAAGTGTGGAATATGTAGTGTTTGACATTACAAATGAACCAAATCCCATTCTTAAAAATCCGAACAAGATTACGGCAACAACAGAACCGCAAAAAGCATTTAATATCGAAACTTTCTTATTCGGTACCAAAACATATACCAGCATCAATGTTGCAATAGTAATAAGCGGAGGAATAAAATAGCCGATTACAAATTGAGAAGCTTCGCCGTCAACATCTACAAATTTTTTGAGAGTGTACAAATATCCACGCATGGAAAATGCCGTACCTAAAAGAAGCGGTCCCAATGTTATTACCGTCCAATAAAGTGTAACTTTAGTAGCAATCGGACGAGGCTGTGTCACCTTAAATATATAATTAAAACTGTCTTCAATAGTCGATAACAACAAAATCGCCGTAACAGCAATACCACTAACTCCCATTGTACCGAGTTGACCGGAGTTTTTAACAATAACTTCAAGATATTGCCTGATTTCTTCTTCAAATGAAGGTGTTAAATTTTTAAACAGAAAATCAGCCAGCTGTGTTCTTACCGGATCAAAAACGGGAAAGGCGGAGAAAATGGCAATACCTATTGCTAACAACGGAACAATGGCGATAAGTGATGTATATGCCAAGGAAGAGGCAACTCTGAAAACCGCATCAGCCTTTGCTCTTTTGGTTAAGAAAAACACAAAATCAGAAAAAAGCTTTACTTTCTTCGATATAAGGTTTTTAAACTCCATAATCCACCTCAAATAAAAAAACAGTTTACAAAAAAAATTAAATCCTATAAATATTCAATCAAGTTCACTTAATATAATAGTTTAATAATAAAAGCAAAGGAAAAATAAATGATTAGTAACCAACTGTTGATGAGTGGGAAAAAAGGACTTATTATGGGCTTGGCCAATGACAAGTCTATTGCTTGGGGGATTGCTCAAGCTTTGAATGCTCAAGGTGCTCAAATCGCAATTTCATATCAAAATGAAACTTTGCAAAAAAGAGTTGAACCTTTAGCTGCTCAACTTGACCAAGAACCATTGTTGATTAAGTGCGATGTTTCCGACTCTGCAAGTGTTGAAGCTTGTTTCAAAGAACTTGGCGAAAAATGGGGAAAAATCGATTTTGTTGTTCATGCCATCGGTTTTTCTGACAAAAACGAGTTGAGAGGTCGCACTATCGATACATCTTTGGCAAATTTCACTAATACAATGCACATTTCTTGCTATTCGTTTTTAGAAGCTTGTCGTTGTGCATCTCCGATTATGAACGAGAACGGCTCTATCTTAACCCTTTCATATTTAGGTGGAGAACGCGTATTGCCTAATTATAATATTATGGGTGTTGCAAAAGCTGCATTAGAGGCCTCTGTTCGTGCCGCAGCCGTAGATATGGGAGCTCAAGCTGTCAGAGTTAATGCTATTTCTGCAGGTCCGATTAAAACTTTGGCTGCTTCAGGTATCGGTGATTTCCGCAAAATTTTGCACTGGAACGAACTTAATGCTCCTTTGCGTCGTAACATCACTCAAGATGAAGTCGGTGGTATGGCATTAGCTTTGTTGTCAGGATTAGGTTCCGCAGTCAGCGGTGAAGTACTTCACGTTGATGCCGGATACCATATTGTCGGTATGATTAATCTTGATAATGCTCAAGAATGTGGAAAAATGCTCATCGAAGGCTAAAACATACTTGATTTTAAAGCAGATAACCTTATTATGAGCCGTTGAAAAAACTCAATGGCTCTGTTTTTTTGAAAAAAGGAAATTTAATAATGGCGATAGATACACAAACAGTAATAAAAATAGCTTCGCTGTCGCGTCTTAAGATAGATGAAGACAAAGTAGAAGCCACAAAAGATGAATTTAATAAAATTATAAATTGGGTGGAACAACTCAGCGAAGTTGATACTGACGGCGTAGAGCCGATGTTTGCCGTAAATGATACTCAACTTGCATGTCGTGAAGATGTGGTAGTTGAGGGAAATCAAGCCGATAAAATTTTGAAAAATGCACCGATAGCAGAATATGATTATTTTGTTGTCCCTAAGGTTGTGGAGTAAGAAAAATGGCTGATATTACAAAATTAACTATCGCTCAAACTTTAGATTGTTTGAAAAATAAAGAATTTACTTCTACCGAATTAACTCAGGCTTATATTAAGTCAATGGAAGATAATCGTGACTTAAATGCCTATGTTTTGGAAACACCGGAAACTGCATTGCAACAAGCAAAAATATCTGATGCAAAATATGCTGACGGAACAAATCGCACATTAGAAGGTATTCCTCTGGGTATCAAAGATTTATTTTGCACTAAAGACATCAGAACAACAGCTTGTTCTCACATGTTAGACAGTTTTGTACCGCAGTACGAATCTACCGTAACAAGCAAACTTTTTAATGATGGTGCAGTTTGTTTAGGCAAGCTCAATATGGATGAGTTTGCTATGGGCGGAAGCAATGAAAACAGCTATTTCGGTCCGGTTATCAATCCGTGGCACAGAGAAAGAAAGCTTGTTGCCGGAGGTTCTTCCGGTGGTTCTGCTGCGGCTGTATCTGCAAATATTTGTGCAGCTGCAACCGGAACTGATACCGGAGGTTCTATTCGTCAACCTGCCGCTTTTTGCGGTGTTACCGGTATAAAGCCGACTTATGGTCGTTGTTCTCGTTACGGAATTATGGCCTTTGCATCTTCCTTGGACCAAGCAGGTCCTATTGCTAAAGATGTTCGAGATTGTGCCATTTTGTTAAAATCTATGGCCGGATACGATGCAAAAGATTCTACTTCCGTAAATATTTCCGTTCCGGATTTTGAAAAAGTTTTAGGAAATAGTGTAAAAGGATTGAAAATCGGTATTCCTGCCGAATATCGTCCTCAGGGCTTAAATGAGGAAATGGCTACATATTGGGATAAAGGTATAGAAATATTAAGACAAGCCGGTGCGGAAATTGTAAACATTTCATTACCTCACACAAAATATGCTTTGGCCGCATACTATATTATTGCACCGGCAGAAGCATCTTCAAACTTATCTCGCTATGATGGTTTGCGATATGGCTTGCGTGTAAACGGCAACAGCATTGATGATATGTATACAAATAGCCGTACTTCAGGCTTCGGAAAAGAAGTAAAACGTCGTATTATGGTCGGAACTTACGTTCTTTCTGCCGGTTATTATGATGCATACTATATTAAAGCTCAAAAAGTTCGTCGCCTGATTAAAAATGACTTTAACAATGCTTTTGAAAAATGTGATGTAATCTTAACACCGACATCTCCGGTTACAGCATTCCCTATTGGCGATAAATCCATGCAAGAAAATCCGATAAATATGTGGCTTAACGACGTATTTACCGTTTCGGTAAACTTGGCCGGGCTTCCGGGAATGAGCTTGCCCGTAGGATTGTCAAAAGACGGTTTACCTATGGGATTACAATTAATCGGAAAATCTTTTGACGAAGAAACAATCTTTAAAACAGCACATATATTAGAACAAGAAACAAAATTTGAGAGGCTGAAATAAAATGATATTAGAAGGAAAAACAGGAAATTGGGAAATTGTTTGCGGTTTGGAAATTCACTGCCAAATAATTTCAAAATCTAAAATTTTTAGTTCTGCTTCAACAAATTTCGGCTGTGATGCAAATCAAAATGTATCTTTTGTTGATGTGGCTATGCCGGGAATGTTACCGACATTAAATATGGAATGTGTGAACCAAGCGGTTAAAACCGGTTTGGGATTGCGTGCAAAAATCAATAAATATTCGGTATTCTCACGCAAAAACTACTTTTATGCGGATTTACCTCAAGGATATCAAATTACCCAATTTGAATATCCTATTGTAGGCGAAGGTGTTGTATCTATTGATTTAGAAGACGGAAGCACAAAAGATATCAGAATTGAACGTATGCACATCGAACAAGATACGGGAAAATCTTTGCACGATATGTCTCCGACAAAGAGCTTTATCGACTTCAACCGTGCAGGCGTAGGTTTGATGGAAATTGTTACTCGTCCGGACTTTAGTTCTTCGGAAGAAGCCGGAGCATTTTTGAAAAAATTACGCTCTATTCTGCGCTATTTAGGAACTTGCGACGGCAATATGGACGAAGGTTCTATGCGTTGTGATGCCAGTGTGTCTGTTAGAAAAACAGGAGAGACAGTTTTTCGTCCTCGTGCCGAAATTAAAAACGTAAACTCGGTGAAATTTGTAATGCAGGCTATTGATGCAGAAGCAAGACGGCAAATTGAAGTTTATGAAAACGGTGAAGAATTTGAACAGGAAACTCGTCAGTTTGATCCGGTTAGCGGACAAACTAAATTTATGCGCAAAAAAGAATTTGCTCATGATTATCGTTATTTTCCGGAACCGGATTTACCACCGCTTGTCTTGAGTGATGAATATATAGAAGGTATAAAAAATCAGCTTCCGGAATTGCCTGATGCTAAAAAAGCTCGCTTTATTGAAACAATGGGGCTCACAAAATATGATGCAATGGTAATTTGTGAAAACAAAGAAACTGCCGAATTTTTTGAAAAAGCTGCAAACGGTCATGACGGTAAAAAAGTTGCAAACTGGTTGATGGGCGATTTTTTTGCAATGTTGAATCGCAAAAATCTGACCATAGACAATTCTCCGGTATCTGCAGAAAACTTGGGCAAACTGGTTGATTTAATCGAAAAGAACATAATCTCGGGCAAAATTGCAAAAGACGTTTTTGAAATTATGTCAGAAACAGGGGATGATCCTGAAAAAATCGTTGAAGAAAAAGGTTTGAAACAAGTTACGGATACTTCTGCAATTGAAGCTATTGTCGATATGGTTATTGCAAATAATCCGGATAATGTTACCGCTTTTCGTAACGGCAAGACCAACCTTAAAGGCTGGTTTGTCGGTCAGGTTATAAAAGAATCGAAAGGCAAAGCTAATCCGCAAATCGTCAATGAGCTTTTAGCTAAAAAATTATAAGCAAAGCAGCCGAAAGGCTGCTTTTTGTTTATTAAATATTCATAAATATCTGTTTAAATCCAACTTATGGATAAAAATTTACAAAAATTGACAAAAACACTTTTCTTTTTAAAATTTTTGTTGTATAGTAACATAAATGAATAAAATTTTGAGGGAGATTTAACATGGCAAAAACATATACACTTAACGACCTTGGTGTTACAATTGATGACTTAATATTGTTGCAAAGAACAGGGTACGAGTTTGATGAAGATGAAGGTATAACAGAAGAAAAAAGAGAAGAAGTTTTAGCTCGAATTTATGAAGCTAAACAAGCTCAAAAATCAAAAGAAGCAAAACCTGTTGTTCATGATGTTCCTACTGCAACTCCCGAACAAGCAAAACAAGCAAGATATGATGCCGAACACGGTAAGGAAGTTAGCTTGCAAGATATGGCTTCAGTTGTAAAATCTTCAACATTGGTAAGTAATCCGTTGCGTGACCAACTCCCTAACGTTATAAAATCCGCAGTAGAAAAAGACAGCTTGACTGCCGAAGAAACTGCTGCTTTAGGTTATTTGCTTGATGAACTTAACGGAAAACATGTAGGGGATAAGAAAAATCCTCACTCTATCCATGAATATAATAAACGTTTTGCCGATATGCCGGAATTGTTGGAACAGGCTGATAAAAAATTGAAAGAAGCTTCCGAAAATGTTACTCCCGCCGCAGAAAAAACATATACAAAAGAAGAAATTGAAGAGTTGTTGACTGCCGGTGAAGTTTATCTTATGAAACCGACTGAAGCTTTTGGAAAAGAAGGCGAAAAAGAAAATGTTGCGGATGCGCATAATGACGGATTTGCAGACCATGTAACAAAAATGTCTGCACTCATCAAAGATTATGGCGAAGGCAAAGTTGATGTTGCTCCCGATGCACTTTTAGGTATGGATAAACTTGTTGCATTATACGGAAAAGAATATGCAAGAGGAAAATTATTTAAAAATGATATGTCCTATGATGTAACACAAGATGCTGCAAATGCAGCACAACGTGTAGCTTTTGAAAAGAAATTACACGGCATTAAAACTCCAACTCAACGTTGGGAAGAAGCTAGAAGAAGAAGTCAAGGCATTGAAAACCACGTTAAAGTTTTAGATGAAATAATTCCCGAATTAGCTGTATCTATTACTTCTGCAAAATCAGAAGATGAAAGGAAACAAGCTATTGAAGAATTTAATAAAAAAATTAGTATTTCTCTTGATGCAAACGACCTTCCCGCTGAAGTTTTTATGGAAAAAACAAAGGGATATATTGCTCATGAATTAAAAAATAATGAATATGCTGATGCAGCAAAAATTCTTCTTGATGACAATGGAAATTTAAAAGATGGTTTGATTACATATATCCCGGCTGAAGAAAGAAAACAACAAGCATCTCCTGTTCAAAAAGAAGAATACAGCAAAGAAGAAATTGCTGAAGCAATGAAGAAGAAACCGGCAGACAGAACTTTGCGTGATTGGATTATTATCAAACATGCTATTCAAAATCATCCGACACAATCGGAAGGTCAAAAAGCTTATGCTATAAAGAGCCTTACCGACCAAGCTCGTACATACAAAATGACTGATCCGAAAAAGACAACTGATGAAGAGCTGAAAGATGCTGACGAATTTATGCAAGAATTCGGTTATGATTATGACAAAAAAGGACGTGCTTCAACTAACCCGATTGCTCGTAAATGGAAAGATGCAATTGATAAACGCATAAAAGAACAAGAGCAAGATAGAGGTAGAGGCGGACCTACAATAATTCCTGTTGTTATTCCTCATGGTAATGAAGGCAATGATAATCTGGTTGTTCCTTCTGATGATAAGGGGAATGAAAACATAACTCCTTCAGACGACAAGAAGAAAAAAGGACTCTTCGGATGGATTGGAGAAAAAGCTAAAATAGCATGGGATTGGACTAAACGAAATGCTAAAGAAGTAGCCCTTATCGGAACGGTTGCACTTTTAGGATTGTTAGGTACTAAATCTTGTGAAAACAGCGAAAAAGATGATGTTAAGAAGGATAATATAGAAAATACCATATCAATGCCGGAAACTACACTTCCTGAGGTGGTTGTAGAAGGGAAAGAAACTTATAATAAAGATATGGCTCTTCAATATTGCAAACGCATGGGATTTCAAGAGAATATGTCTGAAGATGATGCTATTGCATCATATCTGATTAGTAGGGCAACTTACGCCACAGTAAAGGATAAATATGCTTCACATATGGGTATAGATGCACTTTCTATTGATGAACAAATGGCTGTATTAGCAACCGTGCGAGGTAACACTCCTAAAAATGCTCCGGTTATTGATGCTATATTGAATGCTCGTGAAGTTAGTATACCCCGTGTAGCAAAATTAAAATCCGAAACCGCAAAATTTGTTGTAAAACAAGAAAACGGAACTATTCAATATCGAAATCCGGAAGATTTCACAAAAGAAACCGGAACTCAAAGTATTGAAGTTAGTAAAGATAAGTTAGCACAACAGGTTGAAGCGGTAGGTTATGTTGCACAAATGCGAGGAGGCAACCAAGGTAACGGCTAACCATAAACACAGAGAAAAGCGGGGAAAACTTTCCCCGCTTTTTTGTGCCTTGCTAAATATTTTGATTATTTCAGCTTTGTGATAATTTTATCAGCAATATCTAAATATGCCTTTGCAAATTCACTATCAGGCTCAGCAATAACAATGGGTTTTCCCTCGTCTGCATGAGTACGAATTTTTATATTAAGCGGAACTTCACCTAAGAAATCGACCTCAATTTTCTTTGCTGTATCTTGAGCACCGTGTTCTCCGAATACATATTCCTTATGTCCGCATTTTTCACAAAGATGATAGCTCATATTTTCAACCACACCCAAAATCGGAACATTTACGGCTTTGAACATATTTACACCTTTAACCGCATCTATCAACGCAATATCCTGCGGAGTAGAAACAATAACCGCACCATTAAGTCTGACTTGTTGAGATAAAGTTATTTGAATATCTCCAGTTCCCGGAGGCATATCTATAACCATAATATCAATTTCGCCCCAGTTTACGTCACTTAACAGTTGTTGCAATGCTCCGCAAGCTTTCGGACCTCTCCAAATCAGTGGTGTATCTCGAGAAACAAGAGTTCCGATAGACATACTCTTAATCCCCATAACATCAAAAGGCTCAAAGGTTTGACCATCATAAGAAACAGGAACAACACCTTCATATCCGAGCATTGTCGGAATTGACGGACCATAAATATCAGCATCGAATAAAGCAACTTTTTGTCCTTGTCTTTTCAGAGCAAGTGCAATATTAACGGCTGTTGTCGATTTTCCGACACCGCCCTTACCTGAAGCAACCGCTATAATTTTCTTAACACCTCTGATTTTCCAGTGTTTATCTGCTTCACTGTCTTTTGTTGCCGTATATACAACAGAAACCTTTTCAACTCCGTCAAGGGTTAATAATTCTTGTTTTAAGCTCTCTGATTTTTGAGCATCTTCCGGTATATTTATCAGTGTTACAATAGCTCTTCCCTTAAATAAGTTGACACTTTCTATATATTCCGATGCAAAATATTTTTCCGCAACTGCCTTAATTACAGCATTATCTGTCATATTAAACCTCCTGTTGATATTATGACATCGCTAATTGTTTTTAGAATGTTTATAATATATATTGAAGCAATGCAATAAAATAAACTGTAATGAGGTAAAAAATATGGCAAATATGAAAAATCCGTGGGATAATGAAAATATTGAAAATCCTTGGGATAACAAGGAACCGGAAAAAATAATCAAATTTCAAAAGATAAAAAAGACACAAAAGCCGAACCTTAATATTCGTCCGGCTTGGTGGATACTTATTGTTATTGCTTTGTGGTTAGCTACCGGTTTTTATCAGGTTCAAACCAACGAAAACGGTGTTGTCCTTCGTTTTGGAAAATATGTAGATACTACAGCCCCCGGACTTCATTATCACCTGCCCTACCCGATTGAAGAGGTTATTAAAGTCAGTATGACTCAAGAAAGAAGTATAAATCTGGGTGGTAACGATACCTCAGCACACAACTATCGTGATAATGCATTTACCGAAACTCATATGCTCACCGGTGATGAAAATATCGTAGATATTAACCTCACTGTAGTTTGGCGTATTAAAAACGCAAACGATTTCTTGTTTAATATGAGAAGTCCGGAAGAAACCGTGCGTGTTGCTGCACAATCAGTTCTTCGTGAAATTGTCGGACAATCAGAGATGATGCCTATCATTTCCGGCGACCGTGGTAAAGTTGAAGATGATACAAAATCAGAATTGCAAAAAGTTCTTGACGATTTCGGTTCAGGTGTTGAAATCGTGCGTGTAAAATTGCAAAAAGCAGACCCTCCTAAACAAGTGGTAGATGCTTTTAACGAGGTTCAACGCGCTAAAGCTGATATGGAAAGATTTAAAAACGAAGCAGAAGCTTATCGTAACGAAGTTGTTCCTAATGCTCATGGTCAAGCTTCACAAATTTTACAAAGCGCAGAAGCTTATAATCAGGCCGTTGTAAATAAGGCAACCGGTGAAGCTGACAGATTTAATTCCGTTTATAAAGCATATAAAAAAGGTAAAGATGTAACAATTCGCAGACTCTATTTGGAAACAATGGAAGAAGTTTTGAAAAAGTCTGATAAAGTCATTGTTGACCCTTCGACTAAAGGTTCTAACGTTTTACCGATTTTACCATTGAATACAGTTAAATAAGAGGAGTACAAAAATGAACGATAAAACAAAAATATTTTTAAGCAGTATTGCTCTTTTAGTTGTATTTTTAATTTCAACCAGCGTTTATATTGTAAATCAGGCAGAACAAGCTATTGTTTTACAATTTGGCCGTCCGGTAAGATTAGTTCAAGAACCGGGACTAAAATTCAAAATGCCGTTTATCCAAAATGTCGTATTTTATGATACTCGTTTGCTTAACTTAGACCCTCCTGCACAAGAGGTTGTTCTTAATGATAAAAAACGTTTGGATGTGGACAGCTTTACTCGTTATAAGATTGTTGACCCGATTAAATTTTATGCAACAGTCAGAACGGAATATCAAGCTCAAAGCAAATTAGCGGAAATCGTAAATTCGTCTATCCGCAAAATCTTGGGTAGAAGCACTTTGCAGGAATTGTTATCTGAAAAAAGAACCAAAATTATGGAAGATATAAGTGCTGCAGTTAAAGTTGATGCAACACAAATCGGTGTAAGTGTAGCTGATGTTCGTATTCGTCGAGCAGATTTGCCTTTAGAAGTGTTACAAGCAATCAATGCTCGTATGAAAACAGAACGAGAAAGAGAAGCTAAAGAATTTAGAGCTCAAGGAAGCCAAGAAGCACAAAAAATTAAAGCAAGTGCCGATAAAGAAAAAACCATAATTTTGGCAAATGCCGAAAAGCAAGCTCAAATTATTCGTGGTCAAGGCGATGAGAAGGCTATTGAAATATGGAACAATGCTGCCGGAAAAGATATTGCTTTCTTTAATTTTTATCGCTCATTGGAAGCTTATAAAAATGCTTTGGCTAATGGTAATTCTTCTATGGTATTATCTCCGGAAAGTGACTTTTTTCAATTTTTCAGAAAGGCTATGAAGTAAAAAGATGCTAAAAAAAATCTGTTATATATTATCAATACTATTGCTTTCTAACTCTGCAAATGCTCAATACGGTTTTCCATCTTTTGCGGATTTGGCTGAAAGATTGCTTCCGACAGTTGTAAATATTTCAACAATTCAACAAACGGAAAAATTAGATATTGCTATCCCCGAAGGAGCTAACGGAGAAGCTGCGGCAGCGCAAGCCGGAATTTCCCCTGAAGCTGCTGATTATATTGAAACAGAAAGCAATTTACGACAAGCTTTAGGCTCCGGTTTTATCATTGATGAACAAGGATATATTATCACTAACTATCATGTTATAGAAAATGCAAGTTCCATTAATGTAGTATTGTTTGATAATACCGAGGTTGAAGCAGAAATCATCGGTGGAGATGAAAAAACAGATTTAGCATTAATAAAAATTGAACCTCCGTTTGAACTGAAAAAAGTAGTATTCGGTAACTCTGATGATTTAAGAATCGGCGATTGGGTTCTTTCTATCGGAAATCCTTTCGGTCTGGGCGGAAGTGTAAGTGCAGGTATTGTTTCGGCAAAATCAAGAGACATTGCAGCAGGACCTTATGATAATTTTATTCAAACCGATGCTTCTATCAATCAAGGAAGTTCAGGCGGTCCGATGTTTAATATGAATGGTGAAGTGATAGGTATTAATACCGCTCTGTTTTCTACTACCGGGGCCAGTATGGGGGTTGGTTTTGCAATCCCTATTAATACAGCGGGATGGATTGCCGGTCAGCTAGAACAAAACGGAAAAGTAAAACGCGGATGGATAGGAGTAAGAATACAACCGGTAACAAAAGATATTGCCAAAGCAATTAACCTTAACGATGTTCACGGAGTAGTTATATCCGAAGTTAGTGAAGACAGTCCGGCAGCAAAGGTAGGATTGACAGTCGGAGATGTTATTCTTAATATAGAAAAGGCAGAAATTAATAATCCGAAAGACTTTTCAAGAATGATTGCAGAAAGTAAAATCGGCAAAGAAATCACTTTACTGGTTTGGAAAAATCAGCAACTTGAAACCGTTAATATTATGATTAAAGAAATGCCTGCGGCTCCATCTTTGGTCAAACCGCAAAACCCCGATGAGATGGATGATAATGATAAAATTTCTCATGAAATAGGTATAAAACTATTGGAAATTTCTCCGGAAATATTGGATATATTTGAACTTTCTTCTTCAACATTAGGACTTGTGGTTGAAGGTGTTGAAGCTAATTCTGATGCAGCATTGCAAGGTATCAAGAAAGGTGATGTAATCACCCAAATTGACAATAAAGATGTGCTTACAACCGATGCTGCCATTAACTATATAAGAGAAGCAAGACGAGCTAAACAACCGGTTAAATTGACTATCCAAAACCAAGAAGAAGGAACCATGGGAACTGTTACCGTAAGGTTGAAAAAACGATGAGCAGAGTTGACTTTTATCATTTACAAAATAAACGTTTAGAAGATGTTTTGCCCAAACTTCTTGAAAAAGTTTATGCGATAAATAAACGCGCTGTCGTAAGAATTGGTAATAACGAACGTGTAGATTTTTTGAACAGTTTGCTCTGGACGTATGATGAACAGTCATTTTTACCGCACGGAAGCAAAAAAGACGGTATGTCAGAAATGCAACCGATATGGCTTACCTCCGAAAATGACAATCCGAATGAAGCTGAGTTTTTGTTTTTGGTGGATGGTGCGGAGGCAACAGTTGAAGAAGTGCAAAAATATGAAAGAATTTTTAATATCTTTGACGGTAATTCTGCGGAAAGCTTAAATAAGGCTCGTGCATTTTGGAAAGAACTCAAACAACAGTCCGTTGATATATTTTATTGGCAACAAAATCAAGCAGGAACATGGGAACAAAAAGGATAAACAAATGGATACCGACTTCCTAAAAAAGAATAATTTGGCAGAAATAAAAAATAGCGAATATTTTATCGTTGATATGATGTATGCTGTTCCTGAAAATATTACATCACATCCGGTATATGAAGAAGTCGGTTTCGGAAATAAGGCTTATGCGCATATTGATGTTGTTAACAGATTAGATAAAATTACCGAAGTGTTGCAAAAATTAAATCTCAAAATAAGAATAAGAGATGCTTATCGTCCTCCTGTTGCTCATCAAAGATGTCTTGATTTAATTCCGGTTAAGGGAGTATTTGCCTCAAAACCGGAAAATTCATTACACTGCTATGGTGTAGCTATCGATTGTTGCCTTACCGATATGAGAGGAAATAATTTAAAATTTCCTACCGAAATTGATGCTTATGATAAAAAATATGCACGTCAAATTGCATTCGGTAAAACTGATGAATATTATAAACATTTTGAAAAGGCATCGATTAATTTTTATAGTCCAAAAATGTTTGAAGAAATTAAAAATAGAGAGTTATTACAAAAAATTATGCGAGATTGCGGATTTGAGGGCATTACTTCTGAATGGTGGCATTTTCAAATTCCAAACGGAAAAGAAAAATATAAATTAATTGAATGGAATGACTAAATGATAGTACAAATTTTGCTTATCGCTTTGTTAATTGCGGCTATATTTTGGGTAGATAACCCCAAAATATACAAGAGTCTTTTTATTGTTCTGAACATTTTGTTACTGACCTTAATTTATAATACTTTTATCATATATACTGCCGATTTTGAACAATCACCATGGTATGAAAACGGTAAAATTTCATATATGGCTGTTGTTCTTGAAGTTTTGTGGTTGTTGGGAATAAATGTTATTTTCGCCCTTTTAAGAAAAAAAATATTTATAAGTGCCGATTTATTATCTATACCCTTTTTAGCAGCTCTTGTGATGGGCGGGTATCTGATATTTTATCTTAATCCTCCCTACTGGTTTTGTGTTAGCGGTGCTATCATAAGTTTGGTGCTTTTTATCAGCATATTAGTTTTATTTATCAAAAATTTTGATAAAACAATAAGAGGAAAATAAAAAAATCCCGTGGCCTACATAAGCGACGGGATTTTTAGCAAAGTCAGGCAGTTTAAAGTTCTACAAAACCTCCTCCTTTTTTGTAAACAATGAGTTTTTTGCCCTTATACACTTTTTCGTTTCTCTTGTACTTATTAGATTTGAAATAAGTAAGAATGAGAAACAAAATGCTAAGTATGGCACCTCCAATCCAAAAACCGATAAATGAATCCGGAGAAAAGGTAAAGCAAATCAGACCTATTGTCATATACACAACCAATCCTGTACAGAAAACAAAACATTGTCTGATATAATTCTGCATATCTTTTTGATTGGTAATAAAAGACATTGCCTCTTTTTCCGAAGGACTAAAGATTACACTGTCTTTATAAACAGTCTGAATGTGAAGTCCTACCTCTTTCGGAGTGTTGTTGAACCTAATCTGAAAAGCTGCTACTGCCTTGTCAATTAAACTTTGTTTTTCCATAAACTGCGATGATTTAATTAAATTAATAATAAAATTCAAGAGCACAAGAGTATCATAATTTTATATTAATACAAGTTATTTTTTGCTTGCAATTTATTGTTTTGAGATATATAGAAGTAACTATTCGGGACGTAGTTCAGCCTGGGTTCTGCGCTTGCATGGGGCTGAAGTTATAAAAAGTCTTTAGTAAAGAGTTTTTACAACTTCAGAATATAAATCGTTGCAGAGCTTGTGAACGACAGAGAACAAAAGTGATGCTTATGATTTGTTTGACCGAAGCAAAGTTAGTTTTGCAATCAAATGCAAAACTTACGGAGCAAGACAAGAAGTCGCGACTTCTTGCACTGATTATTATAACGGAACTCGGGACGTAGTTCAGCCTGGTAGAGCGCTTGCATGGGGTGCAAGAAGTCGCTGGTTCGAATCCAGTCGTCCCGACCACAAAAATAACAAAAAGCCGTCAGATTTGACGGCTTTTTATTATTAAAACTTTATTTCTATTCATACAAACGTTTATAATTTCCTGTTTTTAGATAATGTTCAAATGCTGTTTCTTCATCTTTCCGACGTTGGACGTGTCCTACCATTTTATCTATATCATCAGCTTTATCAGGCCAAAAATCATACAAAGTTTTGCCTCCAATAAAATCGGATGCCACTAATGCCGAACTTTCCGCCTCTTCATCATTACGAACAAAGTAATATCTCACCAGTTGGTTTTCTCTTCCCGGATGGGTTCTTAAAAAATCTAAATCAAGCTGACTTACTTCCGGAATGTCTTTTTGACAGTCACCAATAATATTCCAAAAATATTTTGAAGCACACTCAACCTGTTCACTTTCTCTGTCTATTCCTTCATTTTTTAAATTTTCATTTATAAGTATAACCACTTTGCTTTTTCTTTTTAGAGCTTCAACAATTTCTGTTACCGCTACACCTCGTCCACCGGTACATATAAGTATGTTTGAGGCATTGGCTGTTGCTTCCGCATAGGTTCTTGTATCCGGAAAAACATGAATGGGAACTTGGGAGTATTTTTTCATATTCAAGTCTTTTCTAAAAGAACTTAAATCTGTATTTTCCCAATATTCTTCCGTTGTGAAAAATGCTACATTTTTAGAGTTTAATCCGCTTACTTGAGTTGTTATATCATAAATTGAACCGGTTTGTAATGCAGGAGTAGTAATATATCCGGTTTTACCGGACTTTAACCTCTTGTTCAATGCCGAAAGAAATTTAGCCGTTAAGTCCTCATAACCTTCTTGCGGAGCCGAATATCCTGCTGTTGCAATTCGATAAGTTTTCTCTCCTATGCTTGACTTAAGAATATCTGTTACATCCGAAGTATCATGGTATATTACATTGCAGTCTTCCTTGCCATATTTCTTATGCAACGAATTCCTCATAGTTTTTATTTTTTCCATGATATAGGACATGGTACTAATCTCTATTGGTTTAAAATTGATACTGCAATTATTAAAATACACTATATTTGCTGTCTTGTAAATATAAATACATATAAAACAAAAACCGTCAAATTGACGGTTTTTTGTGTAATCGGTTGCTTAATCAGGTTAATCCATCCAAGACTCTTCTATACCCGGTGATAATAATGCATCTTTTCCAAGAACGATTTGACACTGGAATATAGGCTTTCCAAGACTTCTGTCTCTGAATTCCGCGTCTTTATAATTATTATACTTTAGGACTTTGTAGGTAAAAGAATACTCTGTTCCCAAATCATCTCTATCAAGGTATGAATTTAAGTAAAGAAAACGCCATTCATCTACGATAACCGCAGGATAAACTGCTACGTTGCTGTCGTCTCGTTCATCGATATAATCCCAAAAAATTTGTCCTATCTCATCCTCATCTTTATAATGTACTTCTCTCATATGGAAACTGGCATTTGTAGATAATATGAAATACAAACCACCATCATCCGGAGATAAACCATCACCGTATGGGGCATATTCATATCTTTGCCCATAAAGTAAATACATCCAAGCAGCTTCTATGTGTTTGCCGTGTATAAATTCATTTTCATTGCAAAGAGCAACGGAGAAAGACATTGGAAGAGCCGGCTCAAAAAGATATTTGGTTAAGTTATGGTCCTTGTATTTTTCATCCAACCAATTTTTTATCATAACCATAGCATCTTTCCAGTGGCGAGCTGTTCCGATAGGAGTGAAGAAGTTGATAATAAAACGAGCAATACCGTTTGTGTCAGTTATCAAATCCAAAAAACCTACGGCTTTTGACACATCTTGCGTAATCATAAGATTTTCATCTACATAGCAGAGATTTTGGAGCAACCTTTTTCTGTCATAATTTTTAATAAGATCCATAAGCAATAATATTTTTGTGTTAATAATTTCATTTTGTCCGCATTATATCGTTTTTCGATTGTAAGTCAAATTAAAATTGGTATAGAAAAAGCACCTTATCCGATAACAGACAAGGTGCTTGTTTTTTTAGATTATGAAGTTTTATTCATATTCTTTTGATTTTACGCCACCGGAACGTGACATTTTCATTTTTACTGCATTAGGTGAAATTTCCGGTGTATATGGTTGAACTATCGGAGATTTTTCTTCTCGTCTTCTAAAAGATGCTAATGCTAATTCTTGCGTTTTTGTCGGTCTTCCTTGAGCTTTCATTTGTTCAATATTGGCTTCTAACTCTTCGGGTGTAATCAAAAATACATGACTATCCCAATATTTCTGACATTTTGCAATAAATTCTGTATCATCAGGGCTACGTTTTGCCACACTTTCAGCAAAGGGCATTCCTTCGTCACCGAAAATCATCGTATAAATTCCGGCATTACCAGTCGGACCATAATGACCCATAATAACCTGAGCAACATTGGTTTTCGGCATATCTTTTTCTGAAATCAATGCAACTCTGATTTTGGCTTCCCCCTCTGTTCCCGGCTCACGAATAGTAGAGAAAACGGTGCTTTTATCTAAATTTTCAATCGGATATACAGCATTTGTTCCGATAGGTCTATCTGCTTCCATCGCAAACACCATACGTCCCGGTGTACCTTTTTCATCAATAGCGGCTTGATAGGCTTTATCTGTTTCCTTAAGCAAATTTAGCATAAACTTGTCTGATACATCCTCGAGTAATTTAGAACCGATAGTAGTAGAACCCTTACCATGTCTTCCGGCAATATGTTGTTGGTAGTATTGTGAATCCTCGTTGGTAGGCAAAAGGTTTACTTTTTCCATAAATTCCTCCTTTTATTATCTATCTCTACTCCGATTATAATACTGAGATAAATTAAAATCAATATATTTTGTCAATTTTTTCTAAAAAGCATTTTTATCGGTTGATTTTCAAGATAAAAAATTATACCATTTTTCAAACAATAAATAATAAAGGAAATTTTGATGATTGAAGATGGTGCTATAATCGCTGAAGATGTAAAAATCGGTCATAATACAATAATAAAACCAGGTGCAAAAATCGGAAAAGGAACGACTATCGGAGATTTTTGTTATATTGATTCAAATGTCACAATCGGCGAAAACAATTTTATCGGAACTGCCGTTCATATCAAAGGAAATGTATTTATCGGCAACAACAATCATATTTTAGATAATACCATAATCGGTTTATCGGGAAAACATATCGGCTATCACTTTTATAAAGGTAAAGTTATTATCGGAAATGATAATTTTATCAGTAACGGATGCAGTATTGATTGCGGCAACAACCATTTATCACTCAAGCACCCTGAATTATTACGTTATTCTCTCGTTGATTTAGATAATGATGAAAGCCTCGAAGATGCTACCATTATCGGAAACAGATGTTATATTTTAAACAATGTAACTATTCATCATAATTGTCGAGTTGGTTTAGGCGATTTGCCGGATTGTAACGGAGAATATGATACCGTAATTTGCACCGGCTGTTGTCTTAACGGTTTTGTTCAGGTTAGAAAAGGAGCAGAACTCAGTAGCGGAACTTTTGTGAGAGAATTTGCCTCTTTAGGAGAAGGATGCTTTACGGCAATGTTGCAATATGTCGTAAAAGATGTTCCTCCATTTGCATTTATTTTAAAAAACAGAAATGCCAAACGAGCTGAAAGATTAATCGAAAAATTTAATTGTTCCGAAGAAACGATAAAAAATATTACCGACATTTTTAAACACAAAAGAAGCGGTCGTTTGAATATGTATTAAACCAACTCAAATGAATTTATTGATACTACCGGTGATACATTTCTTTTATTCTTCCTGGCTATAATTTCATTTTCTAAAGTTTTGCTGGCTTCGCTGTTTGGGTTGTCATACCCTCTTTTTTTCTTCCACATCGTATATTTAGGATTTTCTGTTCTTACTCCATTTTTTCGAGCAGTCAAAAAATAGGTATTGGAATAATTGTTTGCACAATATTCATCAAAAGTTTCACTTGGCTGTCTCCCCGTTTTGATTTCCATGCCATATTTTTGTTCGTATAATTCTCTATTATATTCTCTTGCCATATAATTTTCTTTTTCAATAGCCAGCATCATTTTAGCATTTCTTACATATTGCTCAACGGGATTAGGAATAACCGCCAAACTAAATTTATCTGTTCCAAGTTTTCCGCCGTCTTCCCTATATCCGTCAGCACATCCGTTGTACATAAAGTTATTTAAACAATCTTTTGTAACTGCGGTAATAACTGCATTTCTGTATATTTCTTGAAACACTTTATTATCAGGATATAGTTTTTGAAACTCAGCAATAAAGCTATCCATTTTTTCATACTTTTTTGACTGTTTAATTTCTTCAATAGCATCTGCAAATTGCTTTTTAAGTTCAGGATGATTATCATTATCGCAAATCCTATCTATTTTAGATATAAGTCTAAAATCTGTTAATGCGTATCGTAATCCGGAATGAGCTGTATCACTTTCTCTTTTTACAATCTCATTACTGACTGATTTAAATGCAATTACCGACGATTGATTTTCACCGAAATAAAAATCCAGTATTTTTTTACCCGCTAAATATACCTTTTGATATTCCTCCGGAGAAAGATTTTTTGCAGTAAGGCATTCTTGAAACTTTTCCGTAAAATGTTCATTTATAGAGTGCGTTTCTTTATGAGAATGAGTATCTCCTCCTAAGCTATAAACCAATCTCTCCGGAGCATATAAGGCATAACCGAAACTTGCCTTACTCAGTTCGCAGAACAGCAAATTACCTGTTTGATAAGGTTGATACATGCCTACACTTCGCAATATTTTATATTCTTCTTTAAAAAGTTCTTTGTTTATATCAAAGCCATTGGTTTGTATTTCATTAAGCAAGGCACCATTAAAAGAATGAGTATGAAAACGATTATTTGCACAATTAAGTTCTATTGATTTTAGTATAACTGCAGTTTGTTCTAAAGTTAGGGGTTCTTTCATACCTTGTTTTTGCATGTGATGTTGCATAATAGCCGGTAAAACGTGGTCAGCAAAGAACACCTGCATCCCATCTATTTTACTGTTATTTGATGATTGGTATATCTTATCGGAATATTCAGCAAAATCTTTAGCCAATTTTTCTACCATTTCTTCAGACATATCCCCGGTTGCTGTGACATATGCCTGTAAAACATTTCCGAAATTTTGAAAATTTGATGTAGCCCTTGATAATGTTGGAGAATCATTGAGCATATTTTTTACAACCGGATTGTTATATGCCATTTCAAAGTATGAGCTAATATCTTCTTTACTTAATTTCTCAATTTCATATTTATCCCATTTGATTTTTTGCATATATCAATCCTCATATCAAATTATTGTACTATGTTTTAACATAAAATTAGATTATATGCAAATTAAAACAAAAAAAAAGAGCCGGATACAAAATCGGCTCTCTTTTTAATAGGGATAAAAGTTTAGCAACTCTCATAGGTCTTGTCTGCTCTCTTGATGGCAACTTTCAAAAAGTTTTCAGAGAGGGACAAGCTGTCTTCCGGCGTAATCTTGTAGCAACAAACCGACTCATCAAAACCTTCTATTTCGTAGATAACTGCATATTTTTCGCCTTTTTCGGCTTCAAATACTTCAACAGTTGCTCCAAAACCTCGATCATAGCCAAAAGTAAAGGTCTTAATTTTCATATCACGGCACTTGCACACCGAATGACAATGCTCAATGCGACCTTGTTTGATGAGCAACAACTCGGTTTTACCTTCGCGATTCAAACAAGTGGCAACATCAAAATCTTCATGCTGCGAACTTCCCGAATAGCTGATAGCCTGATACATAACGCACTCGATGAATTCGATACGTCTAAAGGTGTCCGATACAAAATCGTACTGTCTGATAACAACTCCGTTGTCATACTTAAACACCTGATTACGAGAAACTTCTTGAGCTTTCATACACTAAAGTTTTAAAGGATTAATTATATAATGAAAAATTCTGTCAATACGACAGTTATATCATTCTTTATTTAATTTGCAACAAAGAACACCGCCCGAAACGGACGGTGTTTAATAGGCATAACAGAAAAAGTTATCTTCTTCTGCTTGTAGAGTTCGATGTCCCCTGACGAGAACTACTCTGACTTCCTGAACTTCTTACTGTTGTACTCTGCCCTCTTGATGAAGATGAACCTGTTCTTACAGATTGACCGCTAGGAGGGGTTGGACGAGAAGAAGAACCGACATTACCATTGTTGTTTCTCGGAGGTCTTTGAGGATTGGGATTTCCGACATTGCCGTGATTATTACCTATAGGCCTTTGAGGATGAGAATTTCCCACATTTCCGTTGTGATTTCTTGGCGGATTGTGAGGAGGATTCACCCCTGGATTAGGTCTTGAAGGTCGATAATGCTGATACGGCGGATTTGGATGATGCATATGGCTAGGCTTTGGTTTCCACGCAGGTGGAGTACTTTTGTGCCAGAACCAATTTCGCAAATCCAAGCATCTTAAATTGCTCACTGCGTAGTGTATGTCCCAGAAAGCCGGACGAGTATAAAGCTCTACCGTAATTCTGCTCGGATAGTAGAACCAATTTTTCCTCTTTCCTACAACATAGTAGCCTAAAACGCCCTCATATACATAAGGGCTGTAGCTGATTATCACATCATTGCCGATAGACCAAGGTTTGAGCTCCGGCAGGTTGTGATAAGAATAGCCATAAGGCGTTACAAGCAGATAGCCTCTGTTAGTTGTTTCAAAAACAGAGTACGAGTTAAAATGCCACTGATTACCAGTTAACACCACTCCGTCCTCTAAGTACACATTGTCGAGATAACTCTGTGCGCTAACGGTGGTAAGAGATACCATTACGACCGCAAGCATAAGAAAAATCTTTTTCATAGCGCTTAATAATATTAAAGTTTGACATAATTCTTATATTTTCCTCTATTTTAGTCTAATTAATTTAAAATTTCAAGCACAAAATCCGCAATATGAAAAATGTAACAAATTTTACATTTTTTATTTGAATATTCCGAAATTTAAATATATGCTGAATTATCTTTAAACTATAGGGAGTTTTTCTTATGAAATCTAAGCTTGTATATACCCTTTTAGCCGGAACGTTTTTAACATCTTCGGCCGTTGCGGAAACAACTGAAGTTACCGCAGATTATCTTAACTCACTTACATCCCCTAATATCGCTTGGGATGAAAGTAATAAGTCTGATTACAGTTCCGTATTGATTGGCGGTAATGAGTTCTTTTTCGGATACACCGGAGATGAAGACAAAGCAGCTATCGGTTTAGGATATGAAGGCTCAGGCTGGTTAACCGGCGGAGCCTTTTATAACAGTAGCAATATGGGAGATTTAACTGCAGACTTTTTGGAAAACTATTTGTTATCTTCAGATAGTGATGCACTCGGTGGGGCGATTTATAATGACTACGGTAACATAAATGATATTACAGGTAACTTTGTAGCTAACTACGCAGAAGGCAGTTATGCTTACGGTGGTGCTCTTTACAACTATATGGGAGTTATAGACGATATAAACGGCAGTTTTATCGGCAACTATGTTAACGGAAGCAATTATGCATACGGTGGTGCGATTTATAACTACGGTATCTCAAATATTGATGATATTACCGGCAGTTTTATCGGCAACTATGCTCGCGGAAGTAATGATGCCTATGGTGGTGCCGTCTTTAATGATTACAATGGTCTTATAGGAGTAATTACCGGAGATTTCATTAATAACTATGTTCAAGGTGGCGATGCTTATGGCGGTGCGATTTATAACAGAAGTTATATGGGAGACATTAACGGTAATTTTGAAAACAACTATGCAGAGGGTGACTATGCTTATGGTGGTGCTCTTTATAATGAGTATGGAAATATCGACGATATAACCGGAAACTTTAGCTACAACTCCGCTTACGGATATGATGGTGGCTATGGTGGTGCGATTTATAATTACAGTAACATCGATAATATAACCGGTGATTTTACAGGCAACTATGCGGAAGGTTACAATGCATCAGGTGGTGCTGTTTATAATAATGGTGAAATTCCTTTGATTGCCGGTGGTTTTTATGACAATGCCACTTATGGTGATTATGCAAACGGCGGTGCTATTTATAACAGCAATTATCTTGGCGACCTCAAAGGTGATTTTAGCAATAACTATGCTCAAAGTGAAAGTGAAAGTATAGGTGGAGCAATTTTTAATGCCGGTGGTAATATTAATGACATTATCGGTAATTTTAGCGGTAACTATTCTTTAAGTAACAATGGTTTTGCCGGTGGTGGTGCTCTTTTCAATAATATGGGGGTTATTGACGATATCGAAGGTGACTTTACAAATAACTATGCTCAAGGATATGATGCAGAAGGTGGCGCCATATTCAATTACGGCATAAATATTGATGATGTTACAGGTAACTTTAGCAACAATTATGCCAAAGGTGACGCTTACGCCTATGGTGGAGCTATTTATAGTAATAGTCTTCTTGGTGATCTCAAAGGTGATTTCAGCAAAAACCATGCTTCAGCTGATGAAGCTTTCGGTGGCGCTATTTATAACACTAATTATATCGGTGATATTAATGGTAACTTTGAAAGTAACTATGCAAAAGGTGAATATACTCTCGGTGGTGCTATTTATAATGTTAATTACGGAAATATCGATGATATAAATGGCGATTTTATCGGTAACTATGTTAAAGGTAATGGTAATTATGCAGCAGGTGGAGCTATTCTAAATGGCGATGGAGTTATTGATGATATAACCGGCGATTTTATCGGTAACTATGCAGAAGGTTTTGGAGCAGATGGTGGTGCTATTTCAAACTGGGGAGAAATAGGAACTATCAATGGTAGTTTTATCAATAACTATGTAAAAGTTATAGGTGAAGATGAAATCGGTTATGGTGGAGCTATCGCTACCGATAGTGATTTAACTTTTAAAACTGAAGGTACAAACAATCGCTTTAGCGGAAACTATGTTGAAAATGCCGACGGCTCAAAAGTTAATAATGCAATCTTTGTTTACAATGATTATGAAAATGGAGCTGTCTCTCTTAATTTTGAGGTTGAAAACAACGGCTCAATAACCTTTGATGATGAAATTGACGGCGGTTATGTAAATTATACTAATGATGGCCCGACAATTGTTCGTGACGGCTATGGATATAATATTAACATATACGGAGAAGTTTGCCCGCAATGTGTTGTAAATAGTGTAATCTTTAACAGTGAAGTTAAAAATGTTTATGATTTAACCTTGGATACAACACAAATGGTATTGGGTAAAGATGCTCATATTCAAATCGTAAATGATTATATTGCAACCGGAGAGACAAATCCGTATTTGCGTCTTGATGTTGATGCTGTAAACTCTAAAACCGGACAGTTAGAAATCGGCGGACAAGTTATCGGTACAACTCAAGTTATTGCCAACATCGTAAATTATAAAGATGTTCGCGGTGAAGAAAGTATCGTTTTTGCAACTGCAGAAAACGATACAACCGGAGGCGAAGATTCGTTTAAGATTTTCCGTGTAGTCGGAAGTCCGTTTATGTGGGAAGTTGACTATGATGAAACGGCAAAGACCTGGGGATTGGCAATGAATGATAATCTTAATGATTATGAAGAAGATTGTTATCCTAATCCTAAGCCGGAACCTGAACCTAATCCTGTTCAACCTTTAGGACCTATACAAGTAGCACCGGAAATTATCGGTTTTGAAGCGTTACAATCTGCCGGATTAGCTCAAACTAACGGTATGGTTTATAACATTATGCGTAAAGTCGGTGTAAATCGTTTGTTCTGCCCAGGGTGCGGTTTCTATGACTATAACTGGGACGGAGAAGCTTTCCATAATGTATGGGTAGATACAACCTACAACGGCTTAACAATCGAAGCTCCGGTAGAGATTGACGCAAAAGTATGGGGTATTGAAGCCGGTTCTGATTTACAACACGACTTGAATAATAAACTCGGTATTTTCGTATCTTATCGTCAAGGTAATTACGAAATGGACGGTAAAGGCGAGAAATATTACTCAAATATCGGTTCTGAAATCGACATCGATAGCTATTTAGCCGGTTTATATTATCGTTATGACTATAATGACTGGTATGCTTTTGCAACC
>JAZRCM010000003.1:0-106992 GCA_045659785.1 Alphaproteobacteria bacterium
TTTTCTCCACTGTGAGTTGTGCGTACCAATGAAGCAAAATTTACCGCAAACGGACGATTATATTTATCAAATGCGGTCAAACTCTTCGGCATGTTGGAAACCAATGCCTCCTTGAATACCGCTGGTACCGTAATGGAGGAAGAAGCAATATTAATTCTTTCGCTTGCCGGTCCTACATTATTACCGCCGAAGGTTCCTAAATATCCTTGCGGATTTGTTGCTTCGGCCAAATCAAGCATACCTTGTCCGTAAGTATCCGCATCTGCATATATTCCCTCTTTATTAGCGGTTTCAAACATTAGCTCAACAATTTGTTTAGGTGTTAAATAAGGATAAGCTCCCATAAGCAACGCAAGACTTCCTGAAACTACCGGTGCAGCCATAGAAGTACCTGCTTGACCGATCATTTCATAGTCATAGGTTCCTGTTGAATAAATCACATCTCCTTCTTTTCCTCCGGGAGCTGCAATACAGTATTCTTTTGTTACCCCACACTTATTAGAATAAGACGCAAGTCTCCCACTACTATCTACAGCGACTACGGTAACAAAAAGGTTTTTTAAAGTTTCACTAAACTCAGTCATAAGAGGGACACCATTATGTAATCCCGGATTGTGATGATTTTCATTTCCGGCTGCCATAACCAAAATCACATTATTAGCGGCGGCATTGCGAACACCTTGTAAAAATTTTCTATCTAAGTCATAGTATTCTATAATACTATACATACCATCTCCCGGGGATATGCTATCCAATAAAGAAGCGTCATACACTGTTGCATCCAGACCAAAACTCATATTGATAATCTGTGCACCCAAATCAATCATTTTATCTATAGCTGTCGTTATAGGAGATCTAAAATCCCAACGCCCTGCTACTATACTCGCATTAGAAAAAGCCACACCATGCATATTTTCATCATTTTTATCCGCAGCAATAATACCGGCAACGTGAGTTCCATGCATAGTATCGGAATTTGTTATATTATTATATCCCTCAACTATCGGACGTTCCGGATTAAAGTTTACAGAATCATTATCCCAATCATAATCATCATTATAATCAGCCGCCCACTTATCAAAATTTTCTTTACTAATCGGCTCCCAATGAGTTGATTGCCCATCATAAGGATTATCAGTATTAAGGATTGCTTCCCCATTTTGAAAATACCAACAATTAATTCTGTCATCGCCACGACAAGGACCATAATCTTGGTTAAACCCAGAAATATAAGTGTGACCAAAATCTCTATTTGCTTCATATACACCGGTATCTAAAACACCAACTTTCACATTTTCAAGATTTGAATTTAAATTGCCGTTTACATCAATACCATATAAACGAGAATAAGCTGTTGAGGCTTTAATTTGTGATAAAAAATTACCTTTTCTATATTCTTCTGTTTCATAATCTACAGAATCTAAATAGATTAAATCCCCACCCGGAGGGGATAAATCACCACTATCTCCTCCGGTATCGCCACCGGAAGCATCTCCTCCTGCATCTCCGGAACCACCGGAATCGGAACCACCAGAGTCAGAGCCTCCGCCTCCACCGCTCATACCGGCAGCTAAAGCAACGGCTCCGCCTGTTATAAGAGCTCCGCCGACAATATATCGGTTCTTCCATACAAAGCCCTTATTATATTCTAATTTTTTTGCTTCTGAAAATTGTCTCATACAGTTATGATTTACATTTGCTCCATACAGCTTTAGCAAAGCACTTGCTCTCTTATCTTTTTTCTTTATGGCAAGACAATATGCCGTATCTCCGTTCTCATTCATACTGTCGATATGATACCCGTTACGTTGCATTCTCGCCAATGCTTGAGGACTGTTTCGATGCGCATAGTCATAAAAACGTTGAGCTACCATGCCGGACGAAGCCCATTCTTCTGCTGAAGCAACACTGCCAAAAACAGCAAGGGATAATAAAACACATAACAAACTATTGATTTTTTTCATTATAAAACCTTTCCAGAAAGTAATAATATTTTATACCCCTATAAATTTTAACATAAAGTTAAGAGCATTTTAACAAAAAAACTCGCTAATCATTGCGAGTTTCTTCATCTTTTTTATTATCTTCATCATTAGAAAATATCTTTTTGGAAATATCTTCCATTTTTGCCTTATATTCTGCTCCCCAATCTAACATGGAATCGATAGTGGGCTTAAGTTTTTTACCCAATGAAGTTAAGGTGTATTCCACCTTCGGGGGAATTTGCGCATAAACTTTTCGAATCAAAACTCCGTGTTCTTCCAATTTACGCAAATTAGAAGTCAAAACCTTTTGGGTAATGTCCCCCAAAGATTTTTTTAACTCCCCAAAACGTTTTGTCCCGTTGAGAAGATTTTCAACAATCTTAATTTTCCACCTGTCACCAATGACCTCAAAAACAATTTCGGTCAAAGATTTTTGTTTTTCTTTCAACGTATTAATCCCTGTTTAAAGATAAAAATTTAACAACAGTTTCTCAAAAGAAACTATTATTCCTTAAAGTACCTACTTTACCAATTATCATAAAATGGTAACATTGACAATATAATAATAATATTTTTCTCCTCTCGGCTGCCACATTTTTTGTGGCAGTCTTAAATATATATCTTGCATAAAAAATCCGAATCGTTACAATTTATAATCACTAACGGATGAGATAAAAAATGTTCAGAATTGTCTTTTTTTTAATTTTATTTTTCATATCCGGATGTGCTTTTCACATTCCGAATGCTAATGATGTGATTAGAGCAGAAACGACATTTAATCGCGATATATTCAAACGCGGTGGAAAAGCTTTAGTCATAATTGAAGAAGAAAACAATGTCCCCTCATCAATAAAACTGCATGGTAAATTTACTTTTATAAATCAAGAAGGTCGGCGTTTTATTTTTGAAGTAAATGATATAGGTATTTTTATGCTTGATCCCGGAACTTATGTATTAGAAGAGTTTGAATTATACGGAAGAAGCGGATACCTTAGCGCTCACATAAATTACGAAAAACGTTATAAAGCATATTTTGCCGTTGCTCCCGAAGATGTTGTCTATATCGGAAAAATTAAAACCAACACCCTTTTTTCAAAAACCAATATCCATGATATGCAACAACCAAACAAAAAAGAAGTTATAACCATAACAAACTTAAGCGAAGATATTTCATCTTTGCCTACTGCTTTTTTAGGTGCAATACAACAACAAACGGATAAGGGAATCGAACCGAGACCGATGCGATGGATAGACACATTATTAACCGGAGAAAACAAAAATGAATAAAGTTTTTGCCTTGCTTTTATTGTTTCTATCAGCCTGTTCTCACTCATATGGAACCGCTGAAATTGCTAATGTGGTTCAGGTACAAAAAGATATCTCCGGAAATATTTCGACACCCGAAGAACTCATACAACAATATGGTGAGCCTCAACAAATTTTTACTAAAGACGAGCAACAGGTATATGAATATCGTTATATTACCGTTTCAGGAATCCCCGATGAGGAATATTCTACCGGTGCTCAACATTATGATATTCGTTATATTTATGTTTATTTTGACAATCAAATATTGACCAGAGTCGAAAACATTGTTCGCCGCGGAGCTTTTCCGCCCGAAAATGTTTTTGAGCCGTTTATAAAAAAATAAATAACAATCCTCTTATTTTTTCTGTTTACATTTATTATCTGATATAATATAATGATTGATTGTGAGGAAAAATTTATGACAAACGCTAATAACATATCTGTTTTGTCTGCCACTGTTAACAATAACAGTGGGGTTTTCCTTTTGCAAAATTCAATTATAAACATTGCTCTGATTCTAAACATTATCCTTATTATCAGCCTCTGACGTTTTTGCCGACTAATGGCAGCCTAGGCGTCCGGAGGGTGAAAATAGATAGGCTGCTGTTGTGTGTGTAAAAAAATAGAATCAGAGGAAAAAATGAATAAATATAGTCAAGAAGTTGTAAATCACAAACCCGAATTTTCATATATGGATACATCGGCACCACTTTATGCAACATATCGTACCGAAGAAAATGTGCCTTTTAATCCGCAGACTTTCCCTTATGCCGAAAGATTTTTACAAGTATTAATCGATGATGTTCGACAAACATATCGCGCCGTATTGACTCCCGAAGACTGCAATACTTTATGCAACGAATTACGCACCGAACTTGAAAACGATTTTTTCTTCGATTTTTCCGACCATTTGGGAGGTATGCGCCAAAGAGACAGAAGAGGTGGAGATAATACAGCTGATGAAAACGGATATAACTTATTTCACTCTTGCTATAAATTTGTAAATCAGGCTGCTCGTACAAAATCTAACGGCAAAAAATTTAATTTTTCATTGATGTCTGGCCGCGTTAATACTGACAACCCTACCGGTCCGGAAATATGTGACCCATTCAACTATGGTCCGGCACTGTATTTATATTCCAAAAATGCCCTAAAAGTTACATCTATGACTTTGCCCGGATTAGACAAGTCCAGAATACAACAACTTTTGACACATGAAAAAGAAATAAAAAAAGATTTTCTTGCTCGTAAAGCTACAACTTTCAAAGAGGTTAAAAATCAGTGGCATAATTTGGTAAACAAAAAACTTATGCCGCAAGGTTTGAGCTTTGGTGATTTATCGGTAGAAACAGCCACCAAAATTGCTGAACTTTCAAGACAATTCTTAAATGAAGTTGAACAGGATATGTCACAGCGTCTTAATAATGATGTAACTATGTTGCATAAGGTAGCAAGCTTACTCAACAAACAGGCGGAAGCCGGTCATGCTCCAGAAGATTTGGCTCGTTACCAATTAGCATCTTTACACGCTATGCAGGCTAACGATGTTCTCGCAAATTCTTCAATAGTACAAATAAGCGTTGAGGCTGAAAAGCCGATATATAAATTAATGGCAGACATATTGGAAGATAAAAATTCTTTGACTTATCAAATATTGAACAACCCGCAAACTCGCCAAGTTTTTGAGCATGAAATGAACCACATTCATACAACTAAACGTGATGGAAGTTATAGCCATTTAATGAACGAAATGTCTCCTGCAAGTTCTAAATTTCCTGAATTTTCAAAAAGTTTAGGTGAAGAGTTTGACTATTCCATGAGTTCACAAGAAATGGCAAGCAAACTCCGTAAAGGAGAAGCAATGCCACAGGTTTCGTTTATGTTAGGTGTTTTATTGATGGAAACCGGAGCAAAAATAGAAGGCGGAAGTTCTCAAATTGTTTATGCAAACCGCATCAAAAATTCATTAAATAAAGTTTTTGAAGCTGCGAAACAATATCCGGAATTTGATGCCTTCAATCTCGATGAACGTCAACAAACGATGAACAGTTTTGAATATAGAACCGCTCAAGCTCAAATATGGGGAACAAAAGGTAATGCAGAACCCTTGACATATCGTGATTTAGCAAATCATAATGTCAGAGTTGACGATAATTTGCTTGATACAATCAGCAGTTTACCCACTGATAAAACCTTTGAAGCAGCAACCGCTTATCGTTTTTATACTTATGTTACCGACAACGAATTAAGCAAAGAACAAAGTGATTGCTTGAGAAAGAGTGCGGCAAGAAATTTAATTCACTTTAGAGATTCTGAAGATTACGGGGCACCTTTACGTGAAGGAGGTAAATACTATACACAACTCCGTCAAATCATAAATCGTGATAATGCCGTTGCCGCAAAATTACAACTGCAAGCTCAAACTTACGGTGCAGCATTAGGATTCTAATGCTGCTCACTTCCCGTGAGTATGTAAACAATACGATTTTTTATCTAAATGATATTTATGATAAATCGGACAATCGGTGCAAATGCAACCCTTATTTATTCTGATACAATCACTTTTTTCAAAAGCGCAAAACATTCCTTCAAAATGTTTTTGTGTAGCCAATCCCTCGGCCATACGAGCTATATTTCCCGACATTGAGTGCATTTTACAGCCTTTACTGTAACTTGGGCAATAGATACATTGGCATTGTTTCAAATTCTCTTTTGTTTTATCAACTTGTGTCATTTCTCCACTCCTTTTTTGTATATTTAAATTGCGATAAAAAACGACAAAACAAGATAATAAAAAGTATAGGCAATAAAAAAGGTTCGGAATAAATCCGAACCTGAAAAAAGCTGAAAGAGTTAGCGACGACGACGCTTATTGTCTTTCTTTTGTTTCTCTTTCACTTCCTTTACTTTGGTCTTGTTACCGCGATACTCGGGAAGATAAGGATAGAGCTCGTTATTGAAATTCATATTAACTCGCCACCCGTGCTTATCTTGAGGATTAGTTTTATCCCCGTAGCGCTCGGCACGATGTTTCATAAATTCCCCGATAGGAGCAAAATCGCTCATATCATCGCTTTTTCCCTCAAGAGTTCCCTCTACATACGTCATTCGAGGCACAAGAGCCTGATTAAGAAGAGCATTTACCGGTCCTGCAAAAATAACTTCTGCTCCGTCTTTTCCTTTGTTGGTAATTGTATATTCATAACCATTTGCAGTTTGAATTTTCAATGATACATCATCAGAAAAAACTTTAACCTTGTTCTCCGGCATATTCACTTCGCAAAGATAAAACTCTTTGTCTGAAACATTGCCTTCAACAAGCCATTTTTTACCGGAATTAACACCAATCTTGTAAAGCATGACCTCTTTAGTTTGCTTCACTCTAAATTTGAAAGTAGTTGCCATATAGATAAAAATTTTGTGAATAATCTGTTTAATTGCTTACAGTTTATAACACTTTTATCTTTTATGCAAGGTTTTTGTCTAAAATTTTGACTATTTTATTTATTACCTACCATATCTAACAAAATATCAACTTGATTTTTAATTAATTTAGGATTTACAACCCTAACAAACTTTATCCGCATATCCCTGTCTTTAGGATTTCGCATATCAAAACCGAAAAAGTGTTTTTTGGTAACTCCGGAACCGGAAAAACAAACCGTACCATAATTGCAAATTCTTCCCAAAAAGGATTGGCGAATCTCGACCGAATCCACCTTAAACAAAGCCATTTCCTTGATTGTTGAACGAATTAAACCAGTTTTAAAAACAACTCGACGATTTGTAACCACCATTTCACTTAAAAACAAATTGAAAAAACTATATGCACCCCATACAACAAAAAAAGTAGCGACAATATAATTTCTGAAATCCATTACAATTTCAGGAACACAACGCATGGTTAAACAAGCTGCCGCCATAAGTGACGCAACCGATGATATTAAAATAACATTAAGCCACCTTATCTTATGCGGTTTTGCTTCCAGTTCAACATATTCGCCGATTACTAACTCATTTTTGATATAAGACATTATTTACCTACAAACTTTTTTATTTTTTCCAACATATTTTCTGCATCAAAACGACCTAACTCGTACATTTCTTTTACTCGGTTTAAATTTTGTTCCATCTTTTTTACTTTTATGGTTTTACTCGGACGCAAAACTAAAACTTTACCTTCTTTTTCCTGTTGTTCGATATATTCAAGTTCTTCATTATACATATTATGACGAACGTTTAACGCCTCAACAAACTTCGGATATTTTCGATAAAACCAACCGACAAGACAGCGCGAAAAAGAGGGCTTTTTGCGATACCCTTCCGGTCTGGTCAGCACTACAATATTTTTATCAAACCCCAAATTTTCAGCCGCTTTTAAGGGAATACTGTCGGTTATCCCTCCATCAAGAAGCTTCAATCCTCCGACTTCCACTGTTTCTGATAACAGAGGCAATGATGCGGAAGCACGAAGATAATCTATTTCGGCGAACATATCTTTTATCTTAATATACTCAGGTTTTCCTGTTTCTATATTGGAGCAAACAGCATAAAAATCTATTCCGCTATTCATAAATGCTTCATTATCATACGGATCAAGTTTTTCCGGCAATTCGTGATAACAAAATTCGGTATTAACAACATTACCGCTCACAATCCAAGATTTAAAACTCATAAAACGCCAATCATTACCATAATCCATATTATATCTGATTCCGCGTCCGGCTTGTAACGATGCGTAAGAACAACCATGAATTGCTCCGGCAGAGACACCAATAACACCATCGGTAATAATGTTATTTTCAAGCAAAACATCTAAAACTCCGGCGGTATAAATCCCTCTTTTGGCGCCGCCTTCCAAAACTAAACAAGTTCTCATACCATTTTACATCCTTATCCAATTTGTCGGAATCAAATCTCGTCCGGCTTTTTCTACCGGCTCCTTCCATCTTATCATCCATATTTTCGGAGCAATAACAATTTTTGTATTATTTTCATTTAGCCAAGCTCCCCACCATGAAAATGTAGAATTTGCAATAATATTATGCTTACAGTTTTTCATTAAAAACATATCAAAATACCCACTTTGAGCATCATTTATATCAACAAATGTATATTTCGACTGAAACTTTAAATGCTCCAAACACCATGTAATATCGTCTGAAAAAACAAAAAAATGAGGGGCTTTAATATTTTTCTCAATATATTTTATAGCTTTTCCATAATAATCTAAATCACATACTCCTCTTATTTTCAGCTCTTCTTTATACAAATAATCGGTTCGCCGTACATGAATCGAAACTGAATTTGAAGATTTTATTTTTTTCAGCATTTTTTCATTTTCTTCATTAAGCGGAGTTTTTAATTCAAAAGCCTTCAAAATATCATTTCTGTAATCATCAAAATATTTATATGTTTGAAAATATCCATCATAAAAATTATAATTTTTAAGATTATAAAATTTTTCATTATAAATACTGTCTTCTGTTTCTTTTATTATTTTTTTCTGACGAGGTTTTATGCACTCATTAAATTTAAGTAGCCAATTATTTGTTGTTTTTAATTTTAATTTAAAGTTGTTTAATTCATAATTTCGAGAACCTTTTATATCAAAAAAACTTTTATCATAATAAACTTTTGCTTTACATCTTTTTTCCAAAGACAAACCAAAAGCGTATTGAAACATTTGATTTCCAAGACCATCAGATATTTTTACGATAACAGTTTTCACCATATTATTTATTTACCTTCCTTTTATATAACCACCATTTTATTCTATTTAAGAGACTATTTTTTATTCTTTTATCCGTCAGTCCTCTCATATAATCATGTCCACCGCATATCGGAGATTTTTTATCAATTAATATCATTTTGGGCTTTAATGACTTCAAATTTTTCTGATTAAACCCTATCACTTCGGGTATAACATATTTAGCAGATAATATCAACGGATTCCTATCTAAAATGTATCTATTCAAATGGCTTTCGTCATGCCAAACAGCAATTATTCCATTTTTAGGTCATTTTTTACAGCTTTGTCTAAATCATTAATTAGCTTCAAATAATATTCGGCAATTCCACCATTAAATCCGCCACAAACATAATATTCTCCGAGCGGAAACGGCTCATACACACTTGATTTTTCATTATTTTCATAAGTGAAAATTTTACGAGGCATATTATAAAAAGCGGGGTGAAGAGTTACCATAATTTGTTGCTCGAAAGAAGGAAAAACTTCTTCTCCTTTTATTTTTCGCACAGGATACAAATTAGCATTAAAAAAATAAATATAATCCATTTCTGCAAATCATTTTCAACTTTCAAAAAAGTATCAAAACGCATTAATGTTTCTTCCGGCCAACCTAAATATTTATGCTGAATTATTTTAACATTATTTTTTACCGAAACATTATTGGCATCAGTAAACAGAAAATATTGTTTTTGATGATCATTACAAAAAAATTTTTCACATCTTTTATAAAATTCATTCCAAAAGGTTATATATCTTCCGGTTGCTATATATAAAATACCTATTTTAGCCATAATTGATACTCTTTACAAACTTTAAAAACACAATTACTATATGCCTTATACATTAAAACAAAAAAATAACAAACAAACTTTTAAGGTAAAAGATGAAAATTTATCAGGTCGGCGGTGCCGTTCGAGATATGCTATTAAATAAAAAACCACATGATTTTGATTATCTGGTGGTCGGCTCTACGGTTGAAGAAATGCTTGCAAAAGGTTTTCATCAGGTAGGCATCGGTTTTCCTGTTTTTCTACACCCCGAAACAAAAGAAGAATATGCTCTGGCTCGTAAAGAAATTAAAACAGGCAACAAACATACCGATTTTGAGTTTATATTTTCTTCCGATGTTACTTTAGAAGAAGATGTACAACGTCGTGATTTTACGATTAATGCTCTTGCTCGAAATCCGGAAAACGGAGAAATAATTGATTTAGTTAACGGAAAAGACGACTTACAAAAACATATAATTCGCCATATAAACTCCGAGCATTTTATTGAAGACCCTCTACGTGTATTAAGAATGTGCCGTTTTGCCGCTCAGCTTAATTTTGATATTGCTCCGGAAACCATGGATTTAGCAAAAAAAATGGTTGTTTCCCGCATGCTCGACCACCTTTTTGCCGAGAGAATTTGGCAAGAAATTAAAAAAGCGCTGAAAACCAAACATTTCGAAAAATTCATTATAACTGCTAAAGAATGCGGAGCATTACAATTTATTTTACCGGAAGTTGAACAGCTTTGGCAAACTCCGGAAAAAATACAATATCACCCCGAAGGAAACAGTGGTGCCCACACGATATTAACTCTGCAACAAGCACAAAATTCATCTGAAAAAGTAAAATTTGCATTGTTATTACATGATATAGGCAAGACACAAACGCCTGATAATATTTTACCTGCACACCATAATCATGAAGAAAACGGTTTGCCCTTAATTGAAAAAATATGTTCAAGGCTCAAAATTCCCAATGAATATCGTAATTTTGCCCTTTTATGTTGCGAACAGCACATGCGTTTTCGCTTGCTTCCGCAAATGAAGATAGGAAAGGCTTTTGATTTAGTGCAAATTATCAGCAAAAACTTTAAAGATGAAAATCAAATGAGTGATTTTATAGAAGTTTGTCGTTGCGACAGTAACGGGCGAGCAAAAGATATTGCACCGGAAGAAAATGAAGAGTTTGATAAAGCTGTTCATATTTGTTTTGATATTTTCAACAAAGCAAAAGATATCCGAGCAACCGATATGCCCGATTTTCATAATTTGAAAAAAGATGAAAACTTCAAAAAACTATACCGAGATTTTGTTATATCACAAATCAGATAGATAATCCATCTCTATACGAAGCTACCATTAACTTCGGTTTTTCCGGAGCTTTTCCATTATATTTTTTGTTAACGCCATTTACAAAACGATCAACCCATTTTTTGAAAGGAGCAGTTCCTTCAACCCAATTTCCAAAACCTCTTTTTTCGTGGAAACCTTTAGAAATAACACCTTTATCATTAGAATTAATATCACCTGTACAAAGAGCAAAATTAATATTATCACGCCCCATTGTTCTAAGGTAATAAGCATCCATTATATCCATAATTTTCATACCGATTCCTTTACCTTGCAATTCCGCATCCAGAGCAACGGTATCATGATATAACAATTTTTGGTCTTCTCTTGTTCCGTATAACTTTCGGTCTTCTTCATTACTGTTTATGCAATATGTAGAAAAAGCAACCGGACGTCCCGTTTCGATTTCTTCAACAACCCAAATATCATGAGTTTTTGCGTATTCCTCAAAAGCTCCTTTTTCAGAAAAGTAGTCAGGAAAATTATTTTGATAACAACCGAAATAATCATACAACCCTATAAATTCTTCCTGATTAAATCGTTGTTCATAAAACATATTGCTTGCATTCGGAGTTTTATTCTCATAATCTCCGCCTTTAGGAGTAATAGCACTGCTCTTTACGATACGATAACCTTTTTCCAACAGTTCCAAAGCCATTTCATCAATTTTATCATATCCCTTATCTCGAACAACTTTAGCCTGCTCACTCATAACTCCGTCATAATACTTGAGTTCTCGCCCTTCATCTATACTTTTGTATTTACGATGGTATTCCGCTACTTTTTTATCAACATTACCGTATTTTTTGATTGTTCGATAAGACCACGCATGCTCGTCATCAGGCAAATCAACTTTTCTTCCCAAAAAAGATAACATACGTCTCGGCCAAGAATGTTTATCTTTAGCATTGAAACGATTAAGAGCACTTCCCATATTTGTTCTCCTAAAATAACAAACTGTACTTGCATTATAGCCTTTTAGACAAAAATCGTCAAATGGTTTTATAATCTTCCGGCCGACTGACGCAAACGATAAATTCGACTTTCTATGGAAGGATGAGTTGAAAAAAGTTCTTTTTCCTTAAAAAATGCTGATAACGAGGGATTAGCAATACAAGCTATCGCTACACGCGGTTGCTTATCCAAAACTTCCACCCTGGCATCCTGCGAAATTTTTTCCAAAGCTGAAGCCAATGCTAACGGATTTCTGATAATCAAAGCACCCGTAGCATCTGCCGCATATTCTCTTTTTCGAGACACAGCAAGTTGTATCAGCGGAGCTATAACAGCATTGAATATTATCAATGCCAACATTATAAAAAACAAGAAGATATATACACTGGAACTATTTTTATCAGATTTGCGTCTGGTGTTAACAGTCAAACTCCTACGTATAACATCGGCAATAAAACCGAAAACACTTAAACCGGTAATAATAAACATATTAAGCCTGATATCTCTGTTTCCGATATGAGCCATTTCATGAGCAATTACCGCTTCGAGTTCTATCGGCTCGAGTCTGTCAATAATTCCTGTTGTAAGAATAACCGATGCGTTTTCAGGATTTTTCCCCGTTGCAAAAGCGTTTAAAGAACTGTCATTTATTATATACAGCTTAGGCATGGGCAATCCGGCTGCAATAGCAACATTTTCAACCATATTATAAATTTTCGGATTCTCTTTTCTGTTAATTTCGTTTGCAAAACAAGAATTGATAATCATTTTATCCCCGATATTAAAGGAAATAAAAGACCAAACTAAAGCTATAACCGTTATAAAAAAAGAATAAGCAAAAGCATAGCCTATACCACTCCATAAATGAGCATTACTTTCGTGAATATATTGCTTTGCATTTGGAAAAACAGACAATATGTAACCGATTCCTTCTAACGTACAATCTCTGTCATCAATTATCGAAATAGCACACACACAAGCAATCGCCATCAGAATGACAAGTGCAATCGGAAACAAAGCAACTAACAGCATTGTTTTGCGATTATTTTCAGCAATATGGTCATAAAGAGTTATAGCTTGAGCCATTTTTTATACCCTAAAATGATACTTTCGGAGGTTGTGAAGCCAATTTCTTTTCCTCTTCACTCAACTCGAAAAATGCTTCTTTTGTAAAACCGAACATTTTTGCTACGATATTACCCGGAAAAGATTCCACTTTTGTATTCATCGCCAAAACAGTAGAATTGTAAAAACGGCGAGAAGCTTGAATTTTATTTTCAGTATCACTTAACTCTTGTTGCAATTCCAAAAAGTTTTGATTAGCTTTCAAATCAGGGTAACTTTCACTAATAGCAAAAAGACTTTTCAATGTTCCGCTCAAAGCATTTTCAACTTGTGTTTTATCTTCACCTAATCCTGATGTATTCATTGCTTGAGAGCGAGCAGAAACAACCTGTTCCAAAGTTTGTTTCTCATGAGCTGCATAGCCTTTAACCGTTTCCACCAAATTCGGAATTAAATCATATCGACGTTTCAATAACGTATCAATATCAGCTGCACCTTCTTTAACTCTTTGACGAGCTGCCACCAATCCGTTATATGCCAAGATAAAGTATAAAACCGCAGCTCCGGCAACAATATAAAAAACAGTCATTTCTTTCTCCTTTGTTAAATAATAGATAATATTATTACGAAAAAAAATAAACGCAACAAAAAAGGCTTCGAGAAATAAATCTCAAAGCCCGAAAAATCACAAATTATGATTATTTCTTTTCTCTTACCGGATGATAATTCCATCCGATAAACTTCGGTTTGTACGTAACTTCATCTTCCTGAAGGTCCGGACGATAATGGGGGACTTTTTCGACCTTTTTACAATCTGTATTATAGTCAAAAACTTTGTTCTCGCCATTGGAAAGAACTACACGCGTAACACTCTCCGGGCGCCAACGATAGCCCATTTTTCCGTTATACTTCAGCCCGTATGAATATTTCATCTCCATATCGTGCTGAATTTCAACCACATCAAGAATTTCCGTCTCCGCCAGTTCCAATCTTGCACACTCATCACGACAAGCTTGCAACTCAGGAGAATCCGCGCATGAAATCATCAACATCGAAGCAAAAATGACAATAATATACTTTTTCATAATCTAAAAAATTTTGGTTTGTCACAATTGTAACATAAAACAGTTCAAACACAAGATTTTTTTGCGAAATATTTGACAAAAAATTTTTTTCACCTATAATAGAATTGTTTTACATACAATTTATACCATTATTTTTTAATATCTAAACCATCAATACTATGAAAAAGTTATTACTGCTTTTGATGCTCGTAACCGCTTCGGTTACATCTTCTTTTGCACAGTCGTCGTGGAAAGAAGTAAAGGGAAATTGTGTTGTTTTCGCAGCCTTTAACGGTCTTGAGTTTGCACCGGTTACCGGTGTTTCCGTCGGAGCCAGAGTCGGATTTTTGTATGGAGAAATAGAGTCCGGCTGGACCTATTTTACTGACAGAAAACTTACCGGCAAAAACCACCTCTACTACATCAGTCCGTCTATCGGATTTTGTGCAGGTGACAGAACGCAAGTTTATATGACCGTCGGTGCAACTCCATGGGGAACAATGTACTACCCGGAAGGAACCACCTATCTGAACGCAGAAACAGCAACCTATTCCCACAGCAGATGGTATCCTAAATTCAAATTCGGCAGCAACTTCTTTGTTTATAAAAACATGTATTTAAACACAGAACTTCAATATGTTGCCCCTTTGAATGTTAAAAACGGCGAACCGTTAAATGGTCTCGTATTGAGAGCCGGAATCGGTTTTTCGTTTTAACAAATTCTCTAAGACACCAACCTCCCCTAAACTATGTTAGCGGAGGTTTTTTTGTTTTAAAAACAATATTTTTATAGGCGATATCCTATGCAAAACCAATTTATTTTTTCTTAGTTGTAAATAGTTTATACATCCCCAAAAAGAAACAAGTCCAAAAAACCACCATAAAATACAAGAAAAAGTCAGGTTTGTTACTTTTATTTGTTTCATACAAATAAAACTCCTCATTATTATGTAAGAATTCATTGATACTATTTACAATATCTCTACTTTTTTTTGTATCTTTTGGTATTATAAAAGAATTAAAGTTTTTGACAGTTCCATCTTTTAATTTAAAAACTATTGTTTTCGCCACTATTCGAGTTACGTTTGCTTTTGCTCCTCCTCTTCTTCTTGTCCTACTTTTTATATCTTCAGTGTTAACATATTTTATATCTGATAATATTAAATCTCCGACTTTCTTAAAATCTGTATCCATTTTGTTTTTTTCATAATAAGAACAGCTATTAATAGATTTAGTACAATAAAATTTATAATTATGTACACCTGTATAATCAATACAAATAGCAAAACACAAACCGATAATAGCGTAATAAAGTATGCTCTTCTTTTTTCTACCTAAATAAAAACAAACACATACAATTACTACTACAAACGGAAAAAGAAGCCAGCCCATATAAATACCTTTCATAATTTTTCATAATCACCATGTAAAATATTATAAAACACACCTAAAACAATATCAATAAATTTAGATAAACGATATCATCTATCGCATAACTTATTGTTTTATATAAACAAATTATCAACATAATTACATCAAAAAACACTCAAACACAAAAACATATTTTTTGTAGAGCAAATTAATATTTTGCGTTTATTGAGTTTTTTCTTATTAGTGTCCCATAATTGTCCCATGTGAGCAAAATTAAAAGGCTTCAGATTTCTCGAAAGCCTTGATTTTATTGGTTGTGGGGGCAGGATTGGAGCTTCATTTTTATAAAACTCACTCGCACAGGCACTCATCGGCAAAGCCGACCGCCATACTTCCGTCCGGCTTTCGTTGGTAGTGAACCTACTTCTTCGTAGGTTCAAATCTGACCGCACCGTTCAAAAACAAAAAAGGTCACTAAAAAGTGACCTCTTTGTTTTTGGTTGCGGGGGCAGGATTTGAACCTACGACCTTCAGGTTATGAGCCTGACGAGCTACCGGGCTGCTCCACCCCGCGATAAATTGATGTTGGAGTATTATGCTAATTATCGTTATATGTCAAGCAAAAATTTACTTTTTTTTAAAAAAATAACGAAATTACTATCGCAAATACAAATACCACCGCAATTATTATGTGCCAAATTTTCATATTTACCTCCGTCCTTTGATATAAACATCAGCGAAGGAAATACAAGATTTGGCACATATTTTTCTAGAAAACAAAATACTTATTTATAGCATACAGACAGATTGCCGCATAAACTCCGGCAAACACATCATCCAACATTACACCCCATGCGTTTTCTATTTTACTGTCAGCCCATTTTGCCGGTTGAGGTTTCGTAATATCAAACAAACGAAACAAACCAAATCCGATTGCATACAACCAAATTACGCTTAAATTACTGTTGCCGACCAACTCATTGGCAACCAACGCAAAAGTTAAAAGTTGTCCGGCCATTTCATCAATTACAACAATTGACGGATCGTGTTTTGTGTATTTCAAAACTTCTTTTGTCGCCATTGTTCCCAAAAGAAAAACGATAACACTCCCGACCAATATTCCCCACACACCGAAATAATATCCCAATGCAAAAGCTACCGGAATTGTTGCCAAAGAGCCTGCGGTTCCTGATGCAAACGGGCAATAACCTACACCCAACATAGAAACTAATGCAAACGATAATTTTTTATACATAACTGCCTCCTAATTTTATATTTAGCATAAGGTAAAATAAAAAAACGCACGTTTCAATAAAAAAAATCTTGCTATCTATTTTTTTTGTGATAAACATAGTGCGTCAACGAAGTGTAGTTCAGCCTGGTAGAACGCTGCGTTCGGGACGCAGAGGTCGCTGGTTCGAGTCCAGTCACTTCGACCAATATCAAAAAGCGGAAGTTTATACTTTCGCTTTTTTTGTTTTTTATTTAAAATAATTTAATTATGTTTTTCAAGAAGTTAATTATAGATTTTTCTCAGATAGCAAGTTGGCAACATTTGATTGTATGATACTTTTTTGCGCATCTAAAAGTGTACCTTTGGCAAAAAAGTATACCTCGCATAAAAAATTATGAACAAGTGACAGCTAGGTAATAACCCATTGAAATAGATATATTTTTATCTAGTTGTCGCTAGTTCAAATCTACTCAAGAAGGGGGGAGCTTCGGTTGTGAAATACTAAAAAAATTCCTTTACATTCAATGTGATACAAATTTTTTAAAAAAAGTTTTTTAAATTTTAATAATATAATTGCAAAATATTTGTAAAAGATGTATAGCTATCATGATTTGCAAAGGAAAGGGTTATGGTCAATAGCAATACTAATCTACAAGCTGCAAAAAATGTAAAAGATGATGAATTTTACACCACCTATGAAACGATAGAGAATGAATTAATTCATTATTCTAAGCATTTTTATGGGAAAACTGTTCTTTGCAATTGTGATGATCCCTTTGAATCTAATTTTTGTAAGTATTTTCTGAAAAATTTTAATGTTCTCGGTCTAAAAAGATTGTTGTGTACCTCATATAGATTATCGAAAGTTATTTCGACTCAAATAACCTTGTTTGATAAAAATAATGAACCACTAAAAAATACATATGGTTATATTCTTGATGTAACTAAATTTGCAGAAGGCAAAGATGTTATTTCTGATACATTTATTGAAAATTGGCTACAAAAAACAAAATGTATAAAAAAGCTCAAAGGAGATGGAGATTTTAGAAGTCCTGAATGTGTAAAATATCTCAAGATGTCGGATATTGTTGTAACAAACCCCCCATTCTCCTTGTTCAAGGAAGTCGTATCATTGTTAGTAAAACACGATAAAAAATATCTTCTTATTGGAAATCAAAATGCTCTTACATATAAAGAAATATTTCCACTTATTCAAAATAATAAGGCGTGGACTGGTTATCAATTCGGGGATATGAAATTCAGAGTTCCTGCATCATCAGAACCAAGAGAAACAAGATTTTGGGTTGATAAATTTGGTCAAAAATGGCGTAGCCTAGGAAATGCTATGTGGTTGACTAATTTGGATATAGATAGAAGACATAAGTTGCTTAAATTAACAAAAAAATATTCTCCTAAAGAATACCCCCAATACGATAATTTTAAGGCAATCAACGTAAAAAGAGTACAAGATATCCCTATGGATTATCCAGGAATTATGGGGGTTCCCATTACAATTATAGATAAATACAATAGTGTTCAATTTGAAATTGTCGGTGAAGCTAACCATGGTTCGGATAATGAATACGACTTATTTAAACCAACCATTAATGGAAAAGAAATATTTAAAAGAATTTTAATAAGAAATAAACAAGTGATTTCTGAAGAAAATATAGATTTTAGGATATTAGATTTATTTTGTGGAGCTGGTGGACTTTCTTATGGAATGGAAAAAAACTCTCATTTTAAGACTATCATAGCATTAGATAATGATCCTACAGTTGCAGAAACTTTTAAAAAGAATATGCCGGATTCAGAAGTCATTATAGGAGATATTACGGATATTAAGGTAAAAGAAGACTTAATAAAGAAATCACATCGCTATCATATCAATATGATAGTTGGTGGTCCCCCTTGCCAAGGATATTCTAATAAGGGAAAAAAATTAGGATTAGCTGATCCAAGAAATTTCTTATTTAGGGAGTATTTGAGCCTGGTAAAAGAAATAAAGCCAGATGTCTTTATAATAGAGAATGTAAAAGCACTACTTTCTGCATCAAACGGATGGTTTAGAAATGAAATAATTAATACTATAAAAGTGTTAGGGTATTATGTAGAATTTGGAGTATTAAATGCAGCAAATTATGGAGTGCCTCAGGCAAGAGAGCGTGCTATTTTTATATGTTCAAAACATAAATCTATCTCCTTACCTCAACCACTCTCAAAAAAGATTATTACAGTCAGAGATGCAATATCGGATATTGCATATTTAGAATCTGGTGAAGGGAAATTTGAGCAAGACTATAAAAATTCAGCATTAACGCCTTATCAGAAATTAATGCGACAGGATAGTAAAGGGCTTTTTAATCATATTGCCTCAAAGCACAAACAAGTGGCCATAGATAAACTGAAACTGATTCCGCCGGAAAAGGGAAAGGAATGCTTACCCAAAGAACTATGCGGAAATCAAAAATTCAAAACTACATGGGGTAGGCTAAAATGGGACCAGACTTCGCCAACAATTGATACAAGATTTGATGCTGCATCTAATGGGACTAATAATCATCCATTTTTAAATAGGGCAATTACTCCAAGAGAAGCAGCTAGAATTCAATCTTTTGATGATAAATTTATATTTTATGGCTCAAAAGTTCATATTAGAAAACAGATTGGCAACGCTGTTCCACCGCTGATGGCAGAAGCAATCGCAAACCATATTATAGAGGAGTTAAAGAAATAGCATGAATACTGAAATGGCATATTTAGTCGGGATGATTCTTGGTAATGGTGAAATGCAAAGAGGCGCTCAAGAAACAACCATTACAATAGATATTCCTTATAAAAACCTTTATACTGACGATTTAAAAGATGTTTCTATATATGTAAAGGCTAGTACTGTTGATATTAGATCAATTGTCGAACCATTGATAGGACATGATTTAGTTGTTACCCAAACAAAACATTCAACAAAAATGTCCTTTACTAAAAATAACAATGAATATATCGTTAGAGAAATTGTAAGATTAATTAGTAGCGGAACACATCACTCCACCATGAGAATGAATCCCGATTTGTTTAGTATAACTACTGATGAGAAAAAGGCTCTTTTACGAGGAATAGCAGATGTTACAGGGTATATAAGAAAAAGTAATATTGCATTTGGCCAAGATGGAGCACATAGAGTGTATATTGAGATCCCTGGCAATTGGTATATGGTTATAGATATAGCAAATATGCTAAAATTTATTGATGTTCCTGTTCAGACTATTGATTTTGGACATCCTAATTTTAGAGATGGAAAAATGGTTAAATATAATCAAGGATATCCTAATTTTTGGAAGAAAGAACATCAAATTAAAATTTTTGCAAATGAGTTTTTAACTATTGGCTTTAATATCAGACATAAACAAGATGCTCTTGAAAGATATAGCGAAGAATTATTAGAATTTATTGATCCTCAAAAGACACATAAATTTTATTGGGAAAAACCAATTCGCAGAACAATAAAACCAACTCACCCTGGAGAATTAGATATTTGTCTTCCAAGAGAAATCAGGGGGAGACACTTCGATTCGTGGACAGATTTGGCTGGAGCCCTTGGATATGGTGAATAATGTAAGAAAAGAATTTGAACTGTATGAGCCAATGAGAAATTGGTTCCAAAAATATTTAGAGGATAAATATAAAGGTGCAAAAATTATTACCATTGATTCTCATGCTAGAACTTTAGATCTTTTTTTAGAAGAATATGGAATTATAGATCAGTATCCAGAAACAGTTGGTTTAGATATTCAAATAGATGTTTTAGGAATCATCATTAAAGGAAACCAAGCTTTTATTGCTTTTATAGAAGCGAAAAAAACACAATTGAACTTACATGATTTGGGACAATTATGGGCTTATTGTAAATTATGCGATCCAGCAGAAGCGTTTTTGCTCTCTTCCGTTGGATTAGGTAGCTTGAATAAAATTCTTAATAATCTCAGAAGAACGGATTTGTTAGATTTTGGTAGCGGAAAGATAATAAAAAAAATGATTGTTGGAAAGTGGGATATTTCCAGCCGTACCATCGATTTTAAAACTACTGTTCCTAAATTATAATAATAAAAATTTTATTTGTTTTTGGTAGTATCGTATTCTTCAAGATTTTCATCTTCTTCTTTTCGTTTAGAAAGATTATTTTTATTAATTCGTTTTTCAACAATCTCTCCGCTTTCAACCATTTCTAAATAATTTAATAAATCAGGCAAGATAATTTTAATTAATTTTTCTGTTTCTTTTGACATTGTATCTCCTTTTTTTATAATCTGACTTATACCAATGCTTGGAAAAATACAAAAGTCAAGTTAGAACCTAGTGGTCAGTGTATTTCATTGAAAAACAATAAGAAAATTATTACCACACCTAGTGGGCGGTGAACAAAAGCCAACCTCACCAGTGTGGATGAGAAGGTTCGCCAACGTTAAAATAACACTTTGTAAAATAATAAAAAAATTGCCTTATCAAAAACAAGGTGTTTTTTTACAATTTAGAGGGGGCAAGCCGACCAACAAATGAAATCCTGCTTTATAGAGCAGGATTTTTTTGTTGAACCGTGCAAGCGGGGGCTCGAACCAGCGAAAAAGCTGTTTGACTACAAGCGAAAGGCGGACGGAAGTACGCCGGTGAGCGATAGCGAATGAGAGTAGTGGAACGAGCATTGCATAAGCAATGTCGAGGACAGTCCAGTCACTTCGACCAACAAATATAATCCTGCTTTATAGAGCAGGATTTTTTTGTTGAACCGCGCAAGCGGGGGCTCGAACCAGCGAAAAAGCTGTTTGACTACAAGCGAAAGGCGGACAAAAGTAGCCGATGAGCGATAGCTAATGAGTGCAGTGGAACGAGCATTGGCGAAGACAATGTCGAGGACAGTCCGGTCACTTCGACCCAAACAAAAAACGCCTTTGAGTATAAGATTTAAATTTCAGAACGAGAATTATATCCGCTCTTGCTTAATTTTATAAAATATGCTACACACTAAGAGTGTGGATTTAGAGGAAATTCTTATGGAAAATGATGAGTTGATAGAATTAAGTTTCTCTTTAGGCATTATTGTAGGCAGAGAGCTTAAGGATAAATATGGCATTGATATGAGAATAAAAGGCAATGTTGTTCTCTTTACTAAAGATGAATTGGCAAAAGTCGAGGAAGTTAAAATTAAGGATAGTAAAACACCCTTAAAAGGAATTGAGCGGCTCCCAAATTTGCGTAAATTATCTATTGAAAGTACAACATCTGATGAATATGAAAAGATAGGGACTTTACCCTCTATAAATGATGACGATATTGATTGTATTGAAAAATGTAAAAATTTAGAAGAGCTAACTATTGTCAATCAAACAGCAATAACGAAATTAGACTTAGGTAAATTAACAAAGCTCAAACAATTAAATATACACAACAACACAAATCTAGAAACAATTTATGGTATAGATAAATTAACAGAACTCAAACAATTATCATGCTATGGCAACATATCACTGCAAAACATTGAAAATCTGGATAAAGCTATTATTCAAAATAAAGATAGCTTAGAAAAAGTAAATTTAGATGTTATGCTCTTTCCTAAAGCAATCGGATATAATCCTTTTAATGGTAGTTATAATCAGGAAGCAATGAATGCCATTGAATACATCAATGGTGGCATAACCGGATCAAAAACCAGGGCTTTTACCGGTGATAAAGTTGATGACAAAGTAACTTGGACGGAAAGTCTAAATCTTCAAACTAATGTTACAATAGGAATGCATAGTATGCTAAAAATGCATAATAAAGCTTGCCAAATTTTGCATGACATTTTGCCTCGAAATTCTTCTACGTTTGATACAGTTGTTGCAGTAGAACGCTATTTAGCAGAAAATGTTATTTATGACGACGAAAGCTTAAATCATAATCATACAAGAACAGCAATGACATCTACGAGACCAAATGGCATTTTGATAAAAACAAGTCATGACAATGGAGTAAACGGAGCATACGATTGCCTTATTGGAGGTAGTTGTGTTTGTCAGGGATATACCAGGGGGGAACAATATTTACTAGGTCTAAAAGGCATTAAAACAAGAGAAGTTGCGTGTATTGCCGGAGAAGACAATGAAGGTTACAGTGATTCAAGCAAACATCGTGTTCCCGGTTCTTTCTCCACACCTAAAACCGGTTTTCATAGCATTGTAAGAATAGATGGTTGTTATAGCTTATATAGTGATCCTTGTTGGAATGCTTGTAGGTATCAAAAAGGAGATAAGTCCATGCCATATACTATGTTGACTAAAGATGAAATCCGTAAAACACACACTCTTTCGTCTCAAGAGGCAAATGTAGGTAATGGCGCTTGGCCGGAAAAACGTTCGAGAATTGCTGAATCTGTAGAAACTAATAGATTATTCAGAAATTCCCGTACAAGTGAAGTAAGTGCCCAAAGAGGTGCTTTACAGAAAGATGTTATCGGAATTGTAAGAGATTTAAATGGAAATGTCTATTAATCAAAGTCAGGTTTACACTGAAGTTTATGCTGTTTTAACAGCTTTGGGTGGAGAGTATATTCGTAAAATACCACAGAAAGTATTGAATGTTATTGCAGACAATCGTGACACTCAATATGAGAAAAAAATTAATGAAGGACAGCTTTTAGAAGAACAAAATCTATCGACGGAAGCTATTGCCATGCTAGCATCTCTAAAACTAGATTATTGGAGTGAAACTGAGCAAGAAAAACAGGATTTACGCAATCTATTATGCTTAAACGACGAGAAACAATCAGGCTCTCCGCTATCTTTAGCTAGTAAAAAAGCATGGATAGCTATGATTAAAAACAAAAAAAACATTATTTGAACATAGCATTCTTTATAATTTAGAGAAGGACATCCCAAATAAACAACAAAAAAGAGAGCATTAAAGCTCTCTTTTTTATTCTCTTACTTTAAATAATATCTATTTTTCTTCATCTTCTTCGGTAGGAATAGTCTTTTTGGTCATTTTTATTCTTGTTATTCGCATATTGTCGGTTGCAATAACTTCATAATAACAAAAATCGTCCTCAACCTTATCGCCTGCTTTTGCAACCTGTCCTAAAAGTCCGAACACATAACCGCCTACCGTAGATTCTTCATGTTCGATATCCGGCAAATCCATACAGTCAAATGCTTCTTCAATCAAAACGGCGCCATCGAACTCACATACACATTCATCAATTTTCTTGATTACTTCACAGCACAATGTATCGTGTTCGTCCCAAATATCACCGACCAATTCTTCCAAAATATCTTCCATTGTGAGCATACCTGCGGTTCCGCCGTATTCATCAACAACAATTGCCAAGTGAATGCGTTTACACATCATTTCGTGCAAAATCTCAGAAATTGATTTGTTTTCAGGAACGAATATAATTTCCCTTTTGATCTTTGTTAAAAAGTTCTTATCTTCTCTTTCTGCACTATGCTCTAAGAAATCTCTGATGTGAATCATTCCCACGACATGGTCCCTATCTTTATTACAAATAGGGAAACGATTATGATTGTGTGTTTTGATAAACTCCAAAGCTTCTTCAAAAGTATAGTTTGTATAAAGACATTTTATGTCTTGTCTGGGAATCATAACTTCATAGGCGCAAATTTCTGAAAAATCTATCGCATTTTGAATGATTTCGCTCTCGGTTTCATCAATAATTCCGCCTTTTTGCGAAGCATCAACAATAATCTTAATTTCTTCTTCGGAGTGCGCATTTTCATCTTCATTAGTTTGAGGAACACCCATCATTTTCAATATCACTATCGAAACATGATCAAAAACCCAAATAAACGGAGCAAAAATACGATTAAATGTATATAATGCCGGTGCAATACGCAAAACATAGCGTTCTGTATCTTGAATAGCCAAAGACTTTGGAACCAATTCGCCCAAAACAACGTGTAACAAAGTTATAAACGTAAATGCAATACCAAAACTCAAAGAATGCAACAACACCGGATTATCAGCCAACCACCCGCTAAAGCATTGTTCCAACAATTTTGAAACGGCAGGTTCACCAATCCACCCCAAACCGAGTGATGCAATCGTAATACCTAACTGTATTGCACTAAGATATGTGTTAAGTCTGTCGTTAATTTTTAATGCTATTTTAGCACGTTTATTCCCTTGATGAGCAAGCTCTTCAAGTTTTGTTCGTCTTATTTTTACAATTGAAAACTCAGATACTACAAAGAAAGCATTAGCAAAAACCAAAAACAACACTAATGCAATATTAATAACATAAACATAAATGGGTGTCATAGTATAAAATCAGGTACCTCTTAAATATAAAAAACGTATTAATTTTATATATTGTTATTACATTTGTCAATCTATAATCATTAAGATTTTAGGTTACATATATAACTCAAGATATTAATAACAAATAAAAAGAGGGAAAATCCCTCTTTTTATTTGAATTTGAACACCGATAATAAACGGCAAACTAAATATCTAATTTATTTAAATGATAATCGACAAGTTCCCCACCATAACAAACAATATTAGATATACCATAAGATAGTTTTTTAATGTAGAAAGTTATCGGAACCCCTTTATAATTCCACTCTATTCTATCAAAAAATTCATTATCTTGATGAACCACATCAGCATTTTTACTCATAAAATCAATCACTCTTTTGGCATCATCTTTAGTAAGAGCATTTTGTATAATCCATTGTGAATACGGATTGTCAATTTTTCCGTTTAATGTATTCAAATTCAATGTTTTCAAACTAACTGTTTTTATGTTCGGATATGTATCTATATATTTTTTTATTTCCGCTAAATAATCTTCAAAACTTTTGTGTTTCATCAAAACATAATTTAACCGCACATCAGCTTGAGAAAATAACGGAGAATTAATATAGTCCTCATTATACCCTAAAATTTGCATATCTTTTGAACTGTCAAAATCAACTCTTGTAATCTCAACTGTAAAGTCATCTTTAATCAGGTTAAGTTTAGCTTTTTCAAAAAAGATATTCCCTGAAGATTGAAAACGTTTTTCCTCAAATATATTAACATTTCTGGTCGCAGTAACGATTTTATTTATCGTATCAAAACTATGCAATGAGGGTTCGCCGTTACCGCAAAAAATAAAATATCTGAAATTTATACCCTTCTCCTTCAAATATTGTAATTTTTGTTCAAATTCTTCAAGTTTATCATCAACCATAGGCCATTTTGTTATTTTTGCCGTACAATACGGACAATTTTTATTACATTTGAAAGATGATAAAATAAGCTCAAATTCTTTATATTTCATTTTAAATGACCTCCTCTAAAGTTTGTTGTATCATTGGTGTAAGTTCCGAATAAGTTTTATATTTTCTAATTATCAAATCTTTGCTTCGTTTTATGGCATTAGCAATAGCAAACCAGTATTCTGATTTTATGTCATAGTTTGTGTCTTCCTCTTGATAAAAAATAATGATTTTCTTATTATTCTCTAAAGCCCATCCCAATTCCACAACCGAACCGACAGAAAAACTTTCCCCCAGAACCACAACAAAAACATCACTATTTTGTATTTGTTTATATTCGGCATTCAGCACCTCATTACAATCCGTTGATGTAAAAATACCGTTTGATGCCTGCTCACAATAAAATGGTCCGAAATATTGAAATTTGTTATTTAGAATAAGATTATTTTGATAGTAGGTAAGCAATTTTGAACTCCCCAACAATATCGAGCGAAAATCATTTATCAACGATTTTTCCAGAGAAATTCCCTGCTGTTTTATTTTATTAAATTTACCTGCAAAATATACTTTTTTCATTTTGATGCCCCTTTCATAATTCTATTCCAATTGAAAAATGAAATTATGGCCATCAATGTCCAAATGATATTTAAGGCTATCAAATAATATGCTTGTCTTTCCAATAAACTATATTGAAAAACGTAGCAAATATCGTTAATAAACCAAATTATCCACGTATCCAGCTTTTTTCTTACCATATAATAAGTAGCAACAAAAGATGTTGTTGTTGTGAAAGAATCAATAAAAGGTAATGGATCTTGAGTATGGCCCAATAGTATAAATAAAGTTATTGTTCCTAAAACTATAACCGAAAAATACATTAATCGTTCATTATTTGTGCATTTTGTTATAAGGAATTTGCTCTCATTTTTCCATAAAAACCAACCTAACACCCCAAAAATCAAATAAACGCCATTACCCAAAACATCGCCGTACAACTTGTTTAAGTATGAAAAAGCAAGCAAACAAATAATTTGAGCAATATAGAATATCCAATTAATTCGTTTATTTAAGAGTACAAGTATTCCTTGCGACAATCCCAAGATTGTCGCTCCTATTTCCAATATCATCATTGTTTTATCGCCCCGTATTCAAATTATTAAAATTATACGGAAGAAGTTTTTGCATAAAACAAATGTGCTTTGTCGTTTCATTGGCAAAACGTAACTTTTCTGTTCTGAATCTGTATTTTTCTCTTAAGCACGCTTCTTTAATTTGCTCCGGCAAAAATTCTCTTATCAACGGCAAAAAATCATCTTTTTTATCCGGATAAAATTTTAGCAGTGTTTCATAAGCATTTAGAGGTTTATCCGGCTTTGTAATTCTTGCGGATTCCCAATCAATAATCGTATCTATTAAATCATCTCTGGTTTTTGCTAAATCGTTTCTGACATGATGCTTATTGTTTTCTCGGTGAATTTTTTGAATATCATCAAGCTTTATCCATAAAGCCATATATAAGAAAGGCTTATCTGCATCATGAAAATATCCTCGCCATGTATTTTTTCCTCTAAGTTGTTTTTCAACTTTCAAAAAAGCTTTTTTGTGACGAAGAGTATATAAAATTTTTTGAAATCTCTTCTTTAATTCTAAACTCATATCAACCCCCTATATTTTAGAAAAATTGATAATTGTCAGATAAGTGTTTTGACTAAATTCAGCCATATTTTTTCTCCTTGACAGTAGGTTTATAAATTATTGATTTGTCTCGACTGTCCCTACAAGACCCAAATCAACCAAGAAACTCCATAGCTTCTTTTATATTTTTTCATCCTCATAAAAACTTTTTTGGATAAGCTCTATATTTTCAGGATGAACAAAATCCTTATATCGTGCATCTTTTAAAGCAATCATATCTCTCACCATATTTCCGGATAAAAACGGAAAATCTTGAGTTGTACGAGAACAAACTCCGACATTAGGAACATCATTTTTAAAAAATAAATATTCACTTTCATTCCCAACATAAATAATATCAGGACTGGGTTTATCCGATTGCTCTTTTGCTATTGTTTCTAACACATGAAAATTCCAAGGCATATTATTTGCATCTTTTATACCTATAATTCTCAAACGATTGTATGCCTCATTTTTACGCCATACATTTTGTATCATTTTTTTACGAGTAAAGTATGGTAAAGGATTTTTTTCAGTTCCGCTTTCTTGTGCAGAACCGATTAAAACCGTGCCATAAGCACATTCTTCCATCATTTTTCTTATTAATCTGTCGTGTCCGATATGAAAAGGCTGACAGCGGATAATACAAAAACCATGTTGATATTTAAACATAAAAAAACCTTTCATAAGAAAGGCCAACCCATCGAATAGAAAAACATCCTATTCTATACTATCGATGACCGGCCAAGTCGTTATGTTCGTGCCTATTGCCCTCAAGCACCCGAACACCGTTAATATATTTAACAAAAAAACATTTGTCAATACTCTTATTCTAAAGCAGATATAACATTGCAAACAAAAAGCGACAGTTTGTATACTGTCGCTTTAATAACATAACCGAGCGTAACTCACTCAAACGGCAAAACATTTTTACCGCCGTTAGCTTCCAATTTATTTGTTTTTTTATTATACGCTATTCCACCTCCTTCTCTGAAATAAGGTGCAGAATACGTACCGTCTTGCCTTCGCAAGCTCCACAAGTTGATAATATACTCCACTAATTTTTTAACCAGCCAACAGACAAGAATAGTAATTACGAGAAGTATTATCACAAAAAAAATCAGCTTCATACTAAAATTTTTAATAATTAATAACTGTTTTAATTAACTCTTTCGGTTTTTTGAAGTGCAAAGAAATATTCACATAGTTCCGTATACATCAAAAGAATTGCCACAAGCATACCGGGAGAATGGTCTTCATAATTGATGTACATAGCATAGTTAACGTTGTGCCAGTGTTCCCGCATACGTTTTATACCTACACTTCGCCAATACAAAAACATCATCCCGCCAAAAAAAATAGCCCAAATCGGCAAAATCCAAAAACCTGACTTTTGCTCATAAACCCGTTTACAACGCCACAGAACAAAAGCTTCATACCCTAGCAGCAAGACAGGAACTATAATAATCCAAAGTCCGCTACTCATAATAAAATCAAAAATCGTTCCCATAAGCTAAAATTTTAAAGTTATAAAAATATCTTACTAATTTCAAAATCAGTCGGCAATATATATAAAAGCATAAAAACATTCAAGAATTAATTACAAAAAAAGAGGTCTAAAACGACCTCTTTGAATATCAACTGAAAGATTTGCTCGACTATATGTCGTTACCAATTCCCAGTGTATGATTCTTAAAATCCATAATTTGTGGCTGCGGATTTCCTTTTTCATCAAGGGGAACAACAACCGAAACCATCTCTCCCTTCTCCGACATTGCAATATAGTAAAGTCGTGACTTGAGGAACTGTGCAGCACTGTGAGGATTGAACACCCGAGTGTGCACATGGCAAAACTCCACTGTTTGACCGAGAAATTGGTTTGTTTCCGATGCGACAACCTTCAAAATAATTGGAGCATAAACTTTGTCTCCGACAGGTACAATTTTAGTATTCGCAACCAAAATACCTGTAATCTTAATAGTCTTTTTCATAGTTTAATAATTTTAAGAAATATAACAAAAAGTATGAGTATATTACATATAATCGAGTAATTTTCAAGCTTTTTGTTCTGATTAACTTAATCTTTAGATATTGTTTTTATCCTGTTGCAAAACATATTTTTAATTTTTAGGAGATGCTGATGGCTAAATTTGTGATTTTTGGTTTAGGAATGGTCGGCAGTTCTTTTTTAAGAATTGTACATAAAAATTCATTATTCGACGCAGACAACTGGTATGCAATCGATAAAAACCCGCAAGCTCTAAATGATTTTGAAGCAGCCGGCGGTAAAAAATCACATTTTATAGTTTCTAATATTCAACAAAAACAATATGATCCCATTTTTTCTATTTTAGAAAAGGGAGATTATTTGCTCGATTTCAGTTCTTCTCAAACTAACACGGATTTTCTTGAAATTTGTATCAACAAAGATATTCATTATCTTTCAACAAGCAGTTTACCTTATGAGCCGGAAGGGGTGATTATTCACGAATATCACGATTTTTGCGTATATAAGGAAATGAAAAAAATCAACAAACCAAACGGTCCTACTTCTATCATCGAATTTGGTATGAATCCGGGTATGGTTTCAACTTTTATGAAACAGGGAATTAGAGAAATCGTTAAAAACGATAATACTCCGTTTGTCGTCGAAAACAGAGAAAAATTACAGAATTTAATCTCTCAAAACAAATTTGCCGAAGCGGCGCAAATGTTAGAAGTTGAAATTGTTCACATATCCGATATTGATACAACCGAGACTAATTTTGAACCTAAAGAAAATTGTGTATATTCCACCTGGAATGTAGAAGCTTTTTCCGATGAAACTTTGGCAAGCTGCGAAATATCTTTAGGAACAGATATTAACTTTGACACTTTTGGTAACGAAATCGAAGATTGCAGCGAAAGTGACAGACATTTAATTTTAGATAAAATACCTGTAAGTTGTGTTGATCAATCTTTTTCACCATGGGGAAGTTTTAACGGCTACATTGTACCGCATGAAGAAATATATTCTATCGGCGACTTTTTAACTGTTCGTCAAAATGATAAAATAACCTATAAACCGTCCGTATATTTTGTATATATGCCGTCAAAAATCGCCGTTGCTTCATTATTAGACGGCCATCAAAAAGGCTTTAAAGGATTTGAAGAATATCTAATCAAACCGGAAGACATCGCACAAGGGGGCGAAGCCGTAGGAATTGTACTTGACGGCAAAAATTTTGAAACTCGCTACTTTGGCAACAAACTGGTTGCACCGATAGAAAACGAAACCCCGACGATTTTACAAGTTTCAGCTTCTGCCTATGCTGCTTTCCGCTACATGCTCGATAATCCTAACGAGGGCTTTTTATTCCCGGAAGAAGTTGACGATAACAAAATTGTGGAATACGCCCGATCTGTTCTGAAAGAATATGTATCTTTCACCTGCCCTAAACTTGAAAGAACATTTTTCAAACAAAAATTTGCATAAAAAACGAAAGTCAGGAATTATTCCTGACTTTTTTTGTTATGGAATAAGTCCGGATATATGAAAACCTTGAACATAGTCCATATCTTCTTCAGCACTCAACAACGTTGAAACGGTATCCTCAATAAACAAAATCGGTTTACCGCTTTGGGCATAAATTTCCTTGAGAAAAACAAGTTTATGCAAGGCACTGTAGCTATGGATTATTCTGTCCGGAGAAATACCAAAATTTTTGATAATCACCTCATTTTTAATTTTACGCATAACAGGAATTGTTTGCGTCAGCACCCAAATATTTTCTTTCGGCAGTTGCGAGATTATATATTGCAACGTTTTCTGAATAGGAACATTTTGATAAATATTTCCGCCCGATACGGTATAATCATGTACATCATCATCACGACAAGGCAACATTCTGTTTTCAGCATATTGAAACTTTGTCAGCACACCGTCAAAATCAAAAACTATCGTTTTTCCTTCGCATAGAGAAATCAATCTCGCAATATTATTTTTATAATCTTCAAACAAATCCTCAAACATCATTTTCTCCGTACATTTTTAGGCGTATTAGATGTTAAATCTAATATACAAAACTCAACGAAATATAACAAAAAACATTTAATAAAGCCTAAAAAATGGAACTTTTTAAATGGCTGTATTACACAACAGGTTCTTTCGGATTTTATGTTATAGCTTCCTTTCCAAATCAGATATGCTATAATGAATAAAGAAAAAGCACTTGCTAAAGTTAGGTTATAGCTTCCTTTCCAAATCAGATATGCTATAATTTCACGAACGTTTGTTCTGGCAATGATAACGTTATAGCTTCCTTTCCAAATCAGATATGCTATAATCCTTTGCTAACTCTTTACCATTAACTTTGAGTTATAGCTTCCTTTCCAAATCAGATATGCTATAATGTCAGGAAGCGGAAAGACATACAGAGCTAAGTTATAGCTTCCTTTCCAAATCAGATATGCTATAATATGACAACTTATTTTATAAAAAGATGACTTGTTATAGCTTCCTTTCCAAATCAGATATGCTATAATTTTAAGTCGTGTTAATGGCGTTTCTTTCGCGTTATAGCTTCCTTTCCAAATCAGATATGCTATAATTAAGGAGTCTGCCGAATAACCAATAAGGCAGTTATAGCTTCCTTTCCAAATCAGATATGCTATAATGCTGCTTGTCCGTCAATATCAGCATACCCAGTTATAGCTTCCTTTCCAAATCAGATATGCTATAATAGTTCGGACTTGCTTAAAGGCTCGGCTAAAGTTATAGCTTCCTTTCCAAATCAGATATGCTATAATAAATTCTCGTCTTCAATTTTGACTTCGTTTGTTATAGCTTCCTTTCCAAATCAGATATGCTATAATTATTCGCCAACTGTCCACGATAAACTTAATGTTATAGCTTCCTTTCCAAATCAGATATGCTATAATCATTGAAAACGGAATAACAAATGAAATACTGTTATAGCTTCCTTTCCAAATCAGATATGCTATAATTACCTTTGACCGCCTGTCATTCGTAATAATGTTATAGCTTCCTTTCCAAATCAGATATGCTATAATTATTTGGCTCTTAATGTTTCCGTTTCTTCTGTTATAGCTTCCTTTCCAAATCAGATATGCTATAATCAAGCAAATGGTGTTGAAGTGCTGTATTACGTTATAGCTTCCTTTCCAAATCAGATATGCTATAATGAAGCCGGAGCGATTGCGTCATAGATGATTGTTATAGCTTCCTTTCCAAATCAGATATGCTATAATAACCGAAAACAAAACCGTGTATGATTTCAGTTATAGCTTCCTTTCCAAATCAGATATGCTATAATCTGTTCATTCTTTAACCCTCATATAATCATGTTATAGCTTCCTTTCCAAATCAGATATGCTATAATAAGTGTATTTTTTACTTGGACATTTAATTTGTTATAGCTTCCTTTCCAAATCAGATATGCTATAATCTCCTATAAAATTTATGGTTGCCAATAACTGTTATAGCTTCCTTTCCAAATCAGATATGCTATAATCAAAGTCATCGTATATATAAAAGAGCTTACGTTATAGCTTCCTTTCCAAATCAGATATGCTATAATACAGTACCGACAAAAGGTGTCTTCGTATCTGTTATAGCTTCCTTTCCAAATCAGATATGCTATAATACACAACGCACAGACCGCATGCACATATAAGTTATAGCTTCCTTTCCAAATCAGATATGCTATAATGGGAGCAAAAGAAAGGGCGGTAATACCCGAGTTATAGCTTCCTTTCCAAATCAGATATGCTATAATGTGTTCAAAAGTCATCAAATGGACGACCACGTTATAGCTTCCTTTCCAAATCAGATATGCTATAATAATCTATCCGCAAAGGCGAGACCGGAACACGTTATAGCTTCCTTTCCAAATCAGATATGCTATAATTCACAATGTAATATAACTATATTAATATTAGTTATAGCTTCCTTTCCAAATCAGATATGCTATAATTTCAATTCTTCAACATTCTTATAACCTACGAGTTATAGCTTCCTTTCCAAATCAGATATGCTATAATAAGTACGGGCAGCTTCTCCAGTTTCCTTGCGTTATAGCTTCCTTTCCAAATCAGATATGCTATAATTTAATCCGTGAAACGTTGTCATAACATCAAGTTATAGCTTCCTTTCCAAATCAGATATGCTATAATACATACAAATTAACCTGTTGATTTTTCAACAGGTTTTCTTCTTTTTTCAATAAAAAATCACAACAATAAAAGCTGTTTATCACCAATTTTTTCCTCTTTTTTTAGTGTTCCAACCAATATCTCCATAGAAGCATATTGTTTTTCCGTTACTGTCAATAGTCTAACACTTCCTTCTTTTGGAATCAAGGACTTAAGTCGTTTTGCGTGCTTATCCACAGCATCTTGCCCCTTACAAATTCGAGAATATACTGATAATTGCAGCATTGTATACCCGTCTTTCACTAGGAAATTCCTAAAGCGACTCGCATTTCGTCTATCTGTTTTTGTCAGCGTCGGAAGATCAAAAAACACTATTATTCGCATATATCTTTCTCCTCCTACTGCCATTTTATCCACAGCCTCAATCAAAAAGTGGCATTTTTTTTAGTATGGGTACTTGCAGATATTTTACATCTTTATTTTTTATCGCTTTGACCATACTTATCGCCATCAGTTCACACGATTTTAAAATATTTATTTCTTCATCATTTATTATACAGTTTTGAGTTAACACACTCACTAATTCATTTTTTAAAACAGGAGACAACTCTTTCACATCTTCCAAATTAAGTTTATTAACCTGATAATCAACAAAAGCTCGATAAGGCTCCATCATATCGTCAACCAAATTAAACTGATTTAATTTATTAGCATGATGAACTCCGAAACAAGGCAATAATCCGGCTCCAACTACCGCTCGAGCCATACAACCTCGCATAATTGCGTAACCATAATTCAATGCAGAATTTCGAATATCGAAATCATCATTACGATTAAAATTATCAAATAAACTTTTCCAATAAACATTTGCAGCAAAAGCTTCTGAATTTTTAGAATCTCCGGACTGCACCTGTTTAGATATTTCTCGCAATTTTTTTGCATTTACACAATTAAACAACTCTAAACACATAGCCTGATTATTAATTTTTGCTTTTACAATTTCTTGCCAAATTCTTTTCTTTAATGGCTCTGACATTTCTATCTGATTCCAAGCAATTTCAGAATATCGAGAATGATTATGAAAAGGAAAAAATGCCCCCGACGGTAAGTGGGAGGCATCTGTTGAAAACATAACTATATTATTATTGGCAAATTCTGAAATAAGCGAATTATGTAAAGATATTTGTTTATTTTCTAGAATAATAACCGAAATATCTTCTAAAGGAAGTGTCAAACTTTCTCCTTCTAAGGGTTGATATAAAAGTTGCTTATTCTTTACTGCCAAATGACATGGCTTTGTTATTTGTAAAATTCGCCACCCCATACATTATCCTTTCTGTTGTTTCCTTTTTGCTCTATCCTCACGACGTTGCCGTTCTGGTTTGATTTTTTGTGAAAATCTTTCTTTTTCTTTATTTATTTTTGTTAAATTTCCAAGTCTATCTATTGTAAATTTTTGTAATTTTTCAATAACAGATATATTTACTTTCTTTTCCTTATTGATTTTTATATATGGCTTAGTAGTAATATATTTTTTAGTTGTTTTTCCTTTTTTATCTAATTTTTCTTTAGCCTCAATAACATTGTATTTACCACTACTTGTAATTGAGCGTAAAACACTTTTTTCATTGTCATATTCAACAATCTGTGCCTCTATTATCTCTTCATCATCAATCTGTACACGAATATAATCTCCTACTTCCAAAGTACTAGTGTTAATTTCATATTCTCTACTACCATTAATACTTTCTACAAAAATCTGTCCTGTTCCAGAATCATATTGCTTTACATAACCTGTAAATTCTTCTTTCTCCATAGTCAATATCTTAATATAAGACCCTTTGTATAAACTGAATACAAAATCATCCGCAACAGCCTCCTTTTCAATACCATCTTTTCCAACAGGCTGAATGATATGTTTGAAATTTTTCTTATGCAGATCAATAGCATATATAGGTACACAATAATAACCTTCTACCCCATGATATATATCATATCTAAACATTGAATCTAGTTGGACATCTATGGTATTTTGAGCTGCACTTCTCGTAATAAGTTCATAACCTTTTTTCTTTTTATTAGGTTGTTTGTGAGCTTGCCCAGTTGCGGAACAACGCACCATTTTGGAAACAGTAACTTTTTCAAGAGATTCTAAAACTTGTTCTCTAAATCCCACCCAAGGTACTAAATCTTCTTTATTAGAATGTATTCCTTTTTCTTCAAATTGCTTTAACACACTACATATATAATAAATATGTCCGAAAGAAGCACATGCTATTACTATAGCATCTTGAGCATGGTGCTTATTATTTTCGTTTCTATTTTTATCAAGCCCCCACATATGACGGAGTTTAGCGGTTATTCCTCCTCCTAGAACACGTATACGATTAACATCAAGTATAGTATTATTTTGTGATTGTTCAAAACTAAAATATTTACGCAAATATTCTGCAATATGACGTGTTGCATAACGAGTATTATTCAAATCTCGAGATATAAAATTCTTCATATCTTCTTCGGTAAAACTTTCACGCAATAAATTACGTTTTTTTGCACTACTCATCTTATTACCACTTAATACTCTTACCTTGAATTTTTGCCATTCTTCCTTTGTTTTAACCTTATCAAAATATTCATATGGGGTACGATTTGCCTTTTCTCTATTTGCCAAATTTGAACACAACACCTTATTTTGTAAGCTATCATTAAAAGAGCGACTAATAGGTATAATATGATCAATATCACAGTCAAATATACTTATTTGATCTGTTGAAGTATTTACACTATTTTCTAAAGATATTCCTTTTCCTGTATATATACACTTAAAATCTTGTTCTTCAGCTAATCTGAAACGTAGCAAATTATCTCCCTCATCTGGATTAATACTATTTGCTATACACCTTTCTTTTGCAGCATCACGTTGTTCTTTGTAACGTATTTGTCCATTATAAATACGAGCGATTTTATCTTTAGAGTTGGCAACATCTGTTGCTAATTCTATATGAATCTCATCTATAACACCATATGTCTTGTTAATAGCATTAACAGTTTTACGAAATTCTGCAATAATTCGAGATACAGTCGCATTATTCTTAAATGATCCTGTATATGGTTCTATTAAAGTTGTTTTTTCTACTGCTATGTCTCCATAACCTAATTCATTTTTAGCATCATTGAATAACATACCATTTGACATTTTGAAATTCAATTCTGATAAAGCTTTACGTGAAAAATGTGTAACTTCCTTCATATTTAATTCAAGAATTTTATTAATGATTTCTTCATTATCAATTCCTTTATCTTTCAAATATGAGACACGCATTTCATCTGTTTGATAATATACAAGAGCTTCTGCTATATCATTTAGCTTGTCTTTAATATCATTAAAAAAGCTTCCTAGGCCTTTTTTTAACATATGGTAACCAGAAAACTCAACAAATATTTCTTTTTCAAACTGAGCAAGATACTTATCAATTCCTATCTCTGCTTCTGATAAACAGTAGTCCTTCTTAATTATTTCAAAACGGCTATTTTCAGAAATTGATAATTGTTTACGTACATCAGAAAAATAATATTTAATTTTTTTTGCATTTACATACTTGTTAAAATATTCATTTGCTTTTGCCTTTAGCTCTTCCCAGCAACTATATTGATATTCACCAGTATTCGTATCGTACAAATTTAATTTTTCATCATTAAATTCTTCCAACTTATCTTTTTCTATTGTAATACTTTTTTCATATTCAGGATTAAATTCTCGATATGAACATAAATTAAATCTTTGGCAAACATCTAATTTAAGTAACTGTCGCAAATCGCTAAAAGAAACTTTAACTTTCTTGTTAAGAGCAAAATCTAATATTTTTTTACGCTCATCATCTTTTAAATCTTCCCTATTTTTTATCTTCAAATTATTTACGCGATTATAAAACGTGAATAGTTCCGCTTCATAACCATGTTTAGGAAAACGCAGTTCTCCGCGTAGTAACTCGCACTCTCCTATCATTTTTTTGATATTGGTATCATTCAATGGATGAGTGTACATTAAAACTTCTTTAATATAACGTTCTTCAAACTCTTTAGATAAAATAGTATTACCCTGTCCTCTCTGGAACTCAAAAATCTTATTCACTTCATCTATCAATTCCGTTCTATATAATGAAATGCCATAATCATCCTTATGATTATGTTTTTTACCTTCTTTGTTAAAAATATACTCCCCTATCGTAGTGCAACCACTCTCTTTAAACTCATTTCTAATAGTTGCAATTCCAAATTTTACTTTTTTATCTTCAGAAGTTTTGTTTTCTTTGGACGGTTCTAATATTTCTTTTTCCTCTGCTTTTGTTGGAAAATAAAAACCTCTATGATTGGCAATATGATATAATATTCTAAATATTTCTTTTTTTTGCAACTTTTCATATATTGATCGTTTTCTTAATCTCCATATATCCCAATCTTTATCTTTCCAACATGTTGCTTTTTTAGTAGTATTTTGTTCTTTTGGTGCAGAAAATACTTCATTAAAATTAAAATCTTTTGAAATGATACCATATTCTTTGGCTAATTTAATAAGGTATCTAAGACGTTCAGCTTTTCGCTCAATAGTCGCTCTTGTTCTGCGCTTCTCTCCTCTATCTGCTAATAAACTCTTTCCTGATCTGTCAACAGGTTCATCAAAAACTCTTACTCCACTAGCAACAATCTTTCCATTTTTAATTCGGTACTTAGCCTCATTTTCTTTACCATCTAGTAGTTCTTCATCCAAATCAACTACAGCCCAACCGAGTGAGCCTATACCTAAATCTAATCCAAGTACTCTCTTTTTCATTTTTAACACCCATATAAAAATTATCTTGACTACAACTTTAGCATTTGCTATCAATAAAGCAAGATATTTTTAATTGTATTGTCTGATTTGGAAAGGAAGCATTATAACAATTGAAAATTTCTTATCGAAATTTTTCGAGTGGGGCCCTGGCGATAGTCAACTTGTTTGATGTGTAGCCATCCCCTTTTTTGATACAAAAAAACAGGCCGGAGCCTGTTATTTTTGTGTTATTTCTTTTAACATTTTGCGGCGACGAACACCTAAATATGTTTCATACCCCACTAGAGCAACTGCCGAAACTATCAACGGCAATAAATAGTATATAATTCGATATGCAATCAAAGCTCCGAATAACATTAAGCGGTCATTATCGCCAGGAATTATGAACATAAACAATCCTTCAAAAACTCCCAATCCACCCGGAACCTGACTAAATACACCCAGTACTTGAGCAATAATAAACACTCCCATAAATGTCATAAATTCGATATGCACAAACGGAATAAGCACAAAATACAGCACCAATGACGCCATAACAATATCAATCGCTCCCAAGAGCATTTGAGCCAAAGCCATTGAGAAAGAAGGCATATCCAATGAAACACCTTTTACATCTATCGGTTTTTTATAAAAAATGCTTAATCCGAAATAGCCTAACAAACCGACAAATGACAACAAAGTCACAATTTGAGTTGTAAATTTAGAAACAGTTCCGGCTCCGATTGCTTGTGACGGAGTTAAGAGATAACCGACAATAATCAAAAAGAAACAAGCAACTAAATATGTAAATCCTGAAAACGTAACCATACGAACAATTTCTGTCGCTCTGAAACGCCAACGAGTATATAAACGATATCTTATTGTTCCACCGGAAACAATCGCATGTCCTGCATTATTACTCACCGAAAAACCGATAAATCCGGCAAACACCCATTTCCAAATTGCAACACGTCGTTTTATGTAACGAAGCGCCAAATAATCGTATGAAGACAAAGCAATATATCCGCCAAAAGAGGCTAATCCGGCCATAATCAAATTTTTATGCGGAATATCCAACAACGCATTTTTTATATCTTCCAAACTATATTTCGAAAGCTGATGATAAAGCATATACGCAGCCAAGGCAAAGAAAAATAATCCTGCCCATGAAACAGCTTTCTTTAATACTCTTTTGGTTTGAAATGCCATTTATCAACTCCATTAATTTTCTAAATATATAATCACTAATTACTAAAAGATTATAAACTTAATAAAAAAAATCTAATAAAATTCCGCTCACAACCGCTGAAACATATAAAATCGCCACAATTTTAAGATTTTCGTTTCGGTTATGATTAATCCTAAACAAAACCAAAAGACCTACCCCTGCTCCCGATAATGTTCCCGCCATCATAGAACCAAAACTCATCGCACCGTCAATATATAATTGCGTAATTGCTACAGATGCGGAACAATTCGGAACCAAACCGACAAAAGCGGATGTAATCGGACCTAAAATCGGTCGATTAAAAACAATATCATTCAAAAAACTTTCGCCTAATATGGTCAATAGTCCATTAAGAGCCAACGTTACCAACAACACAAAAATTGTTATCTTAAAGGAATGAATTAATGCCGGCTTTATAATTCCGCCACCATCACAGTGACAGTCTTCTTGCTCACATAAAGTTTCAACATCAACCGGCAACGGAGATTTTCGAAAAGCAACATCACACAGTAAGCCGAAAAATATTCCTAAAAACAACTTTATCGCTAATATTTTTACAATCAATATAGGTTCAACCGTATTAGAAATTAAAATCGGCAACATCTCATCTGAGGTTGTCAAAAACACGGCAATCAATGTACCTAACGAAATTGCTTTTACCGCATAAAAGTTCGAAGCCGCAGCGGCAAAACCGCATTGAGGTAACAATCCGGCAAATGCTCCGGCGATTGTTCCTAATTTTCCTGCTTTTCCGATTAGATTAAGTGATTTTTCCGATGATTTTTTCTCTAACCATTCCAATAATAAATACGTCAGAAATAAAAAAGGAAAAACCTTCAATGCACTAAAAAAACTATGTATTATCATTTCAATTAACAATTAATGTTTGTAGCAAGTCCGGCTAATGATGTTTCTTTATACTTTGAACTCAAACTCAAACCGGTTTCATACATTGTTTTAATAATGTTATCAAGACTGACAATATGCGGACCATTAGGATTGCGCATAGCTAAACGAGCCGCATTAACCGCTTTAACTGCCCCCATTGCATTACGTTCAATACATGGTACCTGAACAAGTCCTTTAATCGGGTCACAGGTCAAACCTAAATTGTGCTCCATTGCAATTTCCGCAGCATTTTCAATTTGACGTAAATTACCACCCAAAACTGCAACCAAACCACCGGCGGCCATAGAACACGCAACTCCTATTTCGCCCTGACATCCGACTTCGGCACCGGAAATAGAGGCATTTGTACGATATAAACTGCAAATAGCAGAAGCTGTTGTCAAAAATACTATATTGGCTTTTTCTAAACTAAAAGGTGATTTTTGAATTGCAAAACGTTGATAATAGCGCATAACAGCCGGGAGAACGCCTGCAGATCCCATTGTCGGAGCGGTAACGATTTTACCTCCACAAGCATTTTCTTCTGCAACAGCAAATGCCCATAAATTAATCCAATCAACAATCATCAATGCATCAACATTGTTTTCGGCAAATTTTGTAGTTAAATCATTATAGATTCCGGCAGCTCGTCTTTTCAATTTTAATCCGCCGGGCAAAATTCCCTCAATTTTAACACCTCTGTCAACCGTTGCCTGCATAATATCGGCAATACGCAAAATTTCTTTTCTGACTTTAGCGGGAGATTGTAATTTTTGTTCGTTTTTCAGCACCAATTCTGATATTGTTAATTGGTCTTTATGACACATTTCTAAAAGTTCTTTACAACTATTAAATTGGTACGGAACTTTATATGGCTTACGTTCAATTCGTTGTGTCATTTCATCTTGGCGAGCAATGGTACCACCGCCAACGGAAAAATATGTTTCTTCCAAAATGATATTATCGTTGCCGTCATAGGCCGTAATTTTCATACCGTTTGAATGTTCGGGAAGAAATATTTTTTTCTCTAAAATTATATCTTCATCAAAATTAAAATCGATAACCGATTTTCCGCCTAAATTAAGTTTTTTGCTTTCCTTAACCTGTCCGATATAATCAATATCCAAATCTATATTTTGTGCTTCAAGCCCCATCAAACCATAGACAACCGCGTTTAACGTTCCGTGTCCTAATCCGGTCAAAGCCAAAGAACCGTACAAAGTTGTTTTGACAGTTTTGACATTATTCAAATCTGTTTTTTCTGCCAAATTATCTACATATCTTTTTGCTGCTCTCATCGGACCAACCGTATGAGAACTTGACGGACCGATTCCTACCGAAAAAATTTCAAACAAACTATAATACATATTTCACCTCATGAGGCGATATTAGCCTTTCTTTTTTATTTTGCAAGCTTCAACATCCCTCTTTTAAACAAAAAAATAAGCGTCCCAAAGGACGCCTATCTTTTCATTTCGCGATGAACTTAGCAAACAACGTCAACCAACACGCGAGGTGGCTGGAAAGTTGTCATCGACACCTTCTTAGGCTCTCCGGAGTATCCGGGGAAGAACACAGTACCACAACCGCGGAAGTAACCCAACACCTTGTAAGATGCCAGCTTACCGTCCCAACCCCAGAATACCTGGTAGTTGCAACCATACACGTCATTCTCGTTTGTGATGTTGATCATCGGAGTTGTAAGAAACTCGAGACCACCCCACAAAACGCCGTAGACGTTACTGTCGGAGTAAACCCACTGGCTAACTGCGTCAGCCTTAGGCTTATAGACGTCGAAGTCAAATTGAGATTCTACAAACTCATACTTCTCCTCAAGAGCAGCTGCGGAAATACCGTAGAACTCACCCTTAAGGATGTTCTGAGCTGCGAAGAAACCCTCTTCTAGAACAACTTCGTGTTCTACAAAGCCGTCAATTACTGACTGCAACTTCTCGCCCGGCTTCACGTTTTTCCAAACGCGAATGCTCTCCTGCTTTACAGCTGTGAAGATACCGTGCTTACGAGCCATCTTGAGACCATGCTCCTTATAAGATACGAAGTGGTAGTCCACTCCAATCTCATTGTAAAGCACCTCCGGCATAGCCACGAAGTCTCCATTGAGACGGCAAATGGCCTCTGTCTTCTTGTCCTCCTTAGAAGCGATAACCTCCTGAGGGAAGTCTTCGCCTTTGAGAAGAGCCTGATAATGAGCCTTGCTCACTACCGAGATAAAGTTACCCTTGCAAGAAGCAATCTCTGCTGCATTGATGCGATTGAAAACGTTGTTAGAACCATCACGAAAAATCTTGTTCATTTCCATAATTAAAAAAGAAATTAAAATTAACCCCATAAGCTTCATCCGGGAAAATAAAGAATCAACGTAAGCGAGCATCGAAAAATTTTCAACGCCGTTGAAGTTTTGTTTCTACATATTCCCACATATCACTTGAAAGATTAAAATCCTTATCAATATGAAATGAACCTATATAATTGACATATACGTAAACTAGAATAATACAAAACTAAGTTTAGTATATCACGTTCAACTCATTTTTCAACAAAATTTTGACAAAATTGTTATATTTTTTTTTACTTTTATATGTTACTCCATATAACAAGAGGGAAAAATGAAATCTGCAAAAAACAAAACTATTGATATAAGCTTAACCGACGGACAAGAATATTTGGAACGTTGCATTTCCGTCAATCGCAAAACGGAAGTGAAAAATATACTCAACAAAACCATAATTGGTGATTCGCTGAAAGTTATGGAAAAGCTTCCTCGCTCATTTGTAGATTTGTTGATTGTAGATCCGCCTTATAATTTGAACAAAAATTATCACGGTAATAAATTTAACCAAACAAACAACGAAGAATATGAACAATACACCACCGCATGGATAGAAAAAGTCTTACCGTTGTTAAAACCCAATGCCTCGATTTATGTATGTTGTGATTGGAAATCAAGTTTGGTTATCGGTCCGGTTTTGGAAAAATATTTTCAAATTCAAAATCGCATAACCTGGCAAAGAGAAAAAGGACGAGGTGCAAATCATAACTGGAAAAACGGTATGGAAGATATATGGTTTGCCACCATGAACAATGATTATACCTTTAATCTTGATGACGTAAAAATTCGCAGACGAGTTTTAGCACCATATAAAGAAAACGGTAAACCTAAAGATTGGGAACAAACCGAAAACGGACGTTTTCGTAACACTTGCCCTTCTAACTTTTGGGATGACATTTCTATTCCCTACTGGTCAATGCCCGAAAATACTGCTCACCCGACACAAAAACCGGAAAAACTCATCGCTAAACTGATATTGGCAAGCTCTAATAAAGATGATGTAGTTTTTGACCCGTTTTTAGGCTCCGGAACAACATCGGTTACAGCGAAAAAACTGGGAAGAAAATATATCGGTATCGAACAAAATCCCAATTATTGCATTTGGGCCGAAAAACGTCTTGAACTGGCTGAAACCAATTCACAAATACAAGGATATTCCGATGGAATTTTTTGGGAAAGAAACGCTCAACCAAATAAAAAAGCTCCGAATTAATTTTCGGAGCTTTTCTTAATGAATATCAAACCTTATTTGATAAATTTACGGGCCTCTTCAAGCTCTTCCATTGTATCAATATCAGCCGGAGCTTCTTTGTTCAACTTGAGTTCACTGACCAACTTAGCTCTGATAACCATACCATCTTCCAATGCACGGAGTTGTTCCAAAGATTCTCTTGCTTCCAAGACACCAACCGGTAAGTTTACGATACGTTGCAAAGAAGCCGCATTATAAACATAAATACCGATATGATGATAAAAGTCTTTATTATCACATTTTTCAGGATTACGGATAAAAGGAGCAGCGGCACGAGTAAAGTATAAACAACGACCTTCTGTTTCTCCGTCACGAAGTCCCATTACGATTTTTACATTATTCGGACTGTCAATATCTGCTTGTGATTTGAACACCATACCAACAGTTGCAATATCACAACCGGTTTCTTCCACAATCTTAATCAAATCATTATTAATTTCCGGATTAACATTGATGGCATCGCCTTGGAAATTAACCACGATATCATATTTGTTGCCTTCAGGATCAATTTCTTTTAATGCAGCAGCAATTCTATCTGTGCCGGAAGGAAGTTTCGGGTCTGTCAAAATAGCCGGAGCACCGAACTCTTTACAAGCATCGATAATAACCTGATCGCCGGCAGCAACATACACATCACCGGGAACAACTTTCTTCACGTTTTCATAAACACGTTGCAACAAGGTTTTTCCGTTAATATCAAGCAATGGTTTATTCGGCAAACGAGTAGATGCCATACGAACCGGAATCATAGTGATAATTTTAGACATTTGTTTCTCCTTATAAGTTCTTGCAAATATTTATTGTATATACTATAACAGCAACAAATAAAAGGACAAAAACAATGCAAGTGGATATTTTTGATTTTGAATTAGATCGCAATTTGATTGCTTCCCAACCGGTTAATCCTCGTGATACATCTCGTTTACTTGACTTAAGCGATGAGACCTCTATTAACGACCGACATTTTTATGACCTTCCTGATATTTTGCAAAAGGGAGATGTATTGGTATTTAACGATACCAAAGTTATTCCCGCTCGTTTATACGGAGCAAGAGGAGAAGCAAAAGTAGAAGTAACGCTTTATCGTCCGGTTGACGGTATTCAATGGTGGGCTTTTATCAAAAATGCCAAAAGATTGCATCCTGATGATACTATTTATTTCTATACCGACGAAATAACTCCCGAGCAAAGCGACTTTACCGCTAAGGTTATAGAAAAAAAAGACGATGACGGAGTATTGATAAGCTTTAATTGTTCCCCTGAAATATTGGCAACCAATTTGCAAAAATACGGATTAATGCCTCTTCCTCCGTACATCAAAAGAGATAAACCCACACAGGGAGGAATATGGGATAAATATAACGATAAAGAAAACTATCAAACCATATATGCGCATTATGAAGGCGCGGTTGCTGCTCCTACTGCAGGATTGCACTTTACTCCGCAAGTTTTCGAAGCTTTGGAAAAAAAAGGGATAGAAAAAGTTTTTGTAACTTTACACGTTGGGGCAGGCACTTTTTTGCCGGTTAAAACCGATGATACCAAAGACCATAAAATGCATGCAGAATATGGCGAAATAAATGCTCAAACCTGTGAAATCATCAACAAAGCCAAAAAAGAAGGACGCAGAATTATTGCCGTAGGCACGACATCACTTCGTCTTTTGGAAACCGCAACCGATGACAACGGAGTCGTCCACCCTTACGCAGACAGCACCAATATTTTTATTACTCCTGGATATAAGTTTAAATTAATTGATATGATTATAACTAATTTCCACTTACCTAAATCAACTCTTTTTATGTTAATTTGTGCTATTGCCGGCACTGAAAGAATGAAAAAAGCATATCAACATGCTATTGACAGCAAATATCGTTTCTATTCTTACGGTGACAGTTCAATTATCAAATGCGTAAATAAAATTTAAACTTATCACAATTATAATCACCTCTCAGAAGGTGAAAAGTGATAAGAAAATGTAAATATTATTTGCGGCAAATCTTACCGCTAATGCAAAATTCGTGGCTTCCGGCAGCATTTTTGCTGATTTTCGGTTGTGTTCATTTATTGTTTAATCCACTCCCCATTTATTTGCAAAATATTTTACATTTTTCCTTTTTTATAATCAATATTATCAGTATTGTAACGTTAGGAATATATAACCGAAACAGGTCTTTATTTATGGTAGTCATAATGCTATTGGGGTATATGGCTATCAATTATCAAAAATATACTTTTGGTGTAATTTATTATCTGACTCCTGCATATCTTAATATGACATTTTTGATTATTGCCGGACTGATATTTTTCTACTTTTTACCTAATCGTCCGTTTTTTTCTATCGATACTTTGAGTTTTTTGATTGTTATTTTTGCCGCTTTTGCGTTATGCGAGTGGTTAAGTGCATTACAAATAAAAATGGACTTCAGTCCCTTTATCGAATTTGAAACAGGCTTGCAAATTTTCAGTATCTCACTTTTTGTTGCGGGAATTTTGATAATGCTTTTGCATTCATCTATAAACAACAAAATATTAAGCACATATAATGCTTATACCGCTATAAATATTATGCTTGCTCTTTATCTTTCCAATCAATCATCAAGCATGTCTTTGTTTTTTGTATCCGCTTCGGCGACAACCCTTTGCGGAATAGTAAGCCAGCATATTTTCACCATATATAAAGACCCGACAACCGGAATTTTTAACGGTAAAGCATTTATAAAACACACCGGAAAAATGAATAACAAATACGGTCTCGGCATCATCTATATAGATGACTATAAACATCTGTTACAAGCCTTTCGCAAAAACGGGGCAAATGATGTTGTCAAAATGATAAGCAAACGAATAAAATCTATTGAGCCGAGCGGAATTTTATATCGTTGTACCCCAAACGAATTTGTTATTATTTTTCCCAGTATCGAAAAAGGAACCGCATTCAAAAGACTTGACGATATTCGCCGTCAAATTGCAGCATCAGAGTTTATGCTCCCAAAAATAAAGCGTCCTCTTAAGATTACGGTTTCTTGCTGTATCGCCGTGAGAAAACGCGAAGAAAAAGTCGCTAATTTATACATGAGAGCTCTCAAAAAATTACAAAAAGCATCTCGCTTTTCACAGAATATTACTTCTGAGGCTTCTTAACACAAAAATACCACAATAAAGCAAAACCGAATAACAACACCGGAAAAGATAAAATCTGCCCCATGGTTATGGAACCGAAGAAAAATCCGAGTTGCTCATCGGGTTGTCGGTAATATTCCAAAATCATACGGAAGAACCCGTACATAATTACAAACAAAGCAGAAATGATACCGTTATTTTTTCGAATCTTCTGATTTTTCCAAAGCAAATTAAGAACTATAAAAATAACCAAACCTTCCGCAACAGCTTCATATAATTGAGAAGGATGACGCGGTAAAAAACCACCACTGGGAAAACGAACCGCCCAAGAAACATCAGTAATTCTGCCCCATAATTCATCATTGATAAAATTTGCTATTCTGCCTAAAAAAATTCCTATCGGAGCAAATAATGCCGCCATATCCGTAAGCAACCAAAAATTTACTTTGCGAGAATATGCCGTATATAAAATCCCCATAACCGCACCGATTGCTCCTCCATGAAAAGACATTCCGCCTTGCCATATTGCAAAAATTTTTAACGGATTTTGCAAATAATATTCCCCGCCATAAAAAAGCACATATCCCAGACGACCGCCGACAACAATACCTATTGTTGTAAAAAAAACCGTATCTTCAACTTGTTGACGTGTAAGCGGTAAATCATACTTTTTTATAAGTCGTAATATCAAAAGCCATGCGGCAACAATACCCACTAAATAAGCCATTGAATACCAACGAACAGCTATCGGACCTATCGCAAAAATAACCGGAGAAATTGCCGGAAATTCAAAACCTGTCATTTTCATCTCCAAAACATATTAATTGGTAAAGAGTATATTAATTTTCTTAAACATATCCACATCAAAAATTTTTATTCAACAATCTTAAAAAATATCTCATTGTTTTTGCGCATTTTTTATTTTCAAAAAAATTTTTTTAATAAATAAAGTGGAAAACTTGAATCGGCTGATTGTATTTTGCGACTCGATGATGTTATTTATAAATATGCAAATTGCATTTTAAAATTTAAGTGGAGCAATTTATGAACTCGGCAAATGGAACTGTTTTAGCAAATAACCCTATTGATGAAGTTGAAAACTTCCTCAATTTACGTTCCTATGTAACCGAGCGTCGCGGTTCTAATGAAGTTGTCGTCGCAGTTCAAGGGAAATGGAACGATATGCTGATTTTTTTCTCTTTTGAAGAAAATATGCGTTGCCTTCATGTTTCATGCCTCATAAATATTGAAAATCAAATTGAGAACAAAAGCAAAATATTTGAACTGCTTGCTCTTATAAATGATGACTTATGGATGGGACATTTTTCTTATTGGGCAGAACAAAAAATGATGGTATATCGCCACTCGCTGTTTTGTAATGAAAAAAGCATTCATTTCGAGGGACAGATTGCTCAAATTATGGATATAGCAATAAAAGAATGTGAAAGAATGTATCCGGTATTTAATGTTGTAATGACTAAAGGTATGGAACCGTCTCAAGCTCTTTACCCAATGATGATGGAAACCGTAGGTCAAGCATAAAAAAAGAGCTCTTTTTCAAGAGCTCATAGCGGTTAAACATCGAAAGACTAATCTTTCTTATAATTCTCAAACTCACGGCACAAACGGCGGTAAGTAAGTTGGGTCGCGGACTGTTTTCCGAAACGGCGCATATCGTTACAACGATAAGGAGCTTTATGCCTTATCTCTGTGACTACCGGTGCGGGAATATGGAACTCCGGAATAAGACCCTGAGCTATCATAATAAAATTAAGACAGCTGATAGTTTTGTAGTAGTTTAACATGTTAGAGTAATTTTTAGAATAGTACGTACATTAGTGCAGATTATACACCATTATATCGTGCTAATCAACTATTTATTTTTCAAAAATTTTCTATACAAAGCAACATTATCATTATGCTCAGATAATGTTTTAGCAAATCTATGCCCTCCATTACCTTTTGCTACAAAATATAAATAATCTGCAGAACTCGGATTTGCAGCTGCATAAATAGCCTCTTTTCCCGGATTACAAATAGGCGCCGGAGGAAGTCCGTAATTTTTATATGTATTATACGGACTGTCGTATTCTAAATCTTTTTTCAAAAGAGAACGACCTAAAATTTTTTTGCCTAAAGTTATTGCATATATAACCGTCGGATCGGTTTGAAGTCTCATCCCCTTATTCAAACGATTAACAAAAACTGCAGCAACATCACGGCGTTCTTCCGGCAATCCGGTTTCTTTTTCAATAATCGAAGCTAAAACAAGCAATTCTTTTTTATTTTTCAAAACTCCTACATTGTTACTTTTCCAAGCATCATCCAACACTTTATCCATTGCTTTTTGAGCTTGTTTAACGATACTGTTGCGGCTGTCTCCTTTTGAAAAGCTATATGTCTCGGGAAGCATACTGCCTTCTTCCGCCTTTATTGAAATATCTCCCGTTAAATTAGGTTCATTATTTATAAAATCTACCATTTGAGTAGAAGTCCACCCCTCATTTAAGGTAATTCGACGATAATAAACTTCTCCGTTTTGCAACTGTTTGGCAATTTGCATCATATTAGCTTTAGGCGGAAACATATACTCTCCGGCTTGAAGCTTTTTATCAATCCCCAATCCTCTGACAACTAAACGAAAAAGCAAGGATGAATTTATCACCCTTGCTTTTTGTAAATCTTTGGATAAACGGCGTACACTGACACCTTTCGCTAATACGATTCCCTTTTCTTCAGTCAACCTATTAGGGCAATTAACCATATAAATAGCCAATGATGTAATTGCAATTACAAAAACCGTAAATAAGCTGGCTAAAAACTTCATCATTAGTCTTCAATTTTCTTGAAAATTACTGATGAGTTTGTTCCGCCAAAGCCAAATGAATTTGACATAGCTGCTTTAATTTCACGTTTTTTAGCTTTTAATGGAACCAAATCCATACCCTCAACTTCCGGATCAGGATTTTCAAGATTTAATGTCGGAGGACAGATTTGTTCATTGATTGACTTAATTGTCAAAACAGCTTCAACCGCTCCGGCAGCCCCCAACAAGTGACCGATTGCCGATTTTGTAGAAGACATAGAAACATTTTTGATATTGTCACCAAACAAACGGGCAACAGCTTTAGCCTCGCCGACATCTCCGGCAGGAGTTGATGTTCCGTGGGCATTAACATAGCCGATATCTTCCATTTTCACACCATGTTCTTCCGCATGAGAAACAGCCATTTTCATCGCACGATAAGCACCATCGCCGGAAGGAGCTGTAATGTGATATGCGTCACCGCTCATACCATAGCCGACAACTTCGGCATAAATTTTTGCACCACGTTTTTTAGCATGTTCATATTCTTCTAAAACCAATGCACCGGCACCTTCGCCCATAACAAAGCCACTACGACCTTGATCCCACGGACGAGATGCTTTTTCGGGCTCGTCATTAAATTCGGCTGTAATAGCTTTCATTCTGGCAAAACCGGATAATCCCAAAATATTAACCGCAGATTCGGCACCGCCGGCAAGCATCAAATCAGCATCACCACGAGCAATCATAGCTGCTGCATCACCGATAGCATGTGTTCCGGTAGAACAAGCTGTAACACAAGCATGATTCGGACCTTTTAACGCAAAACGAATTGATAAATGTCCGGAAATCATATTAATCAAACAAGACGGAATAAAGAATGGTGACACCTTATGAATGCTCTTGTTTTCGGTAATCAAAACAGAGTTTTCATAAATAGCACTCAAACCACCGATTCCCGAGCCCATCATAACACCGGCACGATAACTGTCTTCTTCATCAATCGGGCTCCAACCGCTATCTTCCATAGCATCAATACCTGCAGCCAATCCGAACAAAATAAACTTATCAACACGACGTTGCTCTTTCGGAGGCATAACCGTATCCGGATCAAACTGATTCGGTTCTTTACCGAAAGGAACTTGTCCGGCAATTTTTACCGGCTCATCATAAAGTTCAATACCCTCAATTTTTCTGATAGCAGATTTTCCTGCAATAATATTGTTCCAGTTATATTCAACACCTCTTCCGAAAGGAGATAGCATTCCCATACCTGTTACGACTACTCTTCTCATAGAAAAAATCCTTATTTTATTATCTTTACAAGCAATTTTTATATGAAAAAACTCGCTTTATGTCAAGCGAGTTTAATCACATATACTCTTTGAACAAGAATTAAGCGTTTTTGTTCAAATAATCAATAGCGTCTTTAACTGTCAAGATTTTTTCAGCTGCTTCGTCTGGGATTTCGCAACCGAATTCTTCTTCGAATGCCATAACCAATTCAACGGTATCCAAGCTATCAGCACCTAAATCATCGATGAAGCTTGCAGTATCAGTAACCTTAGATTCTTCAACACCAAGGTGTTCTGCAACAATTTTCTTAACGCGATTAGCTGTATCAGTCATTTGATAAACCTCTAAAATATTAAAACAATTAAAATTCTCGGGCACAAAACTCGGACCCGTGGCTATCTGTTACCACAATTTTATATTAATTGACAAGCATTATTTTTATTTTTATCGAAAATTTATTATCATAAAAAGCTGTAAGCCTTTATTTTTATAGAATTTATACATTTAACATAATGTGTAAAAAAATACTTTTTACTTCCTGTCTATTGCGTCAGGCGTTTCAAATTCCTATTTATATAGTGTACAATAAAAGGAGAAAAATAATGAAAATAGGAATTATAGGAGCCGGAGGAGTAGGAAGCTCAACCGCCTTTGCACTGATTATGCGAGGCGTTGCAAGAAAAGTTGTCTTAATCGACCAAAATCAGTCAAGAGCAGAAGCTGAAGCCGAAGATATTGCTCACGCAACACCATTTGCTTATGCCAACAAAATAAAAGCAGGAAAATACGAAGATTTGAAAAATGCCGAAGTAGTAATTATTACTGCCGGAGCCAATCAAAAACCCGGACAAACCCGAAATGATTTATTGGCAACTAATGTTAAAATTTTTGAAAGCATAATCCCTGAAATAAAAAAATATGCCCCTAATACTATTTTATTAATTGCAACAAATCCTGTTGACGTTATGACCAAAGTTGCGCTTAAAATTTCAGACTTTCCCGATAACAGAGTTTTCGGAAGCGGCACAGTGCTAGACACTGCTCGTTTTCGCACTTTGTTAGGCTATCATTTAGGAGTATCTCCAAAATCCATTCACGCTAATGTCGTCGGTGAACATGGGGATAGCGAAGTACTTATATGGTCAAATGCTGATGCCGGCACGGTTCAAATTGAACAACTGGCTAAAGATATAAACAAGCCTCTGACCGAAGAAATTAAGTCAGAAATAGATAACAATGTTCGCAATGCCGCATATCATATAATAAACGGCAAAGGTTCGACAACTTTCGGAATTGCAGGCGCATTAACCAGAATATGTCAAGCTATCGGCTCAAACGAATATGCAATTTTAAATGTATCTTCTCATCATGAAGAAGTTGAAAACATAAAAGACATTTGCATATCACTTCCCTGCATAATCGGGAAAAGAGGTATTCACAGCAAAATTTACCCTACTTTTTCAGACGATGAGCATAAATTGATAGAAAAAAGTGTACGCACCGTAAAACAGTTTACGGACATAGCTGTTGAAAATGTGAAATAAGAAAAAGGTGTCACTTCTGAAGTGGCACCTTTTTAACAATCAAGATTAGCTTAAACAGGATGCAATTCCAAGTAATAAGCTTGTGTTCTTCTATCGGCTTTAATAAGAAACTCTTTATATACTTCGTCACAAAACTTAAAAATTTTGATAAAACGACGAATATCTTCATTTTTTCTTTTAAGCAGATGTTTTTGAGCAAGTACTCCCGGACAATGAGCATACTTATAGTAAAGGCGGCTCAGGTCGGAATTTTCAACAATCAGCGATTCGTTTTTCTCATGGCAACTACACTCACGAAAATAAACCTCTTGCAAATCGCGACGATGAGATTCAAGCAACTTTCTTTCGTCTTCAAGTTTAAGCTGACCATGTACTTTCACATAGTGTTCAAATTTTTCAGCTCCACGATGAATTCGAGGCTTTAATAACTCAGCGATTGCCTTGCTTTTTAATCTAAATTCATTCGTATAACGAACAAATTCAATCAAACTATCTCGTCTTACAAGATCAATTTGATTATCTAAAGTTTTAACGTCCATAATTAAGTGAATAATTGTTTAGGTAATTACAGTTTACTAAAAATATTCTTATATATCAAGATATTTTATTATTGAAAATTAATACTTTTGATAGTAGAATATACGCAGTAAATATGTGGGAGAATATTTCATGAATAACCTCATTAAAACTGCATTAATATTGTCAGTTGCTCTTTTTACCTCTAATGCCGATGCCGGAGTACGTTTTTTAGTTGATTCTTCGACACATACTCATAGAGATGCATTAAAGGGAGACAGCGGACTTAAGATAAAAAAAATGTGTAACAATAGAGGATATACCAAAACAAACTGTAAGCGTAATGAAGTTGCTTTAGAGTTCTGCCCGCAAAACAGTTCATATTTCAGATATTGTTGCCCTGAAGGATTTTCTTCCACCAAAGAAGAATGCTACGATGCAGGTATGAAACCAGGTAGCAGAAGTTGTCACGGATATTATCGTTGTGAAACGCCGGAAGAAGCATCTGAAAAAGAAGATTATACATATGATTATGACGGATACTACGAAGAGGATGATTCCAACAGAAGAGAGCGAGCATATCCGACAATCAGAACTCAACAGATACAATAACAAAAAAAATCTCCGGAAATTCCGGAGATTTTTTTTGAAAGTTTTTTAGAACAGACTAGAATCCTTCTGTATCTAAACGTTTGCGAAGTTGCTTACGTGATCTGCGAATAGCTTCAGCCTGACGACGAGCCTTTTTCTCACAGTTCTTTTCATGACAACGTCTCAGCTTCATTTCACGGAAAATACCTTCGCGTTGCATTTTCTTTTTCAACACTTTCAAAGACTGACCGACATCATTACCGATAACAGTAACTTGAACCACTTAAATCACCTCTTTTCAACTTCAATAAATTGTTAAAACTAAGCCTTGTTATCATACAAAATTTTAAATTGCAACAATTATTATGCAATAATGTTCGGCATAATACGAGCTTCTACGGTTGCTATTTTCTTTTTAACACCGCTACGTAGAGCATTAAGCTGTTTAGCCTTTGCAAAATCAATCATATTGTTGCGAGCCACCAAATGGCGAATATCAGAACACACACGTCTTTCCTCCAACTTCAATTCACAAAGCTGAAGTTGCAGTTTACTGATATTGTCGTTTTTTATCATATTTTGTAGTTCCTATATTAAAAACATAAATAAATTTTTGATAACCAAAAAATTTTACTGGAAATTTTCATGTAAAATTTGTATTGAAATGTATCATATTTATGGTAATAAATCAACCTATAAAATTAAATAGGAGTCAAAAATGAATAAAACTAAAAGAATCGGTATTTTAACAAGCGGCGGAGACTGTGCCGGTCTTAATGCAGTAATTCGCTCTGTTGTAAACGCAGCCACAATGAAAGGTTGGGAGGTTTATGGCATCAAATTCGGAACAGACGGTTTAACCAATCGCCCGCTACAATACGAAGTACTAACCCAAGACAACTTTTCCAACACCCCATGGCCTCGTTTAAGCGGTTCTTATTTAGGTTCATTAAATAGTGGTGTCAAACTCGACTCAATGGAAACCCTATCCAAAAAATTCGGCGAAGGAGCTCGTGAATTAGGGCTTGACGCTTTGGTTGTTGTCGGTGGTGATGGCTCCATGAATATTGTCAGCAACTATTGTCACATGGCCGGTATCAAAATGGTAGGTATTCCGAAAACCATTGATAACGATACTCCTATTACCGATTCGTCTGTCGGTTTTGCAACAGCTTGCCAAGTTTGTACCGAAGCTTTGGATAGCCTTTTGTTAACAGCTCGTTCACACAACCGAGCTTTGATATTGGAAGTTATGGGACGTGATGCCGGTCACTTGGCTATGCACTCTGCTCTCGCAGGCATGGCTGACGTTTGTTTGGTTCCGGAAATTCCCTATAAAATCGATTCGATTATTGCAAAACTTAAATCCATTAAAGAATCCGGAAGAAATCATGCCCTCATCGTTGTTTCGGAAGGTGTAAAACGTGAAGACGGACAACATGTATCTTCTGCAACCAACAAAATCGGTGAAACAGTTTATGGCGGCATCGGACATTATTTAAGTGCTGAATTAAATAAGCGTTATAAAGAATTTCAAACTCGTGTGACCTCTTTGGGACACACACAGCGTTCAGGCAATCCTTCTCCGATTGACCGAATTTTGGCTACAATGTTCGGTGCTAAAGCCGTTGAGCTTTTGGAAGAAGGAAAAACCAATCGTATGGTTGTATGGAAGAACAATGCAATTTCCGATTATGACATTGATGAAGTCGTAAAAGAAGGAACAACATTACTTGACCCGAACAGCGATTATGTAAAAGCAGCTCGTGCTACAGGAATGTACGTTGGAGAATAAAAACTTTCTTAAGCAACTAAAGAGCCTGATTTAATCAGGCTCTTTTTAATGCATCTAAAAATCCTTGCAAAATATACGATGCAGCGGAAGCATCCAAAACTTTTTTACGTTTTCCTCGTGACATATCAACTTCTTTTATCAAAAAGCTCTCAACTGCGGAAGAAGATAAACGTTCATCCCAAAAAGCACAAGGAAGACCAAATTCTCTTTCCAATTCTGCGGCAAATTTTCTCACTTCTCCGGCGACCTCACCTTCCTCTCCGTTCATTTGCAAAGGAAGCCCGAACACCATACCGCCGATTTCTTTATCTTCGATAATTTTTCTGATTTGAGCCAAATCTCGCACCTTATTTTCTCGATAAATTATGGTATATGAACTCGCAATGGTTAGTGTTAAATCCGATACGGCAACACCTAATCTTTTGGTTCCGAAATCAAAACCGATAAGAGCTTTTTTAGCGGGCAATTTTTGTTTAAAATCCGTTAAATCCATAACTTTTCCTTTATACTGCTAATGAAATTTTAACAATATTATACTATCTTGTATGGCAAGTAAATTTAAATTTTTGAAAGTATCGAAATAATGAAAAAGTTTTCTTTTTTATGCTTAATTTTAACAATGATAACCCTTACCGCAAAAGCCGAACTCACTATTGATGTAAACGGAGCTATGCGTGATCCTATGCCATTGGCTATCGCAGAGATGGTCAGCTCTACTCCCAGCGCTGAAAACTATGGCGAAAAAATTCGTGAGGTTGTTATTGCCGACTTGGAACGTTCGGGATTATTCCGCATAATATCAGAAAAAAGCTATATTCAAAAATTTAAATCCATTGATGAAATGCCTACCTTCACAGACTGGCAAGCCATAAATGCTCTCGGATTGGTACAAAGTGCTATTACCGAAACATCTCCGACAACTCTTAAAATTGAATTTCGTTTGTGGGATGTTTTTTCGGAAGAGCAGCTTAAAGGACAGTCTTTCTCAACCGAAAAAGATAACTGGCGCAGAGTTGCTCACGTAATTGCCGATGCCATTTACGAACAACTCACCGGCGAAAAAGGTTATTTTGATACTCGCGTGGTTTATATTTCCGAAAGCGGACCGGCAACACGCCGAGTAAAAAGACTCGCCATAATGGATCAAGACGGAGAAAATCATAAATTTTTAACCAGTGGTGCCTCTATGGCTTTAACCCCACGTTTTTCTCCGAATTTGCAAAAAGTAACCTATTTATCTTATGCGGGAGAAACTCCAAAAGTTTATATTTTGGATATTGAAACCGGCAAACAAAAATTAGTCGGACATTTCAAAGGAATGACCTTCGCTCCCGTATTTTCTCCGGACAGTACCAAGCTGTTGTTAAGTTATGCTCAAAATGGTGTTACCAATATCTATGAAATGGATATGAATTCCGGCACAACAAAACAATTAACCAACTCATCAGCTATTGATACCTCTCCGAGTTATTCTCCGGACGGCAAAAAAATTGTTTTCAATTCTGACAGAGGAGGAAATCAACAGCTTTATGTAATGAACTCTGACGGAAGTGATGTAAAAAGAATCAGCTTCGGACAAGGACGTTATGCAACTCCGGTATGGTCACCGAGAGGGGACTATATTGCCTTTACTAAACTTGCAAACGGACAGTTTTATATCGGAGTTATGTATCCTGACGGTAGCGGAGAACGTTTAATTACCAGCGGATATTTGGTAGAAGCTCCGGTTTGGGCTCCTAACGGTCGTGTTTTGATGTACTTCCGTCAAGAAGCTCCTTCGGGAAGAACTACTGCTCCGGTAAAACTTTATACGATAGACTTGACCGGTTATAATGAAAGAATGATTATAACTCCGGCCGATGCATCGGACCCGGCTTGGTCTCCATTATTACCATAAACTAAAAAACTCGGGAATTTATTCCCGAGTTTTTTATATAGAAAAAGCTCCGAAATAACGGAGCTTTTTAATCTATACACAACATTAGCAGATTATCCCTGACAAGCTTTGTACTTCGGGTTCTTCTTATTAATGATGAAAATGCGACCTTTACGACGAACAATCTTGCAGTCCTTATCGCGATTTTTCTTTGATTTTAACGAACTAAACAATTTCATAACACATTTCCTTTATCACAATGTTTTGCTGCAACTTATGATAAAAGTAATCATTTGTCAACCATATTTTTGTTAAATGGTAAAGAATATTTGCAAAGTAAAATATTTTACATATAATCAAGACAAGACAACATCGAGGAAACAAAATGAAAAAATTTTTAATTTTTACAATATTCGCACTTTTAAGCTCTAATGCCAATGCTCAAATCAGCTCCACTCCGAGTTATATAGAAGAAATGAAAGCACTGGGAAACGTTTCCGGAACGGGCATGGCTTGCGGAGCATCAAAATTTGCCACTTTTGAAATGTTGGCAAGAGCAATTTTAATAACCAAAGCTGCTAGTGATAAAAACCAAGAAGAAGGAATGATTGCATACAATACGGCAAAAGCAGATGCTTTTTTAGCTAAACAGGCAGACGGAATGTATAATTGCGACGAATTGAATGCTCGTTTTAATAATCAAAAAATATTCAAGACCAAGCTTTATGCCGACGGAACAATAAAAATGTATGACGGAAAAGTTTTTTATCCTCGCCATGCTTATGATGCTACAATGTTAAGAGATGATGAAAATCTTAACCGATATGATGCGGTAAAAATTTATGAAAAAGCAAAAAATAAAAGTAAAGGTCAGAAAAAATCAGCTACAAGTGAGGACGGAACAGATATTGCTATAAAAAAAGCAAATAAACCTAACCCTACAAATGCTCAACCTCTGCAATCATCTGCCGTTAGAGCATCTGAATTCAGAAACACTGATGATGGCGGAATCGGCCACATCAGCAACAAAAGACGATAATATTAATTTTAACACTTATTTAGGAGGCAAACACCATTATGGCGTCTTACCAATATATTTATGTAATGCAAAATCTTACCAAAGTTTTTCCGGGCGGCAAAGAACTGTTCAAAGGAATTACTTTATCATTTTTCCCCGGAGCAAAAATCGGTGTTCTTGGTGTCAATGGTGCCGGTAAATCTACCCTGTTAAAAATTATGGCCGGTGTCGATAAAGACTTTAACGGCGAAGCTTGGCCGGCAGAAGGTGTAAAAGTCGGATATTTGGAACAAGAACCGAAATTAGACCCGAATAAAAATGTTATCGAAAACATCATGGACGGTTTAGGCGAAACCCGTGATTTGTTGAAACGTTACGAAGAAGTTTCAATGAAATTTGCCGAACCTATGACTGATGATGAAATGAATGCTCTCATTGAAGAACAAGCAGAACTTCAAGAAAAAATCGATGCTTGCAACGGTTGGGATTTAGAAAGAAGCATAAAAATTGCTATGGATGCCCTTCGTTGCCCTCCTGCAGAAAGCGATGTTACAAAACTTTCCGGTGGAGAAAAACGTCGTGTAGCTCTTTGTCGTTTGTTATTGCAAAAACCGGATATGTTGTTGTTAGACGAACCGACTAACCACTTAGATGCAGAATCCGTAGCATGGCTTGAAAAACATTTACAAAACTATAGCGGAACCGTTGTTATGGTAACTCACGACCGCTATTTCCTTGATAACGTTACCGGTTGGATTCTTGAACTTGACAGAGGTCAAGGCATTCCTTATGAAGGCAACTATTCTTCTTGGTTGGAACAGAAACAAAAACGTCTTGAACAAGAAGAAAAAGAAGAATCCGCTCGTCAACGTACTTTAGCTAATGAGTTAGAATGGATTAGAAAAAATCCGAAAGCTCGTCAGGCTAAATCAAAAGCTCGTATCAATGCTTATGATGAATTATTGCAGGCTTCTACAAAAGATAAAATTACCACCGCAAATATCAATATCCCGATGACCGAAAGATTAGGCGATTTGGTTATTGAAGCAGAACATATCTCTAAAGGATATGGCGACAGAATGCTCATTGATGACTTATCATTCAAAATTCCGAGAGGCGCTATCGTTGGTATTATTGGTCCTAACGGTGCCGGAAAAACCACTCTCTTCCGCATGATTACAGGACAAGAAGCTCCCGATTCGGGAACCATCAGACTTGGTGAAACCGTAGATTTGGGTTACGTTGACCAAGGTCGTGATGAACTGGACGCAAACAAAACCATTTGGGAAGAAATTTCCGATGGTTTGGATATGATAACATTGGGCAAAAAAGAATTTCCTTCACGTGCTTATGTAGGACAGTTCAACTTCAAAGGTGCAGACCAACAAAAGAAAGTAGGACAACTCTCCGGCGGTGAACGCAATCGTGTACACTTGGCAAAAATGCTCCGTAAAGGCGCAAACGTAATTTTGCTCGACGAACCTACCAATGACTTGGATGTTGATACCTTACGCTCCTTAGAAGAAGGAATTATGAATTATCCCGGTTGCGTATTGGTTACATCGCACGACCGTTGGTTCCTTGACCGTTTGGCAACTCATATTTTAGCCTATGAAGGAGATAGTAAAGTTGTATGGTTTGAAGGAAACTTTGAAGAATACGAAAAGGATAAAAAGGCTCGCTTAGGCGAAGATGCTTGTAATCCTCATGCTATCAAATATAAACCTTTGGAAAGATAAAAAGAACGGGCGAGGAAAAATCCTCGCCCTTTTTGTTATTGTTCACCAATGCGTAACGCTTCAATAAATGCAGATTGCGGAATTTCCACTTTTCCGAATTGTCGCATACGAAGTTTACCTTTCTTTTGCTTATCCAAAAGTTTGCGTTTACGAGTTATATCTCCGCCATAACATTTTGCGGTAACATCTTTACGTAGCGCAGAAATTGTTTCACGAGCAATAACTCTACCGCCGATAGCCGCTTGAATCGGAATTTTAAATAAGTGTCTGGGAATCAAATCTTTAAGTCTTTCACAAATTTGACGACCTCGAGATTCTGCTTGTGAACGGTGACACAAAAATGCTAAAGCATCTACCGGTTCTTCATTAATCAATATCTGAACTTTCACCAAATCAGAAACCTGGTGTCCTACAATTTCATAATCGAAACTTGCATAACCGCTGGTTATAGATTTTAAGCGGTCATAAAAATCAAAAACTATCTCATTGAGCGGAACTTTATAAACAACCATTGCTCTTGAACCGACATAAGTCAACTCTTCTTGTACACCGCGACGATCATTACATAATTTCAATACTGCTCCTAAATATTCGTCAGGAACCATAATTGTAGCCCTAACAACCGGTTCTTCAATCGATGAAATCTGTGTCGGGTCCGGCATATCGGCAGGATTATGCAGAGTAATTTGCTGACCTGAAGTAAGATTTATATTATAAGCCACGGACGGAGCTGTGGTTATTAAATCTAAATCAAACTCTCTTCCTAATCTTTCTTGGATAATTTCCATGTGCAACAAGCCGAGAAAACCGCAACGGAAACCTAAACCTAAAGCAGCAGAGTTTTCATTTTGATAATCAATACTGGCATCGTTCAACTTTAATTTTGCAAGAGCATCTTTTAAGTTTTCATATTGACTGCTGTCAACAGGAAAGATTGAACAAAACACCACCGGAACCGAAGGTTTAAATCCTTGCAAAGCCTCAGCACAAGGAGTTCTGTTATCCGTAATAGTATCACCGATACTGCAATCACTCACACTCTTTATACTGGCAGTAATAAAACCGATTTCCCCCGGATATAACGCATCAACATCTTGCATTTTAGGTGTAAAAATGCCTACTTTATCAATTTGATAAACAGCATTATTTGACATCATTCTTATTTGTTGTTTTTTACGAATAATCCCGTCATGAACACGAACTAAAATGATAACTCCCAAATAGCTGTCATACCAACTGTCAATCAACAAAGCCTTCAGCGGATTTTCTGTATTTCCGGTCGGAGCAGGAAGTTTGTTCACAATAGCTTCCAGCAAATCAGGTATTCCAAGTCCTGTTTTTCCGGAAGCTTCCACCGCATCAGAGGCATCAAGTCCTATAACATCTTCAATTTGTTGACGAACTTTATCCGGTTCCGCAGACGGTAAGTCTATTTTGTTTAAAACCGGAACAATTTCGTGATTATTATTTATTGAAAGATAAACATTGGCCAGAGTTTGTGCTTCTACACCTTGAGTTGCATCAACTACCAATACGGAGCCTTCACAAGATGCCAAAGAACGGCTTACCTCATAAGAAAAGTCAACGTGTCCGGGAGTATCCATCAAATTCAGTTGATAATCTTTTCCGTCTTTAGCCTTATAATTCAAACGAACGGTTTGAGCCTTAATCGTTATACCTCTTTCACGTTCAATATCCATAGAATCAAGTACTTGCTCTTGCATTTCGCGTGAAGTCAACCCCCCGCAATATTCAATAATGCGGTCAGCAATGGTTGATTTTCCGTGGTCGATGTGAGCAATAATTGCGAAGTTACGTATTAAACTTAAATCCTGAGCCATATCTTTCCTATTTTTTATCAAATTATTATTTGTATTCATAAATAGAATAAATTTTTAAGTAAAGCAATATATTATTGATTATAATGCTTAAATATGATAATAATAAAATATAACAATCCCAGGAGGTGCCAAATGAAAAAAATGATTGATATTGATTTTGGTTCGGCTCGTTATGACGAATTGGTTGAACTTCGTTATAAAGTGTTGCTTGAGCCACTGGGGCTAAAGTTTCTTGATAAATATCGTGAAAATGAAATGAGTTATTTGCACATCGGCTGTATCGAAAGTTTAGATGACAAACTCGTCGGTGGTATGATGATGATACCTATTGATGACGAAGAAATCAGAATGATGCAAGTTGCCGTTGACGGAAAATATCAAAGAGAAGGTGTCGGACACATGATGGTCGCTTATGCCGAGCAAAGAGCAAAAGAAGCCGGATATTCTCGTTTGATAATGCACGCAATGTTATCGGTGGTTCATTTCTATGAAAAACTTGGTTTTGAAGCCGAGGGAGATATTTTTGAAGAACACGGAATAACTTTTGTAAAAATGGTAAAATCTATTTAGGCAGACGGATATGGTACAAAAAACTTTTGAAGAATATAAGCAGGAAATGCGCGATTATTATACTTTATCCGAAAGAGAACGTTGCGGAAAAATAGTCCCCGGCGAAAAAACAACTTCAGATATGAGTATTCAAGAGATAACCGACGGACTATATGCAAATTTTCCTAAAAAACCGACTTTAAGCGATAAAATGGCAAAATGTTATGCTTATTGGTATCTTTCCGAATTGCCTATGTCTGAAGTTTATTATCACGATTGGCGTAAACAGTTAAAATCTTGTATCAACGAGTTACCGGAAAACAATCCTGATAATGACGGCAGACTGTTCTTTTTGTTGTGCTCTCTGCAACGAGCTAAAGGAAATAATAGTGGTGAGGCTTTCAAATATGCAGAAAAAATAGTGAAAAAACTTACCAAGAAAAATAAAACTCATCCTAAAGTACAACAAATTGTAGGAGAACTGGCGAAACCTTACTATCACGAATTGTTAGAAAATGCAAATAACGAGAAAAACTTTGCTAATTATCAAGAACACATAAAAGCTTTTGATAAAGTTATTCCGGTTATGCTAAAACTTCCGGAAGGTTCAAGATATAAGGCATCTCAAGAGTTATTGCAAAAGATGTATCCTGTTTATCAGCAAAGCGAATGGGGTAGAAACGAGTTCGGCTATAAACGTAAATCTATCAGACATCGAGTTTATGAAAGCATGTCAGAAACGACTAAACTTCACATGCGTAACCAAAAAGCAAAAAACGATTGGTTGTATAAATAATACATATTTAAGCATCATCGCAAAAATTTTTAATTTTCATGGCAATTCATACTCGGAATCGTCATTACGAAGCCCTTTAGGGCTGTGGCAATCCAGTTAAGAAAATAAGCATCTTGTCCTAGATTGCTTCGCAAGGACTTATACCCGCTCGCAAAGACGAGAGGAGCGAGCGGAGAATGGCTTGGATAAAGTTAAAATAAAAAGAGAAAAAATTTTAGTGTATACAGAAATACATGAATTTTTTCTCTTTGAAATTTTGGCTTTATCCAAGCCATTCTCCGCTATTTTAAGCGAGTTTTGAGCTTGTTCCACCCTGTATTCTGTTTTTTAACCTCAGCTTCTTGTTTTTTTACTTTTTCGGTAGCTTTTTCTTCCCATTTACGAATAGGCTCTTTAGATTTATAAACCATTTTTCTTTGGCTTTCGTTTTGAATTACACCGACAGGCATAAGCTGATTTAACAGAGCCGGAGATACAAATTCCTGATGTTTAGTTTGAAGATTTTTCACCAAAGCATCAACAAGCTCTGCAGATGGTTTGAAGTTATATGCACTTATACTTCCGGCATAAAAGATTACAAACGCGTGGCAAGGAGAAGACAAAAGAACATCGGTATAGTCAACACCGCGAATAAAACGCAAAATCACTTTAGGCTGAACCTCGCATTGTTCGGCTTCTTCAAAATTAACCGCTGTCGGATTAGCAAAAAAACTTGCAGCCAAAGTATCACGAACGGTTTGGTTCAACATTCCGCAAAAGCCTCTAATCGGAAAGCCGTCTAATGTATATCCTTTATGTTCGCCATCTTGGGGAAAAACTTCATAACAAAAAATCTGCTCAGCTTCAAAAATATTTTTCATCGCAATCGAACCGGACAAGTTCTCAAATTGGTACAAAGGTTTCAGCTCAGGTGGTGCTTGTTCTTCTCTGGTCCAACTGTTACTTTGTTGTTGAGGTTCTAAAGAAACATCTCCACCCCAAATCCCTTGTGCAAAGGCAGAAAAAGAAAACAAGACTGTTACCAATAAAACTTTATAGAACATCAAAATTCTCCCCAAATAATTATCTGTTTTCTATTATAAATAGATAGAAGATATTTTACAAGCAAAAACACAAACAAAAAGCCCTCGATTTTCTCGAGGACTTTTTGTTGTAGCTCAAACTACCACGGATCATCATATTTAAGCTTCGGATCGTTCAGACGATTGAGATATTCTGTACCGTTACCTCTGTCACCTTTTTCATATGAATTTATAGATCCTGCCCCAAATGCTTCAAGTTGGTTATAATCCTTATCAACTTCTGCAGCTGTATAATTTTCATCACTCCTGTCAAAATAGCAATATACAGTAGCATAACCTTCTATTTGTCTATAATATACAGGGAACAAATTCCACCATACATTCTGCGACCCGGCACCTCCGCCCATATATTCAGCATAATAACTTTCGGGATATATAAAGCCCATTACAGCACCCCAGCCCCAAAAGTATGGATTTGTTTCATCTCCATCTTCCTTAAATTTACAACCGGTTCCTCCTTCTGAGCCGTAACACGGCAATACCATCGAGCGTAACCATGTACTCTTTTGAAATGTAAGCGGGGTAATATCGGAGAAAGATTTCTCTCCGGCTATAATTTTTTCAACGGTATCTAAATATTCATTCGGATTTGTTATTTGGTTTACATCAATCGTATTATCCTCTTTCTTATAAGGAAGACCTGCTTGTGCCATAGCCCAGCCTGACGGAGTTAATGTTGCAACTTTTGCATATAAAGGAGGACATTTCGGGGTTGGAATAAATCCGGCATACTCCGAAACTTCTTGTTCCATAGAAACTTCCGCACCACCATACGCTAAATCATTACCTTCGGGACTTGGAGCATTTTTTCCATCAGCCCATTCCGTACCTTTTGCATACGAAGTATCAACCAAATATATACCCTTATTGATAAAGTCAGGCAAAATGTCGCTCAGACGAGCCCCACCGCGAGTTGTCAATTTAATATCATGCATTACTGAAGTATATGCAGGATTAACTTCATAACCATCATATGCGACAGGATCAGTAGCATGATGATTTGCGGATGCAGCAACCTCAAGTTTCTCTGTAAAATTCAAACCTTGAGGTTTATAGTGTGAGATAAATCTATCTGCAGCTATATAACCGACAGCATCTTTTTTATTTTTATATTGTCCATCAATAGCAGCATTGGTCAAGTTGCGATCATACCCTACAGGAATATCTGTACCTGTTGATTTATCATAATTGCTTTCTAAAGCTATAGCCCCCTTCCTTATATACACAGAACCATGGCTTTCAGCATTATCCGGAACATATGTCGCATTTTGGTGGCTATCCACTACTAATAACTTATCTTTCTTTTTTATATCCCTAGTTTCATCATCTATTGTAGACCTTATTTCAAAACGCCCAATATTAGCATAAATTGCAGCATCACGACCATGTCCTTCTTGCTTAGTAATATTGTCACTACTACTGGCTATATGCGAATAATTATAATCATATATAGCCATACCACCTGTCATTTTAATACTTGCACCATAATCAGGATACCACGACGTTCCTGCACTGGGACCACTTCCTCCACCAGCAACAGGAAACGCTTCAAATACCGGCTCTCCGTTTTTCGCTCCAACAATAAAGGCTGTATCTCCTACATACATTCTACCATGAAGTGTTCTACTCCACCAAGCTCTCCAATACTTATCTGAATTTTTCTTTTCATTTGTAGTATCGATTTGTGTTGAGAAAATATTAAAACTGTCCACAACTTGATCTATTGTATCAAAGTAGCTTCCTCCATTATAATCTCGGCGCCTCCAAGCTCTAAACATGACATCATTGATTGATACAGGAGCATCAGTTGCAATATTATTATTTGTACCAGTATATGCGGACAAAAATACACCTTTTAAGCCACCGATTCTGACTGTATTGTCGTCAGGGAAAGCATCTTCATCGACAGTAAAAGATTCTGCTGTCGTCGAATTACCTTTTTCATACGTCATAAAACCTGTATTACCTGCAGCAATATCAATACCTCTTGCTCCTTCCAAGGCATCTGCGGTACTGATAGAAACACCACCGGGGATAACTCTTCCTGTATTGTCAGTAGTTTCTCCATCGGCAATGGTCATCATCGGAATTTCATTTGTACCGACAATAAAGCTACCACCATAATCGTGGGGACCGATTTGTTCACTTTTTGCCACAATATAGAACTCATTATCATCTGTTGCAGCATTAAACGCTGCCCGGTCAATACCTGCACGTAAAGTTCCTGCATCAACATCATAGGCCTTTAGTTTGCCGGCGAGCATTGTGTCTTTAACAAAGGCAGAACCATTGATTGAAACCTCATATTTTCCTGTTTTTTCTGTTTCATAACGAGGCGCTCCTCCTTCCCATACATAAGTACTACGACCTCCTTCATGAGCTGTTGCATTACCTGCCGCATCTTTTTTGATAACGGTGTACCAATCTGTTCCGTCTTTAGTCATATTTAAGTTTCCGTCACCGGCACGGAAATTAGTCTTGTCTGCATACAGCGATTCTACACCTGCTTGTGCAGGAGTTCCTCCATTTGCAGGAACGGCTGAAGTTCCAAAACTCATACTACCTGCAGATTTTACGGTTAACTTAGCTTTTCCCGCTCCGGGGTCGCCATAAACCAACTCTGCCCCATCAATTTTTAATGTCGGATCATTTGCACGAGTCGTGGTGGTTGTCGTATTTCCGGTATTCGGATCTGTTGTTGATGTACTATTGGTGCCATAATACTTAATACCGTCTTCTTTTACTGTAAACAGTGAGTTCATGGCTTGTAATGCACCTTCCATATAAGCACCACCGCCTTTAGCAATGTATAATGCTTTATTTAAAGTGTTGCTATATCCTCCCGGATCAAGAGTATCTGTCGGAGTATCTCCGGTTCGTTCCGAATTATCGCCATCATCTCCACCAACCATTCTTGATTCATCCGGATGCATAATGATTTGGTTTACAAAACGAATATTTCTGGTATCGCCGAGAGTATATCCCATAAATAAATCGGTTTCCATCGTATTTAATTCATCATCTGCGTCAGGTTCGTTTTTACGGTGCAAAACATCTTCATTTGCCAAGCCTTGTGAAGAAATCGGCTGAACCGACGATACCACAAAAGTATTATCAGCCAAAGTTACACCATCAAACTCAGAAGTCGGAACACTCCAAATACCTTGAGCACCCATAGCAACCTGTCCGCCATCTTCCGTAATCACATAACCGCCATTACTACCTATCATACTGGCAATACGAGAAGCACGAACATTACCTATTTCATCGGGAATTTTCGGAGTTGCAGTAACAAAACCGGTCAATGTTTGGCTCATTACTTTATCGACACCACCAACATTTTTTATATCACTCTCAAGTTTGATAATAACATTATATTCATCATCAAAGAGTTTGGTTTCCCTGGGAGTACCATCGGCATTCAAAAAACCATAAGGCAAATAATCCAAAAAATGAGAAATACTCAAAGGTCCGACTTGTCCCGTTTCTGCTCCTTTGAAAGTTGCGAAATCAACTTCATTTCCCGCACTATTGGTTATTTTTTCGCCCTTGGTAATGCGAGCAAAATTGTCCTTCAAATAGCTGTCTATTGCTGTCGACAAGGCTCTCATTTGTGCCGAAGCATTAACATCTTGCAACTCTACGGTTCGCTCCGACGCCTTTTTGTACAGCACAGGAGTAACCATGGCTATCAAGCCCAACATAGCCATTGCCTCAACCAGCAATGTACCTGTTTCGTTAACTTTTTTCAGTATCTTTTTCATTTTTTAGTCTCCTGCCTTAAAATGTCGACATATAGATTAAACAATATTCGCATTGCTTATAATAAGCATCGCTACCTTCTTCTTCATCAGGTCCAACAGGTGTTGAATCTCTACCGCTTCCGCAAACATGATTAAACGATCTGTCTGCGGCAATACCCGGCAAATTGAAATCACTCATATATTCCGGAATTGAATAGTAGTTTCTGCTTCCCTGCCCTACAATACCATAATCTGTTCCCAACGTATCATAATCCACTTCAACTAAGTGTCCGTCTTTATCATGTATTGTACCGCCTCCAGTAGTCGGTTTATCTTTTTCTTTATTAACCACATAACCGAATCCGTTGACATAGCCTAAGGTATCTTTCATCGCATTAAGCAACTCGGCACTGGGTTTGCCGGTTTTAATATCGCGCCACTTATACGGAACACATCCGTATGTCACCAAATAAACAATCCTATTTTTTGCCGCACAACAATTTGCTACTGTTGGAGGCGTAGGATTTGCGGGATCTCCCCCCCCTGTTTGACAATCAGACGGCAAAGCAGAATGTCCGTCACTGTTTTTATCTAAACAATAAATCGCGGTGGTAAAAGTTGCCGTTCCGGAATCTTTTTTGAAACCGTAAGGAGCATACCCTTTCAAATTATCCATGGTAACCTCTCCGGCTTCAAAACCGATACCACCGTCAGCTCCGCTTTTACGATTCTTATGAACATATTTCATTGCGGCACGATGTTGAGTATATATTTTGGTAACTACATTTTGGGCTTGAGGCTCGACAAACAAATGCTTCATGTCCGGCCGCAAAGACGTGGACATAAAAGCTATCGCCGTAATGAAAGTTGCAATAATTACCCAAAGATACATGTCTTACCCCAAAAATATACACTAATCACTATTGTGAGTGTATCATAAATATTTTTCAAATAAAAGCACTGAATGGTTAATATATACTAAAATTCATATATCTGTAACAAAATTTTTACATTTTCAAGCCATCCAAAAATAAATATTGTTATGTGAGTAAATATTGGGTAAAATACCCGCATAAAACAATCACGGATGTCAAAATGAACAACAAAAGCGATATATCGGTCAGCAACTTACTATCAGCAGAAGAGATAACCGCCCTTTTAAGCGGTCATAAAAAAAACGAAACCAATAATATTTTATCCTTTTTTGCCTCTTCGGAATATAAGCAAAAAGCTGATACCTACGCACAAAAAATCAACAAGAAATTGTTGGAAATATATCGCATTGATGCAAGCATCACTCCGATTACTCCCTCTTTGGATAGCAATGATTTTTTTATCGTTTTTTCGATAGAAAATAACGAACAATCAGGAAAGATTTTGCTGTCAAAAACTTTTTGCTCAAACATTATCAATCTCGTTTTAGGCGGAAAATCGCAAAACGAAGATATAACCAAAACACCTACCACAATTAAAATTATCGAAAATATTGCTAAAGTATTTTGTGAAGAAGTAATTTCCGAAAATACAAAAATAACGATATCCGAACCCAAAAACAATATTACAAACATTTGTGCGGAAAATTGTTTTTCATTTACCTTGTCAGAAGACGGAGTATTTTGCTTTATTTTTCCGGAAATACAAATCAATGAAGATATACATTATGAAGAAAATCAACCTTTTAGCGATGACATACCGCTAAAATTAAGTGCCGTTGCCAAGCAATCCGAAATAACATTACAAAACCTGTCAACATGGAAAGTCGGAGACTTTTTACCCATAGGTATTGAAAAAAATGCAGAAATATCTATACTATGTGAAAACAAACCGTTATTTAGAGCCGTTATGGGGCAAAAAAATAATCATATCGCTATCAAAATAACCAAGAAAGAGAAGTAAAATGAATAATATAGAATTAGCAATCAACATAGTTGTTATCGTACTTTTAATTGCCACCATAATCTGTATTTGGCGTTTCAGTCGCAATTTATCTGTTTTGCGAAACAAACACGATAGTTTGCAAAATTTGGTATTAGCATTAAACACAGCTGCCGACAAGGCTAATAACGCCATAAACGGATTGAAGTCTGCGGTAAATGAAGCTTCTTACAATGTAGATATAGCGATTGAAAAAGCTAAAGTGGCAGAAGAAAATTTACAAAAAGCGACTCGTAATTTTGCAAAAGAAACCGATTATTCTTATCCGACATCTACTCCGCAAAATCGCTTGGCAAAAAACATTCAAAAACAATATGAACCAAGTTTTGAAGATGATAATATGGAAGAAAAATCAGAATCGGAAATAGAATTGTTAAAAGTTCTGCGTTCTATCAGATAGGAGAGAAATCTTGTCGGCAAAACACTTAAAAACATTATTCACATTGCTTATCTTTACCGCATCACTGCTTGTCGGAATAAAAATATTTGTCATAGTTGCTGACTTTTATCATAGACAACCTGAAATAAAACCGGACACTTGTCTGATGCAAAATTATGATGAACTCTATCAAATCAGCAATGAACTGGAAGCTCGCCGGCTTGAAATCGAAACCAAAACCGATGTATTAAATGCGTTAAGCGCAGAAATTGACGATAAATTGGAGATGTTGCAACAGGCAGAAGACAACTTTTTGCAAATGATAAAAACACATAACGACAATTTACAAAACAATGTTTCGGTAACGACAGATGCCGAAACAGAAACCGTTATAATCGAAATCGGCAATACCGATGAGCAATAAATTCAAAATCAACAGCCCTTTTGAACCGGCAGGCGACCAACCGCAAGCAATATTCGAGCTTTGCACAGGGTTAAAGCAAGGAATAAGAAACCAAGTTTTGTTAGGTGTTACCGGATCCGGAAAAACTTTCACAATGGCAAAAATAATTGAGCAATGCCAAAGACCTGCTCTGATAATGGCTCCCAACAAAATATTGGCAGCCCAACTTTACAGCGAAATGAAAGAATTTTTCCCTAACAATAACGTTGAATATTTTGTGTCGTATTATGACTACTATCAACCGGAAGCCTACGTGCCTAAAACCGATACTTATATTGAAAAAGATTCGGCAATCAACGAACAGATCGACCGTATGCGAAATGCCGCAACTCGCAGTATTCTTGAAAACAGAGATGTAATTATTGTCGCCTCGGTATCCTGCATATACGGTTTAGGTGATGTCGCTTCTTATTCGGCAATGACCTGTGAATTAAAAGTAGGAGATGAGGTAGAAACTTCCGATGTTTGTCGCCGCTTAGCCGAGTTACAATATGAACGCAATCAGCAAAATTTTGTTCGTACAACCTTTCGAGTTCAGGGAGATACATTAGATATTTTTCCGGCACACTACGAAGATAGAGCATGGCGAATTTCTTTTTTTGGTGATGAGATTGAAAACATTTATGAATTTGATGCTCTAACCGGTAAAAAAATTGTAGATTTGGAACGTATCGTTGTTTATCCGGCAAGTCACTATGTAACCCCTCGCCCTACATTATCACAAGCAATAACCGGCATCAAAAAAGAACTTGAAGAACAATTACAAATCTATCGTAACAGCAATCAACTTCTGGAAGCTCAAAGACTGGAACAACGAACCAGATTTGATTTGGAAATGTTGGAAACTTCCGGACATTGTAAAGGAATCGAAAATTATTCCCGTTATTTAACCGGGCGTTCAGCCGGAGAACCACCTCCCACTTTATTTGAATATTTGCCGCCTGATGCACTCCTGTTTATTGATGAAAGTCATATATCGGTTCCGCAAATAGGCGGAATGTTCAGGGGGGACAGAAACAGAAAATCCACACTGGCTCAATATGGTTTTCGTTTGCCATCATGCTTGGACAATCGTCCGCTAAAATTAGAAGAATGGGAACAAATGCGTCCGCAAACAATTTTTGTTTCAGCCACCCCCGGAGATTGGGAACTTGAACAAAGTCAAGGATGCTTCGCTGAGCAAGTTATTCGTCCTACCGGTCTTGCCGATCCGATATGTATTGTTCGTCCGGTAGAAAATCAAATTGACGATTTGATGGAAGAATGCCGCAAAACTATTTTGAAGAAAGAACGTGTTTTAGTAACTACACTTACCAAAAAAATGGCGGAAGATTTAACCGAATATCTCAATGAAAACGGTATCAAAGTTCGTTATATGCACTCGGATATAGACACTTTGGAAAGAATAGAAATCATTAGAGATTTACGACTTGGAGTTTTTGATGTTTTAGTCGGAATCAACTTGTTAAGAGAAGGACTTGATATTCCCGAATGTTCGTTAGTGGCAATTCTTGATGCAGATAAGGAAGGGTTTTTACGTTCTGCACGCTCTCTTATTCAAACCATCGGTCGTGCGGCAAGAAACGCCGAAAGCAAAGTGATTCTTTATGCCGACAAAATTACAAAATCGATAAAAGAAGCTCTTGATGAAACATCCAGAAGAAGAGAAAAACAACTTAAATTCAACATTGAACACGGAATAACCCCGCAAACAATCAAGAAAAGCATTTCATCAACATTGCGAGAAATGAGCGAAACCGATTATGCCAAAAATGAACCGATAAACAAAGGCGATGCAAAAGATATCGAAAAACAAATAAAAGAATATACTAAACTTATGAGAGAAGCTGCTGCCAATTTAGAATTTGAACAAGCAGTTATTTATCGTGACAAGATAAAATCATTGGAACATTTGGCAATGCGAATATATGACAACAGCATATATGAAAACGGCTAAACTTGGTAAAGCCAACTTTTTTTGATTTCAACATCATATTTGCTTCTTAAAAACTTTAACTGTGCATTTGTTATCTTAGCACAAAACATCCTCTTTTTATTGCCGTCTTCGGTTAAGGTTAATGAAAACAAGTCGTTCAAAACCCTAGGACGAATATAAGCGCAAGTTAATATCATTTTGGGTAAAGCAAATGATTTTTCAATAAAAAACCACCCTCCGCGACAAATAACTCTGCGATTTGTAATCACAACTTCCTGCCATAATGCTAATAACAAAGTATAAAAAATTATCGGAATAAGAAAAGTATCATATATCACCATCGGTAAAAAAATCAGCGATACAAAATAATAATACCAGTGGCTTTTTATTCTGCAAATAACCGTTTCATCTTCTCGCAATTTAACCGAAAATAAATTACGCATATTTTGCCATAACTCTTGCTTTTTCTCGATTCCAATCTCTCGTCTTTTCGGTTTCACGTTTATCATAGAGCTTTTTACCTACACCAAGACCAACTTCCAGTTTTGCTCGTCCTTTTTCATTAAAAAACAAACGTATTGCAACCAATGTAGTTCCTTTTTTTGCAATAGAACCGATTATATCGTTTATTTCTTTTTTCTTTAGCAAAAGCTTTCTGTCTCGTTTTTCTACGTGAGAAGAATATCCTTTATTTGAATATTCGGCAATAAACATATTGGAAATATAAACTTCGCCGTTTTTATCAATACCGAACGCATCAATAATATTCGCATGACCTAAACGCAAGGACTTAACCTCTGTTCCGGTCAATTCAATTCCGGCAACAAATTTTTCTGATATATGATAGTCAAACGAAGCTCGGCGGTTTTGAGCCACCAAGCCTGTTGAGATAAAATCTGATTTTATTTTTTTAGCTGCCATAACTATTTGGCTACTCTTGTAGCAGTTTTTACTTCTGTTTTAGATTCTACAACAGATAAAGACGGTTTGCTTCTTATACAACGTCCTTCAATATATGCCCCCGGTTCAATAGCAATGGTATTATGACTTGCATCACCGATTAAACGAGCTGTTTGAGCAATAAACAAACTGTCGGCATAAGCCTCTCCTTGTAAAGCGCCATATAAATGCATACTTTGAGCTCTGACTGTTCCAGTAATTGAACCTTTAACCCCAATTATCAATTCTTCGCAAGTAACATCGCCATCAATAGTTCCGTCAACATGCAAAATGCCTGTTGAATTCATATTGCCTTTTACGATAGTATTTTCAGCAATAATTGTCGGAACTGAAACACCGTTTCTGCCTCGTCCCAAAAGTCTTGCAAATTTCAAATAAATGGTTTTTCTTAACTTTTTCATTTTTACCTCTATGATATTTTTGCTTTAACAAACGGCATCGGGTTTACATCTTTGCCTTGATATATAATTTCATAATGAAGGTGCGGTCCGGTTGAACGTCCGGTTGAACCTAATTCCCCTACATCATCACCTCTTTCAAGGTGTTGTCCTTTTTTCACATAAGATTTATGCAAGTGAGCATATTTAGTTACAAAGCCGTTTCCGTGGTCAATTTCCACAAGATTTCCATAGCTCTTGCTATAATATGACTTTGTAACTTTTCCTTTTGCCATAACCTTAATTTTGTTACCGGTTCTGCCGGCAAAATCCAACCCTTTATGTGAAGCTTTTGTTTTCTTAAACGGATCTTTTCTGGTTCCGTATTGTGAAGATATCCAAAAACTTCTTACCGGTTTACCGATAGGAACATATTCTAAAACCTCACGATAATAGGCAACATCATCAACCGTTTCATACAAACGGCTTATTTTATCGTTAACCTTTTTCTCCTGCAAAAACTTATTATCTACCGGAACATACGGACCACCGCTGCGATGTTTTTTATTATTAGCCAAAGCATTAAAGTAAAGTCCTTTTTTCTTTAGCGGCTCATTAATTGCACTGATTGCACTTTTTATTTTGCTCATTTCTTCTTCGGCAATTTGTGAAACCTTATCTAAAACATCCATTTCTGCAGCTCTGATATCTTCAACCATTTTCTGCATTTCAACAAGTTTACGACGCAACTCATCTCTTTCAGAAACAGCTATATCTCTTTGTAACGAAACTTCATTAATACTGGTCTTTTCTTCCAGTTTTTCAGCATCAATCCATTCCGAATTGCTGGTAATTTGCTTTACCTTTTCCTCAACCAACGTAGCCTGTTGTTTGTATTGTTCCACATCCAGATTTTTATCTTCCGTTTCATCGAGATTTTTAATCATTTGAGCAATATTACTTTGCAAAGTAACAAAATCGCCCATCAAATCCATATAGGCATCACGGGTTGCATTAAGCTCGGAATTTTTACGATTGATAATAAGGCCGGAACGATTATACATGTGATGGGAATATCCGCTCCAAACAGCAACAAACACAACTAATATCAATGTTATCAGTTGCATTTTTGACGATATATTAAAAACCCTTGCTCGCCCGTTACTTCTGAAAATAATTTCTTTGTTTGAAAAGAACGGTTTTTTTTCAGTATAATTGCGAACAATCTTTTTTGGTAGTTTCTTCATAATTACACATGTTCCTTATTCGGAACATATATATCAAAAAAAAACAAAAAAATACAGAACTTTTTTTTACGTATTGAAAAATAAGGAGTCGCAAGCAATTTAATTATTCTTCATCAAGAATAACGAACTCACCTTCACCTACAAAATTGAGAACTGTTCTTGCACGTTCATCGAGCATATCTAAATCTAAACTTTCCGATGACAACAGTTTAACTTGTTGGTCGAGTGTTTCTTTGTTTCTACGATAATGGTCGGCAATATTGCGAGCATGAGCTACCTCTTTTTGCAAATAAACCAATTTTTGCAATCCTCGTTCTCCGAATATCGCATTAAAAGTAAAATATATGCCAAGAAGCAAAAACAACACCCAAAAAGCTGTTTTGGTCATTTTTTGCCTTATATCTTGAAACCACCCCATTTTATCAAATCCGACTCTGTTTATAATCAACTACCGCTGATTATCGGATTTTTTTATTAAAAATTAGTAACTCTGATTAAAATAAACTAAATTATCTTGTTTTCATGCCCTTAGGCGGATTTTTTATCATCTTCCATTTACCGGAAGTCCTGCCTTCTCTTATAGCAACAATTCGTCCGGCATCAACAGATTTGAATATCGGAATATATATTTCTCTGGTTTCACCGACCGCCATCTCTCCCACATCTTTCAACTGCGGAAAAAACACTTTTTTATTGATACTTACATGAGTTGATTTATGCAAAACCGTGAGATTGGAAAAATCATTAACCTCTTCACTTTCCGAACCCGACAAAGGAAAAATATGATGAATATCCAAATCTTTCGGCAATTTCCCCTCTTTTGCACGCGCAATTTCTTCTTCGGTTAAAACGCCGTCAAACTGATGTGTATATGCTAAATATTGGACAAACGCTTTTTTAACATGGCGCTCATAAAAACGTCGGTGTTTTTTGCTCACCTCGGGTGAAACTTTGGTAAATACGACCTTTTTATATTTCATGGTGCCCCTTTCGGTTTATATTGACATATTATAACTTTCGATTCGAAACACCAATAATTTATTACGATTGTCTACAACTTTTTCTTTCGTTTATTTCTAAAAAATGTTTTCAAAATTTCCGAACACTCTTTTTCTAATATTCCGCTTTCAAATTCCGGACGATGATGGCAAGTTTTCGCTTCAAAAAACCTAACTCCGTTTTCGATAGCCCCGCCTTTTTCATCACAAGCACCAAAATACACTTTTCTGATTCGCATAAACGAAATTGCAGCAACACACATTGTGCATGGCTCTAATGTAACATATAAATCCATATCTCGCAAACGATTTTGTTTTAACTTTTTGCAAGCTTTTTTCATCGCCTCTACTTCGGCATGAGCCAAAGCGTTTTCTCCGTATTCACTGCGATTTCCCGCTTTTGCGATAACCTCTCCCGTTTGAGAATCTACAACTACTGCTCCGACAGGAACTTCATCTTTTTCAAAAGCTTTTTGAGCTTCTTTTAGAGCTATTTGCATATAATCTTGCGAATTCATCTTTATTTTTCTCCGTGTTTAATATATGATACTCCAAAATTTGTTGAGGATTGTTTAAGATGAGTGAAAGAATAGCAAAATTTATCGCACGTTCAGGGGTTTGTTCTCGTCGTGCAGCCGAAGAATTAATTATGCAAAAAAGAGTTACCGTCAATGGAGAAACAATCAACTCTCCCGCTTATAACGTTGACGGAACCGAAAAAATATTAATTGACGGAGAAAGACTTCCGGCAATTGAGCAAACACGCCTTTGGTTATATTACAAACCGGTCGGTTTAATTACTTCGCACAAAGATGCAAACCGTCCGACTGTTTTCGATAATCTGCCCGACAATATGCCGCGTGTTATTTCTGTCGGTCGTCTTGACCTCAACTCCGAAGGGCTGTTGCTTCTTACAAATAACGGCGAACTTTCTCGTATGCTCGAGCTTCCGCAAAACGGCTGGAGCAGACGATATAAAGTCAAAGTACACGGATTCGTTACTCAACAAAAATTGGATTCGCTTAAAAACGGAGTTACTATCGAAGGCGTAAATTATGGTCCGGTAAAAATCAGTATCGAAAGCACCCAAGGAACAAATACTTGGCTTATGGTAACTCTTAACGAAGGAAAAAATCGTGAAATTCGTCGCCTTATGCAACATATCGGTTTAGACGTTGCTCGTCTGATTCGTTTATCATACGGACCATTTCAGCTCGGAAGCCTTAAAAAAGGCGAAGTAAAAGAGGTTCCTCATAAAGTGCTGAAAGAACAGCTCGGAGGAAAATTTGAGCTATGAGAATAATCGGTGGATTATACAGAGGCAAAAAACTACTGTCTCCTTCTACAACAGACATCAGACCAACCGCGGATAAAGCAAGAGAATCTGTTTTTAATATTCTTTTTTCAAAACTTGATAAACAATGGCAAGAAATTACGATTGCCGATATTTTTTGCGGAACCGGAGCTTTTGGTCTTGAGGCTATATCACGAGGAGTTAAACAAGTAACATTGGTGGATATAAACACTAATGCAGCCGCAAAAAACGTCGCATTATTCCCGCAGGAAAAAAATAAGATAAGTTTAATCAAGGCAAACGCCATAAACTTACCCTTTTCCGCTAAACAATATGATGTTATTTTTATGGATGCTCCATATCAGCAAAATTTAAGCGAAAAGACTCTTGCTTCGGTTATTGAAAAAAAATGGCTTTCTCCCAACGGAATATGCATTGTGGAAACCGCTCACGATGAAGAATTGCCGATTCCCGAAAACATGGAAGTTATCGACATTCGCAAATACGGAATAGCCAAATTCCATTTTATCACTTTCAAATAAAAAACACATCTTTTGCTCTCAGCAACAAAAAACCGCTCTGAAATCAGAGCGGTTTTACTTTACTTATCGCCGTAATAATTCGCTTTAGTTTCGGGATAGTTTTTCATTGTTTCTTGATTTAATTCTTCACATTTATCTTCAATGCGTTTTTGCAACTTTTCGATAAATTCGTTTTTATCTCCCTCAACCGTCATCGGCGACATAAATTCAACAATAATCTTTCCCGAAAGATGACTGAAAGAACTTCTCGGCCAAAACATACCACTGTTTAACGCCACGGGAACTATCGGCATTTTCAAACTTTGTGCCAAGAACAAAAATCCGGGTTTATATTTCAAACTTGTTCCGGCTTTAACTCTGTGTCCCTCAGGAAAGATAACAATAGAACGACCTTTCTCAACTTCTTTTTTAGCGGAAGCCAACATTTTCTTCATCGCACTTGCGCCGGCAGAGCGGTCCACCGGAATCATTCCGTACAATGCTTGAGCCCATCCGAAAAGCGGAATATAAGTCAGCTCTTTTTTCAATATCATTGTGCATTTTTTTACAACTGTCGGGAGAGCATAAGTTTCCCATGCAGATTGATGCTTAGAGGCATAAATTACACCATCTTGTATATTTTCCAAACCTCTAAACTCTACCGAAAGACCGCCAAAAACTCTCAAGCCCCATAAAACAATCGGCAATATTATATTACACCACCAATACCAATGCCATTTTTGCGGTACAAACCAGCCTATCGTACTACAAACTATTACCGAAAAGCCAATAACACCATAAGTCCATATATTTCCTAATAACGAGCGTATAAAATTCATTTTAATCCTCCTTTTCGATAACCAAGCCGTTTGATAACAAAACGTACAAAAATTTATTATACTCTCCGGCTAACAAAGTAAATGTTCGCCAACTTTTCCACCAATCTTTCGATACCTTATCCGAAAAAACCGGATAAGCAATAATTTCCAATTTCGGATTGCGATAATTAAATTCCGCCATACTGCGTGGCATGTGATAATTTGAAGTAACCAAATATATCGATTTAATTTTATTTTCTTTAACCCAATGCGACACTTCTATTGCATTCTCAACGGTATTTGTGGCTTTTTTATCCAAAGTTATATTTTCCGAATTTATAATTTCTACATCTTTTCTTTTTTGCAGTGACTTTAATGATGTATCTTTATACACACCGGAAATAAACATCTTGTCGGCTTTTTTATTATTCAACAACTTAACCGCTTCTTTGAGACGATTTCTGCCTCCGGTCAAAATAACTATCGCATCAACTTTTTGAGTATCATCAATCTTAAAATCATTTATACGATGATTGAAAGCAATAAATCCGCTAAACCAAAGCAAGAACAATATAAGAATAAATGCAATTTGTTTTTTGGTAATCATTTACATCATTCTCTCTAATGTGCGTTTTACCGTATAATATGCCGTCTGCATCGCCACCAACGATGAAAATAGCGGCAAACTCAAAATTATTATCCATGCACCGGTTGAAAGATTTGCTTCATTAATGATACCACCTTCAATTTGTTGCGCCAAATGAGCAATCAAAAAGATAACCGGTATTGATATTGCCACTCCGATAACCCCGCCAATACCGCCAAGCCAAGCTGTTCTGACTGCATATTGTTGTGCAATATATGTGTCTTTTGCTCCCATAAGGTGCAAAATCTCAATCACATCTTTATGCAACCCTAAACTTGTTTGTGTGGTATAGAATATCGCTCCCGATGTTACGCAAACAACCAGTAACAATACCGCCAAAGCCAACATTTTTAATCCGGCAGCAAAATTTATCAACTTATTAAGCCATAGCTTATGATTATCCAAAGATGCTTGCGGAGCGATATGTGCAAGCTTTTGAGCCAAAATATTAAAGTCAACATCTGCTCCGGGTTTCAACCTGACATCTATCAAACGAGGGATGGGCAAATCACCGGCATTTATGTCATCTCCCAACCACGGTTTCAAAAGTCTTTGCAACTGTTCGTCCGTGAGCGGAGTAACCTTTTGAACTTCCGGCATAGCTTCAAGCATTGCAACCGTTCTTTGTTCCTGAATTATGGTCTCGTTTCTGGCTTTTTCTTTATCCACACTGTTCTCGGGAATGATTTGAACCGTTAAAGAGCCTAAAATACTACTGTTCCAGTTAACTAACATCGAGTTAATTGATAAAACACCGGCCAATGTTACCGAAAACAAAAATACCGAAATAGATATCATAACTTTCAAAAACAGATTAGAACTGTCTTTTGACAAGGGCAATTCTCGGTCACGCAAAGATTTAAATTTCCATATCATCTGTGCGCTCCCCCGGTTTTACTATTGAAAGTCCTTTGTTTTTCAGATGAATACACGGATATTTAAAATCACGAATAAGATTTTCATTGTGAGTTGCAATAACCACGGTCGTACCCAAACGATTAAGCTCAACAAACAGCTTCATCAATTTTGGAGCAATATCATTATCCACGTTACCCGTAGGTTCGTCAGCAAGCAAAATATCAGGACGATTAATCACCGCTCTAGCTATCGCCACACGTTGTTTTTCACCACCGGATAAGGTAGATGTAAGCGCTGATGTGCTTCGGTCTATTTCCACCCAACGCAATAACTCATTAACGCGTTTTTTTATCTCTTTTTCGCCCATACCGCATACTCGCAACGGCAAGGCTACGTTATCAAAAGCCGAAGTATGTTCCAACAATCGGAAATCCTGAAACACAACTCCGATTCGACGTCTAAACATAGCCAAAGAATTGCGATTGGTAAAATTAACATTATTACCAAACACGCTAACTCGTCCTCGGCTCGGCTTTTGTGCCAAATACATCATACTCAACAAAGATGTTTTTCCGGCACCGCTTCGTCCGGTTAAAAAATGAAACGAACCTCGCTCCAACGAAAGATTAACATTACTGAGAATTTCCGGACCTCTGCCGTATCTGATACCGACATCCTCCATCTCAATAATAATATCTTTTTTCGGGTTATTTGCCATATATCCTCCTAAAAAACTGCCTTTATACTATTATATTATTGCATTTAATAAAGTATTTTTTTGCAGATGTTCCCCATAAAAAAAGTCGCAACCGCGACTTTTTATGTTTTTAAGCTTTAGGCATAACCTCCGGAGCTTCAATTCCCAATAGATACAACAGCGTTATTAAGACATCTCTGGTTAATTTTGCCAAACCGACACGAGAAGATGCAATATCAACGGTTTCCGCTCCTTTTACCGGAGAAGCATTATAAAAACTGCTGAATAACTGCGCCAATGTATATGCGTAATCTGAAATAATGCTGGGTTCTTTCTCGGAAGCAGAACGCATAATAACATTACTCATCTGAGCAATTTTTAATGCAAGGTTACGTTCTTCATTGTTGGTTATAATGATTTTTCCGGCTTGAACATCGGCATTTTTACGCATAACGGAGTTTATACGAGCGATTGCATACTGAATATACGGACCGGTTTTACCTTCAAAATTAGCAAAATCTTCCAAATCAAAAATATATCCTGATGCAATATTGTTCTTCAAATCCTGAAACTTAATTGCTCCGACCGCAACTTGAGAAATGAGCTTATCTAATTCTTCTTGAGAAAGACCGCTCTCTCCTCCTGCTTTAGGCATAGATTCGGCCACTTTGTCTTTTGACATTTGAATCATATCACACAAATTCATTACACCGCCGTCACGTGTTTTAAACGGTTTTCCGTCTGCTCCGTTTACGGTTCCGAAACCGATATGTTTCATAGTTACATTTGGAGCAATACCAAGTTTTTCAACTGCTTCAAAAACCTGTTCAAAGTGTAATGATTGACGTTTATCTACGAAATATATAATCTCGTCAGCTTTCAAATCATCAACTCTCATTTTGATAGTCGCAATATCGGTCGCATGGTATGTAAAACCGCCGTCAGACTTCTCAATAATTACCGGAGGCTTAGGTTTATTGCCCTCTTCCAAACGAATAATATAAGCCCCGTCATCGCATTCCAATAAACCTTTATCTTCGGCAATTTTCTTTATATCGAAACAAGTTTTATGAGCATCGGATTCACCCAACCACAAATCAAAATGCACACCGAGTTCCTTATAGTTTTCTTTAACGGCATCAACGGAAACTTTTCTGATATGTCTCCAGGCCGTAGTATATTCTTCATCACCATCTTGGAATTTTGCGGTAATTACACGGGCTTTTTCTTTTGCCTTTTCATCTTCTTTACAACGAATATTGGCTTGTTTGTAAAATGCCGTAATTTCTGCAATATTATAATTTTCCATTTTATCCAAATTGCCGTCATGTTCTATGACTTCGGCTAAAATCATTCCGATAGGAGTACCCCAGTCACCGAAGTGAACATCGGAAATAGGCTTATTTCCCACAAATTCTTCTATTCTTCTGAACGATTCGCCAATTACACCTGAACGCAAATGTCCGACGTGCATTTCTTTTGCAACATTAGGACCGCCATAATCCAAAACAACGTTTTTAGGCTCGGCAACGACAGCACATCCGAAACGTTCATCGCTTGCCATTTTATCCATACTTTCGGCAATCAAATCATCATTAAGGGTAATATTCAAAAATCCCGGGCCATCAACAGATATTTTGGCAAAATCTTTATCGGCATTTAATTTTTCGGCAATCAATTCCGCAATTTGACGAGGATTCTTTTTTTCCGTTTTTGCTAAAGCCAGAGCTCCGTTACATTGAAAATCACTTAAATCCGGACGATCGGAATTTTTGGCAACAGCATACTTTTTATCAAAACCTAATTCTTCAAAAACATTTATCAATTTTTTATTTATTAATTCTTCTAAAACATAAGTCATTATCTTTTCCTACAATTATCTGACACATTGAAACTTTGCATAAGTGGGAGTAAACAAACGGCACGAAAATCTGTCCTCATTTTCTAAAGATGCAGATGTTCCCGTATTATGTTTTACACATTCATCATCTGCCATTTTCTGTACTTCTTCAAAATCCGTAACCCACCCGTTATAACATACAACCGGAGCATCTGTCTTTGATGTACCGACATATAGCCCCGCGCCGGTCATTCCGGCCTCCCTTCGTCGATCAACAAAAGGCTGTGTTAAAGAACAAGCTCCCAAAAACAAAACCAATAAAACAGCTTGAGCCATTTTTTTTCTAGACAATTTCAAAATCTCCATTAAATTAAATATGTAGTACAAACAATTTATACATGAAGAAGTGAAAAATGCAAATTCAAAATGACTATATTGGTGATGATAAATTTACAAAGCTGTTAGAACACTACAAATGTCCGGCTCCTTTATCATTAATTAGAATGCGCTTTGCTGGTGCAATGTGCTCTCCTAACCTGAATTTACGTCCGACGGATGTGATTGCTTCATTGTGGTCAGACGGGCAAGAACCTCGTCTTCAAACAAAAGAAGAGGCTGATTTGTTCTTCAAGTTTTTTATGGGCTTCTGGGATGAAATTTTCAGACAAGTAACAAGTCGTAAATTCAAATTGCCTTTGCATAAAATTATTACCGGTAATGATTTGGTATCGACTTGCAGACAACGAGCTCTCGATGTTGAAGACGGATTTTTGGAAGGTTTTTGGGGCGGTCTTGAAGATGCTGACCTTCCGGAAGACATTGCCGAAATTATCGATTCTATCTCTGAATTGGTTGAAGCATACGGATATTTAGGCAACTGTACTTTTACCGAAAAAGAACTTAATGCGTTGAGCAGAACCGTTACCGAGACAGACGAAATGGTTAATCGTTGTATTGATTACGTTATCGAAAACTACGCTTTGCCACGTTTTAAAAAGTAATTTCAAGAGGTAAAAATGGATTTATACGAAGGCTTATTAACTCGTCGTTCGATTCGCAAGTATGCGGATAAGAAAATTCCTCACGATGTTTTGGAAGAAATTATCAAAGCTGCACAATATGCTCCTTCCGCACATAACAAACAATCTTGGGAATTTTTAGTAATTGAAGACAAAGAAACTTTAGCAAGCTTGCGAGTTATTCAACGTTGGACATCTTTTGCGAAAGATGCCTCTTGTGCTGTTATCGTATGCGGTAATTTGAATAATGTTTTTTGTCGCGATAAAGACGGAGAAAAGTGGGATTATGCCGATATTGATTGCACATTGGCATCACAAAATTTGATGTTGGCAGCTCACTCGAAAGGTATAGGAACATGTTTCTGCGGAGCTTCACCGATGCCTTTAGTAATTGACGGATTGCGTGAAAAATTCAATCTTCCCGAATATATTCGTCCGGTTTCTATTATCATTATGGGCTATCCTGATGAAACACCAGCCCAACCGGATAACCGATACGTTGCCGAAAAAATACACTGGGAAAAATGGTAAACAAAAAAGGAGGTATAAAGACCTCCTTCTTTTATGCAAAAAAAAGAGGAGCAGATGCCCCTCTCTTTTCAATTTTTACAACTGTCCTTTACTTGCCGTAGATAACAATGTAAAGGTCTTTCGAACCAGAGCTGTTTTTATGATAAGCCCAGGTCCACTTGTATTTAACAAGAGGTTCGTCCAGATTAGCAAAACCTTCAGGTTTCCAATCGAATTTAGCACGATCTTCTTCCTTTATCGCAGGAACAACCTCTACTGTACGACCAACGACTTTTAGCGTCATATCTCCGGCCACTACATAGTAATTGCCCTCTGCATCCTTTGCCTGTGCCACATCAGCCCAGTCAGAAGTCTGTTCTCCGGTTACTTTGAAAGCCTGCAAGAACTTCACCTCCTTGAACTCGCTCATGTCAGTCTTAATAACTGTGCCTTCATCATTAACTGTTAACGTAATACCGTTAACTTTGATGTAATCCCCCGCAAAAGCAGAAGTTACACAAGCACATACACACACGAGAATTGCAAAAATTTTCTTCATAACTTTATCTATAGTAATTGGTTTAACATACGAACAATATAACTCTGTTTAGTTTTTTTGTCAATATAGTCGAGCTTGAACAAAGCTCAAAAATAACTTGAAAAAAAATACTAAAGTGTTAAATTATGCTCGAAAAAAAATGCTGGTGCGGGGCGTTCCGCACAATATTTACAAGGAAGGATAATAATATGACAATTCGTGTCGGTATTAATGGTTTCGGTCGTATTGGCCGTTTGGTTTTCCGTGCTGCTCAAAAGAGAGATGATATCGAAATCGTAGGTATCAACGATCTTATTGACGTTGAATATATGGCTTATATGTTGCGTTATGACACAGTACACGGCAGATTCGACGGTACTGTTGAAGTTAAAGACGGTAAATTGGTTGTTAACGGCAAAGAAATCCGTGTTACAGCTGAAAAGAACCCTGCTGATCTTAAATGGAACGAAATTGGTGCTGAATATGTAGTAGAATCTACAGGTTTGTTCCTCACAAAAGAAAAAGCTCAAGGACATATTGATGCCGGTGCAAAATACGTTGTTATGTCAGCTCCGTCAAAAGACGACACTCCTATGTTTGTATGCGGTGTTAATACCGATACTTATGTTAAAGGTACACAATTTGTTTCTAACGCTTCTTGTACCACAAACTGCTTAGCTCCGATGGCAAAAGTTTTGAACGACGTATTCGGAATTGAAGAAGGTTTGATGACAACTGTTCACGCTACAACCGCTACTCAAAAAACTGTTGACGGTCCGTCTGTAAAAGACTGGAGAGGTGGTCGTGCTGCTGCCGGCAACATTATTCCGTCTTCTACCGGTGCTGCTAAAGCCGTTGGTAAAGTTATTCCGTCTTTGAACGGCAAACTTACAGGTATGGCTTTCCGTGTACCTACTTTGGACGTTTCTGTTGTTGACTTGACTGTTAACTTGAAAAAAGCTGCTACATACGAAGAAATTTGCGCAGCTATGAAAAAAGCTTCTGAAAACGAACTCAAAGGTATTTTGGGTTATACTGAAGATGCTGTTGTTTCATCTGACTTCATCGGTGATGCACGCACATCTATTTTTGACGCTAAAGCCGGTATTCAAATGACTCCGACTTTCGTTAAACTCGTTAGCTGGTATGATAATGAATGGGGTTACTCAAACAAAGTTCTTGACTTGGTAGCTCACATGGCAAAAGTTAACGGTTAATCGTTATTACCCCGTAGGTATCCGAGCGGCTTTTTGCCGCTCATTACCGCGGGGATTTTTTATTTTTTTAAGGAAACAATAAATGAATTACAAAACAATTGATGATTTAGGTGATTTGCATGGCAAAGTTGTTATGCTCCGTGCCGACTTAAACGTACCTATGGATGAAAACTTTAATGTTACCAATACTGCTCGTATCGACAGAACCGTTCCTACAATCAAAGAACTTATGAGCAAAGGTGCAAAGGTTGTGGTTATTTCTCACTTCGGTCGTCCGGAAGGCAAAGGGGATATGAAAAACTCTCTTTCTCATATTGTTAGCGACTTAGAAAAAGCCCTTGGTAAAAAAGTTACTTTTGTAGAAGATTGTATCGGCGAAAAAGTAGAACAAGCCGTTAAAGCTATGAGCGACGACGAAGTTTTGTTGCTTGAAAATCTGCGCTTCTATAACGAAGAAAAGAAAGGCAATGAAGATTTCGCCAAAGAATTGGTAAAAGTTGCCGATTTTTACGTTTCTGATGCTTTCTCAACAGCTCACAGAGCACATGCCTCTATGGTTGCCGCAGCAAAAGAACTTCCTGCTTCTATGGGACGTTTGATGGAAGAAGAAGTAAAAGCTCTTGAAGGTGCTTTATCTAATCCTACTCGTCCGTTGATTGCCATTGTCGGCGGTTCTAAAGTTTCTACAAAATTAGATTTGTTGAACAACTTGGTTAAAAAAGTTGATAAATTGGTAATTTCAGGCGGTATGGCTCATACCTTTATGAAAGCTAAAGGAATTGATACCGTTAACGAAGCTAATTCATTGGTTCAAATGGATATGCTCGAAACAGCAAAAGAAATCATGTCCGTAGCACAAGCAAATAATTGCGAAATTATTTTGCCGGAAGATGTAGTTGTTTCTAAAGAGTTCAAACCTCATGCAGAACACAAAACCGTTTCATTGAACGATATTCCTGCAGAAGGTTGGAGCTTGTTAGATGTAGGCGAAAAAACCATTGCAAAAATCAATGAAAAACTTGATGAGTGCAAAACTTTAGTTTGGAACGGACCTCTCGGTGTGTTTGAAATGAAACCTTTTGACAATGCAACCAATAAAGTTGCTGAACATGCCGCAGAACTTACACAAGCAGGAAAATTGATGTCTGTTGCCGGTGGTGGAGACACTGTTTCTGCTTTAGAAAATGCAGGTGTTGCAAATAAGTTTTCTTATATTTCAACTGCTGGCGGTGCTTTCCTTGAATGGATGGAAGGAAAAGAACTTCCGGGTGTAGCTGTTTTGAAAAAATAAGCAACAATCACAACAAAAAAGACATATGGCAAGCCATATGTCTTTTTTTTTATAATCAGAGATAATCTTACTCGATGTAGCAATCCGCCACAATCAAAACTCCGTGGTCGAAAATACGCACCCAGCAGATGTCAACATACTGAACCCAATAATCAAGGGTTTCCTTCCACACGGGAGTACAGTGCTTCGACCATACGTCATAAACTTTTTCTGACGGGAACAATTTTTGCAACTCTGCTTTGAGCTTAAACTCATCAGGACGAGCAACACACTCTGAAGCCATAGGAAGCCGCTGCGCACACTCATCGCTAAAGTCTTCTACCACATAATCGTGAGCCTTGACATCTCGATAGTGTTCCATTGCATTACTTGCCTCTCTCAGCAAATCAACAATCTTTCGTTGGTTTTCACTTGAGAAAAAGCCTTCCAATTCAGGCTCATTTGCTGTAACCAAACAACGATATGCACCTATGTTTGTGCAAATCTTTCCCTTTTTTACGAACTTGTAGTTCTTGAAGTTTTTAATCATAAGCTAAAAATAATATTTTTTTAAGTTAGGTTTTAGCGGGATAAACCCCTTTTTTTAGATAAAGACATCTTCGGCTTTTACCGAAGATGCCTGTACTGATGGAAAACTAAAGCTTAAACAGCATACCGGCATTCTCACCTTGGCAGCCCATAAATTGAACTTTACCGCTACCGAGCTCATAAGCCTCCATGTCCTCAACTTTGTCCGCCGCTGTCCAGATAATATTTTTATGAGTAATCTGGAAACCGCAGTCACACTTCTTAAGCATCATTCGAACACCGCTCAAACGGCTACTCACAATCTTGATATCCGCAGGAGTTAACAGCTTCTTCTCAAAGATTTCGGCATAATCAACTGCCATAGAAGCAGAAAAATCCTCTAGCATACCCTCGGTAAGCAGGCAACAATCTTCGGAAATTCGAATAGCCTTCACAACTTTGTCTTCGATAAAATCGACAGACTCCGTATTGTCCGTATAGACAAACAGAAATTTAAACTTCTCTTTCATAATTAAATTGATAATTGATTTTACTTTCGTCAGTATAGACAAAATTTTCACAAAAAGCAATAACCTTTTTACAAAAAAAAGAGGAACAAATAATGTTCCTCTTTTTCGATTACAGATTATTATCTTATTCTGCTTTTTCTGCAGCTTCAGCAGCAGCTTTTTCAGCAGCTACACGAGCTTTATCTTTAGCACCTTTAGCATTAACATCTCTGTCAACCAATTCAATGATTGCCATAGGAGCAGCGTCACCATAACGGATACCGGCTTTCAATACACGAGTATAACCGCCGTTACGAGTGCTGTAACGTTCTGCTAAAGTAGAAAACAACTTAGAAACAACTTCTTCGTCGCGCAAAAAGGCCAAAGCCAAACGACGACTGTTCAAATCACCTTTTTTAGCAAAAGTAATCATGTTGTCAGCAAAAGTTCTCAATTCTTTAGCACGTGGCAAAGTAATTTTGATTTGTTCATGATTCAACAATGCGCAAGTCAAGTTAGAGAACAAAGCTCTTCTTTGGCTGGTTGGCATATTAAATTTTCTATGTGCATCACCATGTCTCATGGCATTTTCCTTTCTTTATTAAACAGTGCTTTGACAGGCAAAGCGGATAAAACACCGGTTTTTACTACGGAGTCGCAATGCAACCATACATAAAAACCCACACTTTCGAAACGGCTTATAACATACAACTTTTTGAAAAGCAAGAAAAAACGTCACATTTTTCAATGTGACGCATTACAGATTAATAAAAATCACTCCTGTTCGAGAGCCTTCTTATTAAGTTCAACATACTCCTGATAAGATTTTCGAGCCTTTCTGTAGCAAACTCCAAGGCCTACCACACAGAAAATCATCAGTGCTCCCATAAATCCTACCCCTAATTTTGAGTAAAGCGGCATTGTAGAGAGAGGAGGACTTAAAATAGCGTAAACAATTCCTCCGCAACCGATAATGGTCAAAACAACACTTATCCAAAATGTTACCTTCAGATTCCATACATTTGCGGCCAAATAAGCGGCAATGTTTTTTTCAAAATTTTTCATATACAAAATGTTAGTTAATAATATTCTTTAATGGACAAATGATAGCAAATTCGGTTAAAAAGTCAATAAAAGTATATGGGAGAAAATTTATGAAATTACTGATACAACGAGTAAAAAAGGCCTCGGTTAGTGTAAACAATGAAGTAGTCGGAAAAATAGAACAAGGCATATTGATATTTATCGGAGTTTGCAAAGGCGATACTAAAGAGCAGGCAGATTTTCTCGTCCGTAAAGCTGCTAATTTACGAATTTTTGAAGATGAAAACGGAAAAATGAACTTATCGGTAAAAGATATATCCGGTTCAGCATTGGTAATTTCACAATTTACACTTGCCGGCGATTGCACCAGGGGGAATCGCCCCGGATTTGACCAAGCAGCACATCCCGATATTGCAAAACCGATGTATGAATATTTTTCAGAACAACTGCGTAATGAAAATATAAAAGTTGAAAACGGTATCTTTCAAGCAGATATGCAAGTAAGCTTAATTAATGATGGTCCGGTTACGTTCATTCTGGAAAAATAGTTTTCACCCATCAAGCTTAATTACAAATTTTATATAGCATATCAACCACTGTTTTAAACTTTTTCCAATTATTTTTATTTTGCAAAAAACAGATAAACTCATGCCACTTTTCTAATTCAGATGGTTGGTAATAACAATCTGTAATTACATTTGCTCTAGGGCTCATTGATTTTATTTCTGTCGGCATATCCGCATAAAAATAACCGACATCAACATCTAAAACCACCGAAAAATCATATAATCGACTGGCACTAACCCGATTCGCTCCGTTTTCATATTTTTGCAATTGCTGAAAGCTTAAATTTAGCGATTGAGCCAGTTGCTCTTGAGTAAACCCTAACGACAATCTTCGTAATTTTATTCGTTGTCCGACATATATATCTACCGGATTCGGTGCTCTATCCGGTTGTTTTCCTCGATTCTGTTTGTGTTTCATTCCCGCCTCTTAAAAAAAGAAAAAGTCACTTGATGAGAGTGACTGGGAGCTGAAAACTACACAACAATAGTGCGACTTATTACCGCATGGCTATTAGGTCGCCTCCCAGTCATAAGACCAAAAGGCAACCAAGTTTCGTCTTGATTAGACGTGCTGTGAAAGGTTTTCAGACCTTAAAACGTTCATCATTCGTTTCAAGAAGAATCTATAAAAGAAACAACAAAAAGTAAAGAATAAAAATTGCCATACAAAAAAGCCCCTTTTCATAAGAAAAGAGGCTTTATAAATTCAGATACTTTTAGAAATGATCATCTACACGTTTAATCAATTCTTCAATATTCTCTGGAGGCCAACCCGGAGTTTCCATACCAAGATGAATTCCCATTTTAGCCAATACTTCTTTAATTTCGTTCAAAGATTTACGACCGAAGTTTGGAGTTCTCAACATTTCAGCTTCTGTCTTTTGTACCAAATCACCAATATAAACGATGTTATCGTTTTTGAGACAATTTGCAGAACGAACTGACAATTCGAGTTCTTCAACCTTTTTCAACAAGTTCTTGTTGAACGGTAATTCTTCTTTTTCTTCTTCTACTTCATTTTCCGGTTCATCGAAATTAATAAACGGTTTTAATTGATCTTGAAGGATACGAGCAGAGAATGCTACAGCATCTTCAGGAGTAACAACACCGTTTGTTTCAACAACCAATGTCAATTTATCATAGTCTGTAACTTGACCGACACGAGTATTATCTACACGATAAGAAACGCGTTTTACAGGAGAATAAATAGCATCAACAGCTATCAAACCGATAGGAGCATCTGCAGGTTTGTTCTGACTAGCAGGAACATAACCTTTACCTGTATTAACAGTCAATTCCATATTAATTTTAGCACCTGCGTCAAGGTTACAAATAACCAAGTCAGGATTCATGATCTCTACATCATGACCGGTTTCAATCATAGATGCAGTAACCGCACAAGGACCTTCTGCTTTCAATGTCATTGTTCTAGTACCTTCGCTGTGAACAGCAACAGCCAAGCATTTAACATTGAGCACAATGTCGGTTACATCTTCTCTAACACCGGGGATAACCGAAAATTCGTGTAAAACACCGTCAATTTTGATTGCGGTAACAGCACCGCCTTGCAAAGAAGACAACAAAATTCTTCTTAATGCGTTACCCAGAGTAAGACCGAAGCCTCTCTCCAAAGGTTCAACAACTATTTTAGCTTTGTTGCCGCCTTCGCTGGGAACAATTTCTAAATTAGTCGGTTTAATAAGTTCTTGCCAATTCTTTTGAATCACTGGGATATCCTCTATTTTTTAGTGCGCTTTATTACGAAAATCAAAAGATGGCGAGGCCGATTCTTATCAGCCTCACTATCATAAATCTATTATACGCGGCGGCGTTTACGCAAACGACAACCGTTGTGTGGAATCGGAGTTACATCACGAATTGTTGTGATTGTAAAGCCAATTACTTGCAAAGCTCTGATAGCAGATTCACGACCAGAACCCGGTCCTTTAACTTCTACTTCAAGAGTTTTCACACCACACTCCATAGCCTTTCTTCCGGCATCTTCAGCAGCTACTTGAGCAGCATAAGGGGTAGACTTACGAGAGCCTTTGAAACCTTGTGCACCTGCAGTAGCCCAAGAAACGGTATTGCCTTGAGCGTCTGTAATTGTAATACGAGTATTATTGAAAGTAGAATTCACATGTGCGACACCAGCTGTGATATTCTTCTTTTCTTTTTTCTTCTGTGTTGCTTTTGCCATTTGGGAACCTACCTCTTATTATTTCTTCTTATTGGCGACAGTTTTACGTTTACCCTTACGAGTACGAGCATTTTGTTTTGTACTCTGTCCGCGAACAGGCAAACCTTTACGATGTCTCAAACCTCTGTAACAACCAAGATCCATAAGTCTCTTGATGTTAACACCAACTTCACGACGTAATTCACCTTCTACGAGGTAATCACGGTCAATCACTTCACGTACTTTAGCAACATCTTCATCAGACATATCGCTAACACGCACGTCTGGGTTGACTCCCGATTTTGCACAAATATCTTGAGCATTTTTTCTACCGATACCAAATATGTAAGTCAAAGCTATTTCAATCTTTTTGGCAGTCGGAATATTTACACCAGCTATACGAGCCAAATTTCATCTCCATTAATTAAAATATTAAACTCAAAAAGTTGATCACCACTTTTCAAAAGTTAGCCGGATTATATGCCAATATTTGTTAGTGTCAACTATTATCTTTAAGCATTTATTAAAAAAAATTACAAATGCTCTTTCAAATTCAGCAGTTTATCGATACGGGCAGCAACGACATCAACCGTTCCGTTCCCGTCAACACTGCGCAAAACTCCTTTTTCTCGATAATAAGAAATCGTCGGATATGTAAAATCACGATATTTTACCAAACGCTTTTCGACTGTTTCTCTTGTATCATCGAGTCGTTTTGAAAACTTAAAACCACCGCATATATCACATACACCGGCAACTTTAGGTTTATGAAACTTATCACTATAATTTTCGCCACATGTAACACATGTATAACGTCCCATTATGCGATCAACAATAATTTCATCAGGAACCAATATCTCCAAAACGGCATCAAGTTTGATTCCTTTCTCGGCAAGCATCCCGTCCAAAAACTCAGCTTGCTTAAGTGTTCTGGGAAATCCGTCCAAAATAAAACCGTTTACGCAATCCGGTTCTTCGATTCGGCGAGAAACCATTTCGATAATAAGTTCATCGGGAGCAAAATTACCTCCGGCCAACAACGGCTCAAGCTTTTTACCGACTTCAGAACCTTTACGAATTTCCTCTCTCAACATTGCACCTGCTGACAAATGGCATATACCGAACTTCCTTTTCAAGACTCCGGCTTGAGTGCCTTTGCCTGTTCCGGGAGCTCCGGTTATAACCAAATGCAGACCTTTATTTTGGCCTATAAACATTATTTTCTTTTGCCTTTCTTATTTACCAATGCTGCTCTCTTCAACAAACCCTCATATTGATAAGCAATAAGATGTGTTTGAACTTGGCTTACAAAATCCATAGTAACTTGAACCACGATAAGCAAAGTTGTACCCCCCAATACAAATGGTACTGAAAGTTTAGAAATCAACACTTCCGGCAAAATACACAAAGCTGTCAAATAAGCAGCACCCAAAACTGTTAATCTGGTAATTACATAATCCAAGTATTCAGCTGTATTTTTACCCGGACGAATACCTGCAACAAAACCACCATGTTTTTTCAAATTATCTGCAGTATCTTCAGGATTAAACACTACCGCTGTATAGAAAAATGCAAAGAAGATAATCAATGCAGAATACAAAGCCAAATACAACGGTTGACCATGACCGAGCAAACGACTCAATGTTTGCACCCAAGCCGGACCGTTATTAGCAGAAAAGTTAGCGATAGTAATCGGCAACAATAACAAAGAGCTTGCGAAAATCGGAGGAATAACACCTGTCGGATTTATTTTCAACGGCAAGTGAGAACTTTCTGCCGAAGTCATTTTCATACCCATTTGACGCTTCGGATATTGAATAACGATTTTTCTTTGAGCTCTCTCAACCAAAACGATTACATAAACCAAAGCCAAAACCATAGCCATTAACATCAAGATAACCCAAATTGACATTGAGCCTACACGTCCCAACTCAAAAGTTTGAGCTAAAGCAGTCGGAATATTGGCAATAATACCAACGGTAATAATCAATGATGAACCGTTACCGACACCTCGTGATGTAATTTGGTCACCGAGCCATACAATAAACATTGTACCGCCAACCAAAGAAACGATTGTTGTAAATCTGAATACAAAACCAGGCATAACAACTGCTGAAGCACCGCTACCTGCTGTCATTCCTTCAAGACCTACGGCAATACCATAACCTTGAATAATGGTAATCAATACTGTTAAAACTTTTGTATAGTGAACCATTTTGCGATGACCGGCTTCGCCTTCTTTTTTCAAAGCAGCCAAAGAAGGAACGATAGACTGTCCGAGTTGCAAAATAATAGAAGCCGAAATGTATGGCATAATATTAAGTGCAAAAATAGTCATACGCTCTAACGCACCGCCGGCAAACATATTAAACATACCGAGAATACCGTTTCGGTTATTATCAAATATTTGCGCTAAAATATGCGGATCAATACCCGGCAACGGGATAAAAGTTCCTAAACGAAAAACAATCAAAGCCAAAATTGTAAACCACAATCTTTTCTTTAATTCTTCTGCTTTTCCAAAGGCTGACATATCTAAATTTGCAGCCATTTTTTCAGCAAGTGATACCATTTTTATTTCCTTATAATCATTTAAAATAAACACACGGGGCAGAAAAGCCCTTTTTAGCTATGATATTAATACATCATATTTTTTTTAATTCAACTAAATAATGCCGATATTCAGCTAATTTTTTACACATAAAATCTAAAACACCCAACAGATTGTATTATTACTGTCATGGCAAAGCTCTGCAGCTTTACTTACATTTACTGCCCCCTTAAATTCTTTTCCGTTTCCGGCTCCTAATGTTGCTCCGGGCGCATCCTTATTGATTGTAATTCTTGAAGCACCTTCCGTTACCGGCAAAGATAGCAGATTTACACATAAATCTTTCGATAAATCGCCAAAACGAATAACAAATTCATCTTTTGAGGGATCAAGATTATGCCCTACGGAACATCTGCCGTTCAAAGCATGGTAACATTTCCCCTCATGCAACATTTCAGGAGGAAGAACCAACTGATTAATAACCCTTTCGTTATATAAATCGTTTTTATTGGGACTACCTAACATTAATGTATTGTAATTAGATATAATGGTCGATATCTGATTAGCAGCCTCATTAATCTTAAATTTCTCCATCGCCTTGGTATATCCAGCAATTCCGGCTGTAGACAACACTCCGATAATTGCCAATACACCGAGCATTTCTACCATCGAACGACCGTCTTCATTAAATCTCATTATTTTTCCATAAAAAAATTGATACCTATCAACAATATAGAACAAAAAAGTAAATAAATAAATATTTTTTATAAAAAAAGCAGGCCCGAAGACCTGCTTATACTTTTTTGCTTATATAATTAAGCAACGATATTTACTTTACCGCCTGCTTTTTCAATTGCAGCAACCGCAGCTTTAGAAGCTGAATTTACTGAAACATTAACAGCAGATGTAACAGCACCGCGAGCCAATAAACGAACACCATCATAGGTTTTGTTGATAAGACCTGCGTTGCTCAAAGCTTCCAAATCAACGTTGTCAGCTTTCAATTTTCCGGCATCAATAGCTGTTTGCAATGTGTCAAGATTGATAACTGCAAAAACTTTGGCAAACGGATTATTGAAACCACGTTTCGGAAGTCTGCGGTAAATAGGCATTTGACCGCCTTCAAATCCATTGATAGCAACACCGCTACGTGATTTTTGGCCTTTTTGACCGTGGCTTGAAGTTTTACCTTTGCCACTACCAATACCACGACCAACACGAATACGGCTTTTGGTTGCTCCTTGGTTATCTTTTAATTCATTAAGTTTCATATCTTTCACCTAACATTTTATCTGTCGGGTGGCAAGCCTTGAGTTTCAAGACTTGCCCCAACATATTAATCTACGATTTGAACCAAGTGAGGAATTTTATTAACCATTCCTCTGATTGCTGCAGTATCTTCTAACTCAACAACCTTGTTCATTTTGTTCAATCCAAGTCCGATAAGAATAGCTTTTTGCTTTTCTGGGCGACCGATTGGGCTTGCGATTTGTTTAACTTTAATAGTTTTTTTAGTCATCGATTAAGCCTCCTCTTTCTCAACCTTAGCAGCAGAACCTTCTCTACGGCTAACGATATCGCCAACTTTCTTACCTCTCTTGGCAGCAACCATTCTCGGAGAATTGATAGCTAACAAAGCGTCAAAAGTAGCTTTAATCATATTGTATGGGTTGTTTGAACCCAAAGATTTAGCAACCACGTCTTGTACACCTAATACTTCGAAGATTGCACGCATCGGACCACCTGCGATCACACCGGTACCGGCAGGAGCAGTTCTCAAAATAACTTTACCTGCGCCATAGTGACCATGAACATCGTGGTGCAATGTTCTACCTTCACGCAAAGGAATACGAACCATATTCTTTTTAGCTTCGTTGGTAGCTTTAGTAATAGCTTCAGGAACTTCAGCAGCTTTACCTGAACCGAAACCAACGCGGCCTTTTTGGTCACCAACTACAACAACTGCAGCAAATGACATTGTACGACCACCTTTAACGGTTTTAGCTACACGATTAATATGAACCAGTTTTTCAACCAATTCTTCTTTCTTTTCTGTTTTACGACGATCTACAGCTTGTGACATCTTTAACTCTCCTTAGAATTTCAAACCAGCTTCACGAGCAGCATCAGCCAAGGCCTTAACACGACCATGATAAATGTAACCGCCGCGGTCAAATACCACTTCGCTTACACCGGCTTTCAAAGCTCTTTCAGCAACAGTTTTACCAATAACACCAGCTGCTGCAACTGTAGAAGTTTTTTGAACATTCTCTCTTACTTCTTTATCCAAAGTAGAGGCAGAAGCAACAGTTGCACCTTTAATGTCGTCAATGATTTGTGCGTAGATATGCTTACCGCTACGGAAAACAGACAATCTCATTTTGCCGTTTGCAGCGTTTTTCAAAGCTGTTCTTACGCGTGCTTGTCTTTTCTTAAACAATTTTCTTGGCGTATTCATTAAACTAATCCTTACTTTTTCTTGCCTTCTTTACGACGGACATATTCACCGGTATATCTTACACCTTTACCTTTATAAGGTTCAGGTTTTCTATATTCGCGGATTTTGTCTGCGACTTGACCAACAAGTTGTTTGTTTGTTCCGAAAACAGTTAATTGTGTCGGAGAAACGCAAGTAATTGTAATGCCAGCAGGAGCTTCAAAAATCACATCGTGAGAGAAACCCAAAGACAATACCAACTTGTTAGAGCCTTCCATTCTGGCTTTATAACCTACACCAATCAATTCTAATTGTTTGGTGAAACCTTCGCTCACACCTTTAACGATAGAGTTAATTTGAGCTCTGGTTGTGCCCCATAAAGATCTGGCTTGTTGTGATTGACTCAAAGGAGTAACCACAATTTTGTTTTCTTCCAATTTGGTGTCAACATAACCTTGGTCAAAAGTAAAAGACAGTTCACCAAGTTTACCTTTAACGGTAACAGTGCTGTTTTCAATAGAAGCACTAACACCTTCAGGGATAATAACTGGATATTTACCAACTCTAGACATACCAATTCTCCCTTAAAATACCTGACAAAGAATTTCACCGCCAACATTAGCTTTGCGAGCATCACTGTCGCTCATAACACCTTGCGGAGTTGAAACGATAGAAATACCCAAGCCGTTGTATACTCTAGGAAGATCTTTAACGCTAGAATAAACGCGACGACCCGGAGTAGATACACGGTAAATTTCTTTAATTACAGAAGCACCTTCAAAGTACTTCAATTGAATACGAAGTTCATCAATACCGGCTTTAACGTTATATTTTTCATAACCTAAAATGTAGCCTTCTTTTTTCAAAACTTCTAATACGCTTTCACGCAAGCGAGAAGCAGGAGAGATAACTTCCTTTTTCTTCGCGCTTTGTGCGTTTCTAATGCGTGTGAGCATATCGCCCAAAGGATCAGACATAGACATCTAAATAACCTCCTACTACCAGCTTGATTTAACCAATCCTGGGATTTCGCCAAAGCTTGCCATTCTTCTCAATTCGTTACGGCAAAGCTTAAATTTGCGATAAACCCCACGTGAACGACCGGTGTTCTCACAACGATTCTTAATACGAACACGAGAAGAACTACGCGGTAATTCTGCTAATTTCAATACTTTCTTGAAGCGTTCTTCAGGAGAAGTATTTTTATCTTTAATCTCTGCAACCAATTTGCTGCGTTTTGCTGCAAATTTTTCGGCTTTAGCGATTCTTTTTAAGTTTCTGTAAACTGAACTTGTTTTAGCCATAATTTATCTCCGCTTAGTTCTTAATCGGTAAGTTAAAACTGGTCAAAAGCTCTTTAGCTTCTGCATTGGTTTTAGCTGTTGTACAGATAACGATGTCCATTCCACGAACTGCATCAACTTTTTCATAGTTGATTTCAGGGAAAATGATTTGTTCTTTGATACCGAAAGCAAAGTTGCCGCGACCATCAAAGTTTTTGCCTTGAATACCATGGAAGTCTCTGATTCGCGGCAAAGCCATATTAACCAATCTTTCCAAGAATTCATACATCTTATCGCGTCTCAAAGTAACTTTACATCCCAAAGGCATGCCTTCTCTAACTTTGAAAGTAGCGATAGATTTACGAGCATGGGTAATTACTGGTTTTTGACCGGCAATTTGGCCCATTTCGTCAGCGGCATTGTTCAATTTCTTTTTATCTGTAACAGCGTCACTAACACCCATGTTCAACACGATTTTAGTCAACTTTGGAACCTCATGTGGATTGGTGTAACCGAATTTTTCCACAAGAGCTTTCTTAATGACTTCATTATACAATTTTTCAAAATTTGTCATTTTTCAATCCCTTATTTATCGATTACTTCACCGGACTTACGGGCAAAACGTACCTTGCGTCCATCTACTTCTTTGTATCCAACTTTTGTTCCTTTGCCAGACTTGGAATCTACCAAGGCTACATTAGAAACACTAATCGGTGCTTCTTTAGTAATAATACCACCGGCAGAAACTTGGCTCGGTTTGGTGTGGCGTTTAACTAAGTTAACGCCTTGAACCACAACCTTACCTTCTTTCGGCATAGCTTTTACTACTTCACCGGTTTTGCCTTTGTCATCACCTGACAAAACAATAACCTGATCACCTTTTTTAATTTTCAACTTAAGGTTCATTATAATACCTCCGGTGCTAATGAAATTATTTTCATAAATTTCTTTGCACGCAATTCTCTGGTAACAGGGCCAAAAATACGAGTACCGATTGGCTCGCCGTCCTTGTTAATCAGAACTGCAGCATTAGAATCAAAACGGATTACAGAACCGTCTTTACGTCTAATGTCGCTTGCTGTGCGAACGATAACTGCTTTATGGACGTCACCTTTCTTTACACGTCCTTTTGGCAATGCATCTTTAATCGATACTACGATTACGTCACCGACGGTTGCATGCATTCTTTTAGAACCGCCCAGAACCTTTATGCACTGCACCTGACGTGCGCCTGAGTTATCTGCAACATCCAGGTTGGTTTGCATTTGTATCATTTTCTTATTCCTTCTCTATTCGGCGTTATCAACTAACACTGTCCAAGCCTTAGTTTTTGAATAAGGTTTAGATTCAATAATTCTAACCTCATCACCAATCTTGAACTGGTTGTTTTCATCGTGAGCAGCATATTTTTTGCTTCTCTTAATGAATTTACGATAAACAGGGTGCATAACCTGACGTTCAACTTTAACGACAACGGTTTTGTCCTGCTTGTCACTTACTACAACACCTTGAAGAATTCTTTTAGGCATATCTTTTCTCCTAACTATTCTTCTTACGCTCTGTTAAAAGCGTATTAATTTTTGCAATATCGCGACGAACTTTGCGAATACCAGCGGTATTTTGCAATTGTCCGGTAGACTGTTGAACTCTCAAGTTAAATTGTTCTTTTTTAGCTTCGAGCAATTTAGCTTCCAATTCATCAACACTCATACTGCGAAGATCCTTAATTTTTGCCATCTTATGCTACTCCTTGGTCAGAATTGAGGCGTTTTACAAACTTTGTTTTGATTGGGAGTTTAGCAGCACCCAAAGCAAATGCATTGCGAGCCAATTCTTCAGAAACACCATCAATCTCAAACATAATTCTGCCTGGTTTCACTCTGGCGCACCAATATTCAACAGAACCTTTACCTTTACCCATACGAACTTCGGCAGGTTTATCAGATACTGGTACATCTGGGAAAATTCGAATCCATACTCTTCCGGCTCTCTTCATTTCACGAGTAATCGCACGACGAGCTGCTTCAATTTGACGAGCTGTAATACGATCCGGAGTGAGAGCTTTCAATCCATATGTTCCGAAACTTAATTCCGAGCCACCTTTAGCCAAGCCGTGAATACGGCCTTTGTGCTGCTTGCGGAATTTTAATCTTTTTGGACTTAACATCTTCTTATAACCTCAATGTTTACTTGTTTTCAGCCAACTTTTTGTCTTGAGCCATTGGATCGTGAGCCATAATTTCGCCCTTGTAAATCCAAACTTTTACGCCGCAAGCACCATAAGTTGTGTGAGCAGTTGAAGTTGCATAATCAATGTCAGCGCGCAATGTGTGCAATGGAACGCGACCTTCACGGTATTGTTCTGTTCTTGCAATTTCAGCACCGCCTAAACGGCCACTGCAGCTAACCTTAATGCCTTCTGCACCCAAACGAAGAGCTGATTGCATAACGCGTTTCATAGCTCTACGGAAAGCAACACGTCTTTCCAATTGTTGAGCAACACTGTCAGCAACGAGCTGAGCATCCAACTCAGGTTTTCTAACTTCCAAAATGTTCAATTGAACTTCTGAAGAGGTCAGGTTTTGAATTTCTTTTCTCAAAACTTCAATATCCTGTCCTTTTTTACCGATTACTACACCAGGTCTAGCTGAATGAATAGTAACTCTGGCCTTTTTGGCAGGACGTTCAATTACAATCTTGCTGATACCGGCTTGAGCCAATTTATCCTTCAAGAATTCTTTAATTTTTACGTCTTCATGTAAGTAGCCGGCATAATTGTCGTCAGCATACCAACGAGAGTCCCAAGTGCGGTTAACTCCCAAACGAAGACTTGTAGGATTTGCTTTCTGTCCCATAAACTTACTCCCCACGCTCGGTTACAACGATAGTAATATTGGAGAACGGTTTCAAAACACGAGCTCCTCTTCCGCGACCGCGAGCATGCATACGCTTCATTACCAAACCTTTTCCGCAATAAGCTTCACTAACATAAAGCTTATCAATGTTTAACTGATGATTGTTTTCAGCATTTGCAATAGCAGATTGCAAAACTTTCAAAACCGACTTTGCAATTCTCTTCTTTGAGAAAGTGAGTTCTGCAACAGCCTTTTCTACACTTAAACCACGGATAGTTTGAGCAACAAGATTGAGTTTTTGCGGGCTAGTGCGCAATGCATTGCAAACGGCTTGAGCCTGATTTGCAGCGAGCATTCTAGTATCTTTAGATTTTCCCATTACTAACTCCTTTTAGCTTTCTTATCTGCAGCGTGGCCGTAGAATGTACGAGTAGGAGCAAATTCACCGAATTTGTGGCCTACCATATCTTCAGTAACCAATACCGGGATAAACTTATGACCATTGTGAACACCAAATGTTAAACCTACAAATTGAGGCAACATTGTTGAACGACGCGACCAAATTTTAATAACTTCATTACGAGTAGAAGCTCTGGCAGCATCTGCTTTCTTCAGAAGATATCCATCAACGAACGGTCCTTTCCATACTGAACGTGTCATTAGCTTATCTCCTTTTATTTCTTATTATCATGACGTGAACGCATAATAAAGCGATCTGTCTTCTTGTTAGAACGAGTTTTACCACCCTTGGTAGGTTTACCCCACGGAGTTGTCGGATGACGACCACCTGATGTACGGCCTTCACCACCACCCATCGGGTGATCAACCGGGTTCATAGCCACACCACGAGATACAGGGCGCATACCCAACCAACGTGCACGACCAGCTTTACCCAAGGATTTATTTTGATTGTCCGGATTTGAAACGGCACCAACGGTAGCCAAACATTCTTCACGAACAATTCTCAATTCTCCAGAACTCAATTTCAATTGAGCATAACCGGCATCTTTACCCACAACTTGAGCATAGCAACCTGCAGAACGAACCAATTGTCCGCCTTTACCAGAACGCAATTCAACGTTGTGAACAATTGTACCAACCGGCATGTTCTTCAAAGGCATAGCGTTACCCGGTTTAATATCAGCTTTTTGAGCTGAGATAACCTTGTCACCGGCCTTTAATCTTTGAGGAGCAAGAATATATGATTTTTCACCATCTTCATAGCTGATTAAAGCAATGAAAGAAGAACGATTAGGATCATATTCGATTCTCTCTACTGTAGCTTCCACATCAAACTTATTACGTCTAAAGTCGATAATTCTGAGTTTGCGTTTGTGTCCGCCACCCTTTCTCCGACTTGTAACATGTCCGAAATTATCACGCCCACCGGTCTTAGTAAGACCAATTGTCAAAGACTTCTCAGGAGCACCTTTATAAAGTTCGCTTCTGTCTACGATAACGAGTTGACGAAGTCCAGGAGATGTGGGCTTATATGTTTTTAACACCATCTTTTAAATTCCTGTTGTAACATCAATATTTTGACCTTCGGCAAGAGTAACCAAGGCTTTTTTGTAGTCTGAACGACGACCTTCATAACCTCTGAATCTTTTTACCTTACCAAACTGACGAATAGTATTCACTTTAACGACCTTAACGCTAAAAATAGCTTCAACGGCAGCTTTAATAGCTTCTTTGCTGGCATCTAAAGGAACGCGGAAAACGATTTTTCCTGCTTCAGAAGCGAGCATAGACTTCTCAGTGATTACCGGACGAACCAATGTATCATACATAGAAGCAACTACATTGTTGGCTTTAACATTCTTTTTCATTTCAGTCTTTCCTCCAAGCAGTTAACAGCGTCTTTAGTCAACACTAATTTGTCCTTTTTCAAGATGTCATAAACATTAGCACCGATTGTCGGCAAAACATCGATACCGGCAATATTGCGAGATGCCAATGCGAAGTTAATATCTACTTCTTTACCATCGATAAACAAGCAATTGTTAAATCCGCAAACATTCAATTTAGCTTGTAAATCTTTTGTTTTCGGAGAAGACAATTTAGCTTCATCGATAACAACCAAGTTACCCTCTTTAACTTTAGAAGAGAGAGCGATTTTCAAACCGAGTTGTCTGAATTTCTTGGTCAAATCATGTGAGTGATCACGAACAACCGGACCAAACACGATACCACCCTTTCTAAACTGTGTACCTTTACGGCTACCTTGACGAGCGTTACCAGAACCTTTTTGTTTGAAAGGTTTAGCAGGAGACAAGGCTACTTCCGAACGGCCTTTAGTTTTGTGAGTGCCGGCTTGCATTCTGGCCAATTGCCATCTTACAACCCTTTGCAAAATGTCAGCTCTAACTTCCAAACCAAAGATAGATTCGTTAAGTTCGATTGAACCAACATTTTTATTATCTAAACTTAAGATGTCCTGTTTCATAACTTTTTATCCTTTATCTTATGCATTATCAGCTGTTTCAGCTTTAACTGCGACAGGTGCATCAACTTTTTTCAATCCGGCAGGCAAAGGAAGCTCAACATTAGCAGTTTTCTTTACAGCATCGGTAATACGAACCCAAGCGTTTTCACAACCGGGAACACCACCTTTAACCATAATCAAACCTTTGTCAGCATCAACAGCAACAACCTTCAAGTTTTGAACGGTTACGCGTTCAGCACCCATATGGCCGGCCATTTTCTTGCCCTTGAATACTTTACCCGGGTCCTGTCTTTGACCTGTAGAACCGTGAGAACGGTGAGAAATAGAAACACCGTGTGTAGCTTCCAAACCGGCAAAGTTATGACGCTTCATAGCACCGGCAAAACCTTTACCGATAGAAGTTGCACAAACATCAACATATTGTCCGCAGACAAAATGTTCTACAGATAATTCAGCACCAACAGAAAGCAGGCAGTCTTCAGATACTCTGAACTCACCCAATTTCTTTTTAGGCTCAACATTAGCCTTTGCGAAATGTCCTTTAAGAGCTTTTGAAACATTTTTAGCCTTAACAGCACCGGTACCGAGCTGAACAGCAGTATATCCGTCTTTTTCTTGTGTCTTTACAGCAACAACTTGAAGATCTTCAACACTCAAAACTGTTACAGGTACATGAGTTCCGTTTGCTTCAAAAATGCGGGACATTCCCAATTTTTTTGCGATCAAACCAGTACGCATTTTATTATTTTCCTTTTCAATTGGTTGACTAACTTTATTTCACGGAAGCCAACATTGCTTTTATTACGGGTAATTATTTATAACAAACAATTACAGTTTAATTTCAACATTTACACCTGCTGCCAAATCAAGCTTCATCAAAGCATCTACGGTTTGCGGTGTAGGATCTACGATATCGAGAAGTCTCTTATGAGTTCTGATTTCGAACTGCTCACGAGATTTTTTATCTACGTGCGGAGAACGGTTTACAGTAAATTTCTCAATTCTTGTAGGCAGAGGTATCGGACCTCTTACATTTGCCCCGGTTCTTTTGGCTGTGTGAACGATTTCTTTTGTAGACAAATCGAGCAAACGATGATCAAAAGCCTTAAGGCGAATTCTTATATTTTGTGTATCCATCATTTTTAAATACTTTTCCTATAACTAGATGGCATAATCCGACCTTAGCCAAATTTGCCACCTACAAAATTAACCTATGCAAACCCTTGCAAAACAAGGAACTGCGGGATATTTCATATTACAACCGAGTAGGCAGAATCTACCCAAACCCAGTTAATGTGAACGCTTTGTAACATATCTGAGGATATAATGCAAGCAAAAAAATCAATTTTTTTCTATTTTTTTACAAACCCCGAATCGCTTATCCAGACTCTTATTGAGTCAGATTTCACTATTAACTTTTGACACATTATAGACAGAAAAAGACTGGAAAAATTACATTTAATACGCATAAAATTTACCATTTTTTAATAAATTTTATCTTGTCCAAACAAAAATAGGGCGAGTAAAAAACGCCCTATTCTTCAAAAGTATTTGCTAAAAAATTATACGTTAAATAAGAAATTCATTAAATCACCATCTTGAACAACATATTCCTTGCCTTCTGAACGCATTTTTCCGGCTTCTTTACAAGCTTGTTCACCACCAAGTTTTACAAAGTCATCATACGAAATCGTTTCCGCCCTGATAAATCCTCTTTCAAAATCGGAGTGAATTATTCCGGCACATTGAGGAGCTTTTGAGCCTTTCACAAAAGTCCACGCCCTAACCTCTTTCGGTCCGGCTGTAAAATATGTTTGCAATCCTAAAAGCTCATATCCGGCTCGAATAATTTTTGCCAATCCGGTTTCTTGCAAGCCTAATGTCTCTAAAAATTCTTGTTGTTCGGCCTTATTATCAAGCTGAGCGACTTCAGCTTCAATCGCCGCCGATATAACCACCGACTTTGCCCCTTCCGAAGTAGCTTTTTCAGCCACTTTTTTTGAAAAATCATTACCTTCCGCAGCAGAGCTCTCGTCAACATTGCAAACATATAAAACCGGTTTTGAAGTCAACAGTTGCAACATTCTGTATTCTTTGCAGGCATCTTTATTTGAGGCATCGGGAGCGGCAACTCTTGCCGGTTTTCCTTCTTTCAATGCCGCAATTATCGGTTCCATAACCGCTTGACGTATTATAGCTTCTTTATCTCCGCCACGAGCTTTTTTAACAGTTTGGTCATAACGTTTTTCCAAAGATTCTAAATCGGCAATCATCAACTCTGTTTCTACAATTTCC
>JAZRCM010000004.1:0-119958 GCA_045659785.1 Alphaproteobacteria bacterium
AACCCTTTTGCGCCGATGGTACTTTGTCTTAAGACACGGGAGAGTAGGTCGCAGCCAGATCTTCTAAACATCCTTTCGTTTACTAGTCTCTAAAGCCTCACATTTACGTGAGGCTTTTTTTATGCTCATCATTTTATGAAAATACTCAATTTATCAGACGATGTTATGATAGCGATAAATTGTTTACTACTCCTAATACTTTATGAAATCTTACTTTATAATGTTTGTTCTTTCTTTATTTTGACAGAGCGATAGGCTTTAATTATATTCCTTATCAGACACAAGAGTTTACCGAAGAAGAAAATCAAGCTTTGGAAATTATGAACAATCCTGACAGAGAGCAGATTGTTGCTAATATGTCCGAAGAAGAAAAGAAAAACTTTACTGCTTTGGAACAATCAGTAAAGAATAAGGAATTATACAATCAATCTATCAATTTACAAAAAGAGATGAACGACATTGACCGAGCAGAATTTGATGCCGGTGTTCCTATGTGGGATAAAGACACTATTAATATTAATGGTGTTGAACGAGCCGTAACTAACTCAAGCGGAAAGAAAATTGCACATAGCGAGAAGTCTTTGCGTATGTTCTACGAGTGGTTTGGGGATAGTAAAGTAGTTGATGCAGATGGCAGACCGTTGGTTGTTTATCATGGGACAAATGTGAAGTTTAGCGAATTCCAAATGAAAGAAATAGGATTAGATTTTCCTGAAGCGGCATATTTTTCAAGCAAAGAACAAGTTGCAGAAACATACACATATAGGGGAATTATATTACCTGTATACTTAAGATTTGAAAATCCTTATATAGTTAATGCAAATGAAAGAACATTTAATAGTTATTATGATGACTTTTCATCAGCTATGTATAATACCTTAGACGATGGACATGATGGTCTTATTGTTAAAAATATAAGGGATGATAAATTTCAAGGTGGTGGAGAAGTAGCTGATACTTATGTTGCCTTTTCTCCTAATCAAATTAAGTCCACATCTAACACCGGTACATTTAGCAAGAGTAATGACGATATTAGGTATATGACACAAGACAATTATATCAAAGTTGATGAGCCGGTGGATTTGCATCCTTATGAAACATTTAAGAGTGAAGCTATTAAAAATTTGGAAGAAGAATATAAAAATATTCCTGCTTGGAATGAGGAGCATAAGGCAGAGATAGAGCAAGCTGAAAAAGACTATCGTCAACAAATAGAAGATTGGGAAGCAGGCAAAGTAAAGAGAGTAAATGATTTACAAGAGTTGGCAAATAATAATCCCAATTCTGTGTATTTGAAGTATGCTGACCTTCCTAATGTTACAGTTGAAGATTTAAAACAGGGCAAAATAAAAGGCACAATAAATGCATCAAATAAGATAAGAGATTTAGCAAATCTTTGGTTGGATAGTGCTTTTTCTAAGGATGTAAGAGAGTTTATGAAACATGATCCTGAGCCGGAAAGAAACAGAGAGTTACAAGAAAGAGACGAATTCTATATCAGAAAGTTGGGAATGCGTTTATTTGATAATACCTATTTAGGTAAAAAAGGTAAAACGCCATTTTCTCATGCTGAAGTAAAAGATGATGGTAAGGTTAGTGTTACATCTGATTTTATCGAATCCGAGCCGATATTGAAAGAAATAAGAGCCATCTTGAAAAAAGACGGATGGGAACCGTATCATACAAGTGGTAAGAGAGTAGGATCTTCTTCGAGTTATTACAGAAAGAATGGCTACACATTGCGATTGTCTAATCATGAGTTGCCGATGACAGCAGAAAGACAGTATAATACAGATATGGGTTTCCGTCATGGTTGGGATTTTGAATATATATTAGACAGCACAAGAGATATGCTTGACTATTATGCAGTACCAACAAAAGAAGATTTTAGAAAACTGTTCTACAAGAAAAGCGGAATTGCCGAAGAATATAACGAAAAAATTGATTATGAGCAAAGCAAAGGTGGGGAAGCTAGGTATCAATTTGGCGGACCGTCTGCACGAACAGCCGCTTTAGACAAGCTTGAGCAAGCAAAGAATTTGCAAAAGTCAGGTGTTGATAATGAAGAGATTAGACAGCAAACGGGTTGGTTTTTGGGTGCTGACAAGAAGTGGAGATTTGAAATACCTGATGGTAAACTAAGAGAAGATTTTGATATTGAGGCACATCGTGAATATAGCAGATTTAGTGATGATTCTTATATTATTACACCGCTTGAGGATATTTACGATAATGAAAGATTATATGAAGCATATCCTAATTTAAGAGAGTTACCTGTTCAATTCTCATCTTATTTAGGAGAAGATACTTTAGGAGCTTCTTTTGGTGGTAGTATTTCAATATCGTCAGAGTATTTGAATAAAGACAATCCTGAATACATTAAAGAAAAAGAAAGACTAGAAAATACTGAAGAATATAAAGAATATTTTGCAGCATTTGAATCCGAGCCGGTAAATAATGACTATGAAGGTTGGCATAAAATGACTGAAGAAGCTCAAAAGAAATTCTTTAGTTCTGAAGTCGGGAAAGAGTACCATGATTTAATGTGGGGAAAAGACTATAAAATCAAAAGAAAAATATCGGGATTATCGGAATCTGCGAAATCCACACTTGTGCATGAAATACAGCATGAAATTCAAAAAATAGAAGGTTTTGCAAAAGGCGGTAGTACTAGAGAGGTAAACACTATAAAACGTGCATTAGAGTTACATGCAGAGGCAAGCGAAGAGGTTGAAAGAATTGAATACTTTAATAAGAAGCTAGGCAGTGAAGAAAAGACTAAAGAGCTTTTGCATAAAGAATATATGGCAAATAAAGCATTAAGGGAATCTCTTGAACAAACCGGAGATTTTTCTGATGAAGCCATGAAAGAAAATGATAAATTTTTAGAATTTATTGAAGAGCTTGGTTTAACTAGAGAGGATATGGTGGAATCTTATAATACACCGTCTAAAAAGCTATACAATGATGTAAGAGTGTCTGATGCTTTTGATGTGTATTGGAGATTATATGGCGAAATTGAAGCAAGGAATACAGCCAAAAGGTCAGGATTTACAGAAGAAACTCGCAAAAAAATCTCTCCTGAAAGTACTCAAGATGTATCTAATGCAGAAGCTATTGTTATGTTTAGCGATGGTACGGTGGTGGCTTATGAGACGGAGAAGGTGGAAAACGTTAAGATAACCGGTAAGGAATTTGGAGAATATACCGGAGACAGAAAAGCATATTTTAAGGCATTTGCTAAATATTATAAAAAACATTTAGCCGGAAAAACTGTTACCTCTCCTGTGTTGGGTAAGATTAAGTTCTTTGCATCATCTATAAATGAAACATCACATCACAATCAATACACACCGGAAAACTTAAAATATATTGCGGCAGTTCCTCAAATTATAAAAACAAGTAGAGATGTTACACGAGAAGATATTAAGCATTATAAAAAAGATGTTATTGCGGCTTGGAGAATTAGGGGAGATGTCGATATAAATGGCGATATTCGTAATGTTTCAGTAGTTGTTTTGGAAGATAAGCAACATAATAGATATTATACTTTAGATGCACGCAAAAAAATAACCTCAGCAGACACCGCCGTAAATGGGCGGGCTGAAGAGGTTAAAAGCGATAACATCGCTTATGAGAATAATATAACACCATCCGGCAGAGATGTCAATAGTCCTCGTTATCAAACGGCATATGCCGGATCTCGTGTTGATTATGACAAACCAAGTCTTGAGGCTATCGGCACAGGAGAGGGGCAGCAAGCACATGGTTGGGGCTTGTATTATGCTTTGAGTAGAGATACTGCAGAGAGGTATAGAGAGTATTTTGATTTGGATAATTATTTCTTTGATGAAGAAGCTCTTGAAAATGAAAGAGCTAAAGCAGAAAAAGAAGCAGGGAAAACAAAAGACTATAGTAAAGTAGAGTTATTAGAAGACTTGCTTGTTCAACATAATGAAAGCAATCTTTCAAATTATCCCGAAGATTTAGTTGAATGGTATAATAAAAATATTCGTAGCAAGGTCTTAAATAAGGATTATAAGAAAACACAAGTTCATGAAGTTGAGTTGCCTGAAAATCCATATCTGTTGGATGAACAGAAAACTTTTGAAGAACAAAGCGATTTTGTTAAGCAAAAATTAGAAGAAATTTTTTCAAATCTTCCTGAAGAATATTTAAAAGAATATCCTAAAATGGGTATTGAACGTGTGAAAGAAATACAGTTTTTAGGGAGTGAGATATACGGGGCATTATCAGAAGCTTATGGCTCGGATAAAGAGGCATCTTTATTGCTTAATAAATATGGCATTAAAGGCATAACCTATGACGGAGAACAAGACGGAAGATGTTTTGTTATCTTCAATCCTAAAGATGTTAAGGTAATACAAAAGTTTTATCAAATACAAGAATATGAGGATTTGAGAAGCACAAAGAGTGTTAGCGATATTAAAAAGCTGTTAAGAGGTTTATCTCCTGACGAAGAAGTCAGATTGATGTTTGATAAGAATAAAGGCTATTGGTTTGCTATTGATGCTCAAAACTATGTTCATCAAGATATGATTACAAAGGCTTTTGAACAGGGATTATATCCGGAATTTAGAAACAGTTATGAAGCTCAACAATATTTTGACGAAAACTATAATGCTGATGACGAGTATTTAGTCAGATTTAAGGCTCATAATTTTATTGATGAAAATGATTTACAGAAGCTTTTGGATGAGAATATTCCGTATGATGAATATAAATACGGATATGCGGTTAAGAATAATGACGGTAGCGGATATGTTTTGTTTGCTCGCAGTTTGTATGATTTGGCTGATACTCCGTTAAAAAGCATAGGCATAGATGCGGAAATATGGGAAAGAAATCCGTATAACATGACGGAGTTTAGTAAAGTCAGCAGTCAAGAATTGGAAAGAAACGGTATTCGTTATATGGCGGAAAGTGGTGGTAGAAAGCCGATAAAACCTTATAAGAGAAATCCGCTCAAAGTGTTGGGACAATATGAGCCGACAAAGAAGATGATTACTCTGTTTAAGGGAAGAAATCCGACTACACTTGTTCATGAGATGGGACACCATTATTTGCCGATACATTTACGATTGTTAGAAAAGGCAGGTAAATGGGATAAGCTGAAACCTTTGTATAAGGAGTTAGGCATCAGTTCTGTTGAGAATATGGACAGAGATGCCGAAGAAAAGCTTATCGATATGTTCACAAGCTATATTTATTATAACGAAGCTCCGAATGTTTATTTTATTAAAGCTATTGAAAACAAAAACCGTTCTTTAAGAGAACGGTTTTTTGTAAAATATAATATGTATTTTTAAAAGTGCCAACGAACTGCATTTTGTTCATCTACACAATATTTTGCGGCTTCGGATACAGAAACAACTCCGGTAAATTTATGCCCCCATCCTGATGATAAAACAGTATTTTCACCAACCTTGTTAACGGTCATCAGCTTTGTATATCCGTTGTACGGTAACGTTAGAAGATAAACGCAAGTATCTCTGTCTAAATCACCAAATCTTACCACAAAATCATCACTACCATCACTATTCTGAGATATTAAACAGCGACCATGCAATGCGTGAATACAATTTCCATCTTTGTCTATCATTTCCGGTGGTAAAAGAATTCTATTTATAAACTCAGGCTTGAAAAATTCACCACGATTGGTTGTTGTTTCTTTATAATAAATGTAGTTAGAAACGACCGTTTGTACTTGGTCAGCAAGTTTGTTTGCTCTATAACTGGTCATAGCTTTAGAGTAACCGGCAATGCCGGCAGTCGATAAAACACCGATAATAGCCAAAACACCCAACATCTCTATCATTGAGCGTCCTTTTTGATCTGTTGATTTTCTCATTTTATAGTGCCTTGTGCAAAATTAAACATCTTTTAATTGCTCGTATGATAACACATATTTAGGAGATTGCAATATGCAACATGAGGAATTGATATTTTTAAAACAAGCATTTAATTCGGCTAAAGAGGAGCTGAATAATGATAAATTATTCATAAGTGTTATCAAAAGAAAATTTGCTCATTCTTGGCGCGTGTTACAAAATGGTCGTAGAATTATATATAGTGGTGAACTTCCGCTTTTTGTGAGCAATACAAAATTAAGGATACAAGCTAAGCAAGCTTTATTGTTTCACGATATAGGGCGTTTTAAGGAAACTGTTTTGGCTTATAAAAATGCAAGTCTTGATACTTTTGGAAAAAAGTATGACCACGGTATATTAGGGGCAAATATTTTATCCGAAAATCCACCTTTTGATGATAAAAAGATTGTGTTAGCTGTCAGACATCACGGACACTTGATTGAAGAATTTTATAATGATGAAGATTATAAAAAATTATCTCTTGAAGAACAAAAAATTGCCGAAATGTATATAAAAATCGTCAGAGATGCGGATAAGCTTGATTTATATAATTTACAGAAAACTGAATATTCCATCGAAAAAGACCCGTTTTTCTGCAGTTTAACCGAAGAACAAAAATATGTTCCCATTTCAAATGAGGTAAAAGAGCAATTTTTTGATATGAAAGTTATAGACCATAAGACGATAAAAGGTTTTTCAGACCGAATATTAGGTTGTATATCTTGGATTTTTGATATTAATTACAAATACAGCTTAAAAATGGTTGAAGAAAACGGATATATTGATGTCTTGTTGAATATTATGAGAAAATACTACTCAGATAATGAGGATATTGAAAAAATTGAGGCTTTTGCCAAAGATTGGATAAAAAAAGAGCGTTAACCTTGGGCTAACGCTGTTTTTTAAAGAGAATTGGCTGATTACTGTTTCTTCAGCTGTTCAAGAATTGCATCGTAGACCTCCTTAGTGATACGGCCGGCCTTGAGCAGTTCCTTCGCCATCTTCTTCGCCGCACGTTTCTGGGCTCGAGTGAGTTTCTGGTTCCAACCGTTGGAATCTACCATAGACTGGATGAATGCTGCACCGTCTTCAGCGGCTGTTGTCTTGTTAAAGTTCGATGTTGCACCGATCTTAACTTCCTGAGGATTGTTGTTCTCTTTCATACGATATTGGTTTTAAATTGTTTATAAATAATCTTTGTAACTGATAACAATATGGACTAAAAAATATTTTTTGTCAATATTTTTCTGAATAAAAAATAAAAAAACCGCCGATTTTTTCGGCGGTCATTAAAAATAAATATCAGATTAATTAAATTCTTTTTTCAAACCTCGTTCAAAAATCGAACGAATAGTGGTTTTTATATCGGCGTTTTCATAAACAGCTCTGTAAAGAGCTTGGCAGATAGGCATATCTAACCCCTCTTTATCTGCAATCAATTTAACCGCTTTTAGAGTCGGAACACCTTCAGCTAATTTTTCAAATTGTTTACCTTGTGCAAATCCTTCACCATAAGTACGATTGTGACTGTGTTTTGAAAAAAGAGTAGCTTCATAATCGCCTAAATGGGCTAAACCGTATGCAGACATCGGGTCGCCACCGAAGTGTTTAATCAAACGACCTACTTCAACCGGAGCGCGAGCCATCAATGCCCCTTTCAAACCGTACCATTCCAAACCGTCTAAAATACCGGCAGCAATTCCGATAACATTTTTCAATGCTGCACCGATTTGATTACCGATTAAATCGTTACCATAATAAAAACGAATCAAATCACTTTGTAGCAACTTAATCAAATAATCCTGTGTTTCCGGTTCTGATGAATCAATAACAGCCGCAGAAGGAACATTTTTCATATAATCCTGAACATGTCCCGGACCTGATAAAGCTGCTACATGAATGTTTTGATGTATTTCTTCTTTGAAAATATCATGCATAATTTTTGCGGTAGGAACTTCTAAACCTTTCATTGCCAGTAAAAAGGTCTTGCCCTCAACGTTATATCCGTTAAGTTCTTTTGCCAAAGAACGAAGATGTTGACATCCGATAGATACGATAATTGTATCATTTACCAATACATCAGCTAAATTTTCATACAAAAACATATTGTCAGATAAAGACAAATATTCATTTTTGCGAGTGTCTCGTAATTCGATAAAATTTGGAGATGTTTTCAAATCGTACATCAAAACATTTTTGATTTTTTCAGGACAACGATTAGCCGCATACCAAGCCAAAAATGTTCCCCAACGACCACATCCGATAACGGAAATATCTTTCATGACATAATTCCTTAAAAAGTTAAAACAATATATGTCTTAAGGAATACTCCAAAAAAACGATGTATGCAAATGATATATGAAAAACTCACAGGTCTTATTAAAAAGCTTTTTTGATACGTTGACGTTCAAGAATAGCATTTACATGGTCAAACTCTTCAAAAGAGCGATATGCTTCATCATAGCCTTTTTTATCAAAATTATAAAAAACTTGGTTGGCAAGCAATTTTATTGCATTATCAATCTTTTCAAAAGCTGCATTATAGTCTGCATTGAAATTATTTTTAGTTTTTTTCTTAACAACATTGTGATATGCCTTTATAACCTTTAAGGTTTCATCAGCTGAATTGGCATACCCTTTATCCTCAAAATCACGCATAATTTGAGCAGTTGTTTGATAAAAGTATTTATTAGTCAATATACTTTTCTGTTTAGCGTTGTTACTATCGATAATCATTCTCTATATCCAAAGTTACAATCTAGGTTAGTAATATAACAAAAATTTTGAAAAAATCAACCATTTTTGATTTTGATGTTTTTTATTTGACAAAAATAACCGAAAAATATACTATGTTTTCTATCTAAACAACTATTTATCAACTATTAAAAAACTATCTGTTTATGAAGATTAAAGCGCAGACTTTAGGTTTGTTGTGGATTGTTGTGTTTGCTGTAACTTCTATTGCAATTACTTCAGGTCGTCAGTATGAGAAAAATCAGAAAGAAGATCTTTCGATTGAGGTTGTGACCACCGGAACATTTGATTGTAAAGTTACAGATGATACATGGCTTGAAACATCAAACGGCGAATTTTTAGACAGTAGAATTGTCGGAATTCGCCTTCAAGGAGATGAGACTGTTTATCCGGTTAGAGGGAGGGTTGATTTCCAATCGGGAGACAGTGTTTTTATTACTGCAGATGGGGTGGTGTTATCAGATTATCCCGAAAACCAGGATGATGTTCGAGAAGCACTTTACCCGACAAAAACCGCATACCTTTGGGTTAATTTAATCTGCGGGTTGTTTTGGTTGGCAACGACAGTATTGAGCTATTTTAAATTGCGCTCATTATCGTAACCTCCAAGATTGTATGATGAAAGAAAAAGCCTTACTGTGAAGTAAGGCTTTTCGCTATTATTCTACATCACCGAACGGATTAATGTTTTTCTCTGCATTTTGACTTGCACGCAAATCAAACAAATTCATAATGGTTGTAGATACATAAATTGAAGAATATGTACCGACAATTACACCCCATAAAATTACGAAAGAAAAACTGCGTAAAGCATCACCACCGAAAGCAAATAAAGCAACTGAAGCGAGCAATGTGGTAATACCCGTCAAGATTGTACGAGAGAAAATGTCATTTGTACTCTTGTTTAATAAATCGTATTGCGGCATTTTCTTGTATTTACGTAAGTTTTCACGTATTCTGTCGTAGTTTACAACGGTGTCGTTTACCGAATAACCGGCTAAAGTCAAAATAGCGGCAACGGTTGTTAAACTGATGTCAAAGTTAAACAACGATAACAAACCGACGGTTGTCAAAATATCGTGAGCCAAACCGAGCATTGCACCTAATGCAAACTGCCATTCAAAGCGGAACCATATATATAAAGAAATCGCTAAAATCGCAATTAAAGATGCTGTAATACCGGCCTTTTTCAATTCATCACCAACCTGAGGACCAACGAACTCTACTTTCGGATATTCGAAATTGTCACCTAAAACTTCTTTAATTTGATTAACAACAGCTTGGCCGTCAGAGTTTTCGGTTTGAGCTCTAATCATCATTTCTTTTCCTGATTCGCCGATTGACTGTAAGTTGACGTCTTGTAAGTCAACTTTAGTCAATTCTTCACGAACATTTTCCATATCAATTGTTTCTGAGCTTGTCATTTCAATCAATATACCGCCGGAAAAGTCGATACCATAGTTAAAGCCTTTGAAAACAATGCTTGCTACCGAAATTACACATAAGATAATAGATAAAGCATATCCTAATTTGCGATATTTCATAAAATCGATTGAGGTGTCTTTTGTTACCCAACTAAATATTCTCATTTTATATCATCCTCTTTCATACTAAATTGGCAATTTGGTCGGTTTGTATTTCATAATCCAACCGGTAATGATTAATCTGGTAACGGTAACAGATGTAAACATTGATGTTGCAATACCGATAGCCAAAGTAACGGCAAAACCTCTAACCGGACCTGTTCCGAAATACAACAAAACAAAAGCTGCAACCAAAGTTGTTAAGTTTGAGTCAACAATTGTTGTCCAAGCTTCGGTAAATCCTGCTTCTGCAGCATCTTTTGTTGAACGTCTGTTTTTAACTTCTTCACGCATTCTTTCAAAAATCAAAACGTTAGCGTCAACAGCCATACCGATAGTCAAAATTACACCGGCAATACCCGGAAGTGTGAGTGTGGCATCAATAAGACTCAATACACCTAACATTAAGAACAAGTTTAAGAATACGGAAACAGTTGTAAACAAGCCGAATAAACCGTAAGCGGCAACCATAAACACAACAACGCAAATCAAACCGATTATAGAAGCGGTAATACCTGCATTAATAGAATCTGCACCTAAACCGGCACCAACAGTTCTTTCTTCCATAACTTCCAACGGAGCAGGCAAAGCACCTGAACGGAGCAGCATAGCTAGTTCATTTGCCGATTCTACGGTAAAGTTACCGGAAATAATGCCGGAACCACCGGTAATCGGACTATTGATATTAGGAGCGGAAATTACTTCGTTATCTAATACGATAGCCAATCTTTCGCCAACGTTTTTAGATGTAGCTTCGCCGAATTTTTTGCTTCCGAAACTGTCAAACTTAAAGCTTACTACAGGTTGTCCGTTTTCAAATGCGGCAGAAGCATCAACCAAGTGTTCACCGGTAACAACAGGTTTGCGACTGATAACTAATTGTTCGCCGTTTTCACCGCTTATAATTCTTGATGCGCTGTTTAATTTGCCTCTACGAGCATCGGCAGCAGTGGTGCGGCTGTCAACCATATTGAAAGACATTTTAGCAGTCTTACCTAACAATGCTTTTACATATTCCGGATTCTGTTCGCCCGGTAATTGAACTGCAATTCTGTCAGCACCTTCTCTTTGAATGGAAGGCTCTTTTGTTCCGGCGGCATCAATACGACGACGAACGATTTCAATAGATTGGTCAACAACTTTGATTTTTAAGTTAATCATAGCTTGTTCGGTGTATGAAATTTCGATTACGCCGTTATTGTCGACAACATTGTAATCTGTATCCATTTTTTTGAACAATGCTACTGCTTTGGAACGAGCATTAAAGTTATCTATTTTTACTTTAACACTGTCATTTCCGGCATTTAAGTTTTGATAACGAATTTTGTTTTCACGTAAAGTTTGGCGAACATCATCTTCAATCATCGCCATTCTTTCTTTTACAACGTCATCAATTTTGACTTCCAACAAAAGGCTGGAACCACCTTGCAGGTCAAGACCTAAATTAACTGGTTTCCACCATGTCGGTAAATTTACTTTGCCACCCAAAAAGTTTGGTACGGCAAAAAATATTCCGGCTAAGCAGATAGCCAAAATAATACCAATTCTTGTACTAGATAATTTATACATAGAAAATGTCCTCTTATTTTTTCTTGTTTTTAGAAACTTTTTCTGTTTTAGCAACGGGCATAGCTATTTTTTCATCAACAACGTCACGAACGGTTGCACGATGAACAACTACGGTAATGCCTTCGGCAATTTTAACATCTAATTTATCTTCATTTACCTTTTCAACCACACCGTAAATGCCGCCGCCGGTGATTACTTTATCACCTTTTTTGATGGCATTTAACATAGCTTCGTGTTCACGAATTTTCTTTTGTTGCGGACGAATTAAGATAAAATAGAAAATCACAAATATAAGTACCAACTGCACAATCATACCTGTGGTTGAGTTTGCTGCAGCAGCTCCGGCTGTTTGTGCAAAAGCGTCACTAATAAACATATTATTCTCCTTAAAAACTAATAAACTAGGCACGAATATACACTATTATCCACAGATAACAATATTTAAAAGAGAAATATTCAACAAGAAAATGCTTTTTATTGCAAATAGTTGACCGGATTGACCGGATTTTTTCCGGCTCTGATTTCAAAATGTAACTGCGGACTGTTTGTTCCGCCGGTAGAACCTACTGTTGCGATTTTTTCGCCTCTTTCAACCCTTTGTCCTTTTTTTACCAACAGTTTTTCATTATGAGCATAGGCGGTTATCCATCCGTCGTCATGGCGAATTAAAATCAAATTTCCAAATCCCTTCAATTCGTTGCCGGAATATGCGACAGTTCCCTTGTCGGCAGCTTTTACGGAAGTTCCTCTCGGGGCTTTGATATTTATGCCGTCATTTGCTCGTCCTTTTCCTATGGTTCCGTATTTTGAAACGATAGTTCCTTTAACCGGCCATGAAAATTTTGTTTTGCGATATTTTGATATTTTGGCAGGCTTAGAGGTTGCTCGACGAGTTGGTGTTTTTTTGGGTGTTGATATATTTTTTTGATTGTTTTTAGGAGCAGATACTACAGGTTTACCGGAATTGTAATTTGTAACTATGGTTGTGTTGTTTTTTCCTCTGACGGCAAGTTTTTGCCCTATAACCAAGGTATATGGATAGTCTAATCCGTTATTGTCTGCGATGGTTTTTACATCAATTCCGTACTGACGAGAAATGCTATATAGTGTATCTCCTTTTGTAACCGTATGATAATTTGTAGCCGGAGCAATAAGAACTTGTCCTACTTTTAAGGTGTATGGCGGTTTTAGGTTGTTGGCATCAATTAAATCTCGAAGTTGATAGTCGTAACGTTTTGAAATGCTGTATAGAGTATCGCCTCGTCCGACTTCTATCTCGGACGGGGGTTCTCCCCATAATGAACCGCAGGCATTAAGGATGAAAGTTAATAACAATGTTACTAAAATGCGCAAAATTCCAACCTTTCAAACATTTGGTATCAGTTTAAAACATATATGTTTAAATTTTTCTTTATTTCTAAATATTAACTTGCTTTTTTGAGCAAAAAAAAGTAAATTGCGGGCATTGAATTAAAGTATGATAAATAGGGGCAAAATGAGTAAAAACGCAGATATAAGACAAATTGTCGAAGATAGCGGTGATAAATATAAATATGGTTTTATTACTGACATTGATTCGGATACGGCTCCTAAAGGATTAAATGCAGATATAATTCGTTTTATTTCTCAAAAAAAAGGCGAGCCCGAATGGTTGTTGGAAAGTCGTTTGAAGGCTTTTGAGTTTTGGCAATCAATGAAAGAGCCGGAGTGGGCAAAATTGTCTTATGACAAGATTGATTATCAGGATTTATATTACTATTCCGCACCAAAGCAAAAAGTTGCGCCAAAAAGTTTAGATGAAGTTAATCCGGAATTGTTAAAAACCTACGACAAACTTGGTATTCCTCTTAAGGAACAAGAAGTTTTAGCAGGAGTTGTTGCCGTTGATGCGGTTTTTGACAGTGTATCCGTTGCTACAACTTACAGAGCTAAATTGGCAGAAAAAGGGGTTATTTTCTGCTCGATATCCGAAGCAATAAAAGAACATCCTGATCTGGTTCGTAAATATTTAGGCTCGGTTGTTCCTTATACCGATAATTTCTTCGCTTGCCTAAATTCTGCAGTGTTTACCGACGGTTCTTTTGTATATATTCCAAAAGGTGTTCGTTGTCCTATGGAGCTATCCACATACTTCAGAATTAATGCCAAAAACACCGGACAATTTGAGCGTACTCTTATTGTAGCAGATGAGGGAAGCTATGTATCTTATTTAGAGGGCTGCACAGCTCCTCAACGAGATGAAAATCAGCTCCATGCCGCAATAGTTGAAATTGTGGTTTTGGATGATGCCGAGGTTAAATATTCTACGGTTCAGAACTGGTATCCCGGAGATAAAGAGGGAAAAGGCGGTGTTTATAATTTTGTTACCAAAAGAGCAGCTTGCCGTGGTAAAAACTCAAAAGTTTCATGGACACAAGTTGAAACAGGTTCGGCGGTAACATGGAAATATCCGAGTTGTGTTTTGCAAGGAGATAATTCTGTCGGAGAGTTTTATTCGGTTGCTTTGACCAATAATTACCAACAGGCCGATACCGGAACGAAAATGATACATATCGGAAAAAATACGTCATCTCGTATCATATCAAAGGGAATTTCCGCAGGAAAATCAGATCAAACATACAGGGGATTGGTAAAAATTGCTCCCGGTGCCGATAATGCCCGTAATTATTCGCAATGCGACAGCTTATTAATCGGTTCGACTTGCGGTTCTCATACAATACCCTATATAGAAAACAGAAATAAAACGGCGCAACTTGAACATGAGGCAACTACTTCAAAAATAAGTGACGAACAGCTATTCTATTGTCGAAGTCGAGGAATAAGCGAGGAAGACGCGGTAAGTTTAATCGTAAGCGGTTTTTGTAAAGAAGTTATGCAACATCTTCCGATGGAATTTGCTATTGAGGCTGCAAAACTTATAAATATCAGTTTAGAAGGGAGTGTCGGATAATGGATACATTAGAGAGAGCTTTAAAAGTTTGGGGAAAAGATGCGCAAATGCTTCAAGTGATTGAAGAAATGAGCGAGTTAACCAAAGAAATTCTAAAAAATGTAAATCGTAAAAAAAATAATATTGCCGAACTTATTGAAGAAACGGCAGATGTTGAAATTATGTTGGAGCAATTAAAACATTGCTATCAAATTCATAAACAGGTTGAAGAATATAAAACAGCAAAAATTATGAAAATTAAAAAACGTTTAGATGAATGGGAGAGTGATAAATAATGAGTACCCCTTTACTTGAAATTGAAGATTTATGTGCACGTGTCGGTAATAAAGAAATTATCAAAAATTTCAATTTGACGATAAATGAAGGTGAAGTTCATGCCATAATGGGACCTAACGGTGCCGGAAAATCCACTTTATCCTATGTTTTAAGCGGAAAACCCGGATATGAAATCACATCGGGAAGTATCAAATTTAAGGGAAAAGATTTGATATCCATGTCTGTTGAAGAAAGAGCAAGAGAGGGAATGTTCTTAATTATGCAATATCCCGTAGAAATTCCCGGTGTTCCCGTAAACAGTTTTTTGAAACATGCCGTAAACGCCTTGCGTCAGCATAATAACGAACCCGAGCTTGACACGATGGAGTTTTTGAAAATGCTTCGTGAAGAAGCCAAAAAACTCGGTATAGACAATGAAATGTTGAAAAGAGCAGTCAACGTAGGTTTTTCCGGTGGAGAGAAAAAACGACTTGAAGCATTGCAAATGGCCGTCTTAAAACCTTGTTTTGCTATTTTGGATGAAGCAGATTCCGGACTTGATATTGATGCGATAAAAGTTGTTTCCGGTAGTGTAAATAATATGCTGGATGGTAAACGTTCTTTATTGATAATTACTCACTATCAAAAACTGCTTAATTATATCGAGCCTGATTTTGTGCATGTTTTTGCAGATGGTCATATCGTCAAGTCAGGAAATAAGAGTTTGTCGGAAGAAATAGAAGCCAATGGTTATGCTTCGTATGTGAAAGAAAAATAATGGTCGGACTATTAGAAAACATAGAGCTTTTCGGCCAAAATATTCCTTGGCTCGAAGCTTTGCGAGAAGAGGGGAGAAGTTTATTTGCTCTTCCCGGAGCAAAAACGGAAGCTTGGAAATATACCAAATTACATGATTTGCGTTGTGATGATTTTGTTTATTCTCCTTCTAAATTTATAGAGGAGCTGGAAGGTGAATGTGAACACGGTGAAGATTGCGATTGTTCCGATTGCTCTCAATCTGAACATACTTGCAGTTGTGGCGGTGGTTGCTGTTGCGGACATCACTTAAATCTTTATATCGACATACCCTTTGAAGCATATCAAATCCATTTTAACAACGGAAAATTTGTTCCCCTATATCCTGCTCTTCCTGTTGGTGTGGAAGTAATGACTTTAATGCAAGCCATTGTAGAGGGTGAAGCTCGCAATTATGTGGGGAAATATATTGAGTTGAAAAAATATCCTTTTGCAGCTTTGAATACCGCATTTCTGGAAGAGGGTGTCTTTATTTCAATAGAAAGAAATGTAAAACTTACAAAACCGATAATGTTTGTATATCACACATCAACAAAGCACAATCTTGTCAGTCATATTCATAATGTAGTCGTTGCCGAAAATAATTCTTCGGCAGTAATTATTGAATATTATAAGCATACCGGAACAGATAAGGATAAATATTTTAACAACATTGTAAATGAGTTTTATTTATCTCCCAAAGCCGAAGTAAAACATTATAAATTTCAAGAAGAAGCATACAAAGCTGTTCATATTGCGCTTAATTATGCGATTGTAAAAGATGGAGCCGAATATAAAAGTTTTTGTTTGCAAAAAGGCGCAAATTTAGCTCGTAACGAAACTAAAGTTGAACTTTTGCAAGAAAAAGCAAATACGGAAGTTAATGCCGCATATATTATGAACGGATGGGCAACAATAGATACAACAACGGATATTGCTCATATTTCTGAAAAAACTACATCTTCACAGTTAGTAAAAGGTGTTGTCGGCGGTGAGGCAAGAGGTGTTTTTCAAGGAAAAATAGCCATCTCAAGAGATGCTCAAGAAACCGAAGGTTTTCAACAACATAGAGCTTTATTGCTAAGCGATACGGCAGAAATTGATGTAAAACCAGAGTTGGAAATTTATGCCGATAATGTAAAATGCTCACACGGTGCTGCTTGCGGAGAACTTGATAAAGAGCAATTGTTTTATATGCGTTCACGTGGTATCGGCGAAGAAGAAGCCAAACAAATTTTGATAGATGCGTATCTGACGGATGTTATAGATAAGATAGATGATGAAGATATAAAAGACTGGATTCGTTCAAATGTATGATATAGAAAAAATCAGATTGGATTTTCCCAATCTGGCGTTAAAAGTAAACGGTAAGCCAAACACATTTCTTGATACTGCCGCATCGGCGCAAAAGCCTCAAGAAGTGATTGATAAAATCGTACATACATACATATACGACTATGCCAATGTGCATCGCGGAAGTTATTATTTTTCCGAACAGGCTACTGCGGAGTATGAAAAAGCACGAACAATAATTAAAAATTTTATCAATGCTAAACAAGATAACGAGATAGTGTTTACCCGTTCTGCCACCGAGGCAATCAATCTGGTTGCATCATCTTGGGGACTCAATAATCTTAAAGCAGGAGATGAAATTTTGCTTTCGGAAGCGGAACATCACGCTAATATTGTGCCTTGGCAAAATGTTCGTGACAAAACAGGTTGTGCATTAAAATTTTTCAAAATTAATGATGACGGAAGCTTTGATTCTGAAAGTTTTTACAATACCTTAAATCCTAAAGTTAAAATTGTCGCTGTTACGGCGATGTCAAATGTTTTAGGTACTGTTTTTCCGATTAAGGAAATTGTTCGAGCTTCACATCTTGCCGGTGCGTTGTGTTTGGTTGATGCTTGCCAATCCATTGTTCATTCTAAAACCGATGTTCAAGATATAAATTGTGATTTTTTGGCTTTTTCCGGTCATAAATTATACGGTCCGACCGGTATAGGTTGTTTATATGCAAAATATGATTTATTGGAAAAAATGCCACCGTATCAATTTGGCGGTGATATGGTTGAAGATGTTACTTATGAACGCACATTATACTCTTTACCTTCTTCTCGTTTTGAAGCAGGAACACCGGCTATCGTACAAGCAATAGGATTGGGAGCTGCCATAAATTATATTCAAAAATTGGGCATGGATAATATAGAGGCTCATGAAAAAGAGCTGATTAAATATGCCAATAATCGCTTCAGTGAAATAAAAAATTTGAAGATAGTCGGAACTGCAGAAGAAAAAGGCGGAGTATTTTCTTTTGCATTGGGAGATATTCATCCGCAAGATGTTGCTTTTATTCTAAATAAAGAAGGAATTGCTATTCGTACCGGACATCATTGTGCTCAGCCGGTGGTTAATAGAATGGGGCATACATCTTTAGCCCGAGCATCTTTCGGTCTTTATACAAATCATGAAGATATTGACCGATTTGTTGAAGCTATCAAAAAAGTTCAGACATTTTTCTAGGAATTGATATGTCTGATTTATGGTGGGTATTAGCTTTATTTAGCGGAGTATTTATGGCGGGCATGATATATGCCAACCAAATATTTAAAATGCCGTCATCATTAATGATGACATATAGAGGAGTTGTTCAGGGGTTAATCCTGTTGCCGTTTATTCCGTTTTTTGCAATACCGAGCAACCCTTTGTTTTGGCTTTTTGTAATTATTCAAGGATTAATGGTTGCATATAATGATAAAAAAACATTTTTATGCTCCCGTAAATATGGCGGAGAAATAACCGCATCAATCAAGCCTTATTCTGTGGTAATGACCTTTGTTTTTTGGTTGATTATAAAACCTATGCAATTATTGCAGATGTTTGATACTCCGATTCGCTCATTAGGGATTATGGCTTGTCTTATCGCTTCGGCTTATTCTTTAAGATTAATAAATAAAAGTAAAATCAGCAAAGAGGCTTTTTTTGAATTGCTTCCTGCCTTGCTTTTGTCTGTTTTGATAGATGCAAATAATAAAATTACCACGACTTACGGAGCATCAACAGATTTGATTTCTGCTATTTTTTACTACTGTATGATGACGGCTTTTTTCTCCGGACTGCCCAATATTATTTCTTTTGTTCGCAAAAATGACTGGAGAGAAATATTTGTCCCAAAATACATTATCGGGGGTTTAGTCGTTATATTCTTCAGCATAACTTCTAATATATTCAAAAATTCCGCAATGTATTATGCTGAAAATCCGGCTTATGTCGGAGCGGTTATTGCAATGTATCCGGTATGGATTATTATATGGAATATATTTTATTATAAATTTAGAAAAAGTGAGCAGTATCCCCGTTGCAATTTTGTTGGTATTGGTATATTGTTGGCTTCCGTAATTTTATTGATATTGTTGCAGTAGGTAAAAATGAGCGAAGAAAAAGATATGACAGATGCAGAGGCAGGATTGTTGCAAGCTATGGCTTCTCAAGTTCCCGTTGACGATTTTTCGGTAAGCGAAGGAGAACCGTTGAAAAATCCGGAGAACAAGGCTACTCGTGAACAGCTGATAGAAGCATTGAGAACGGTTTGTGACCCTGAAATTATGATAAATATATACGATTTAGGGCTAGTTTATGATATTCGTCAATATGAAAGCGGTAATGTTGATGTTGATATGACTTTAACTGCTCCGACTTGCCCCGTTGCCGGAATTTTGCCCGGACAGGCTGCTGCCGCTCTTGCCGCTCTTGATGGTGTAGGCATTGCAAAAGTTACACTGGTTTGGGAGCCTGCATGGACCCCCGAACGCTTAACCGAAGAAGCAAAAGCAATCCTAGAAATGTTCTAAAGCAAACTGTCAATAAATGCTTTTTGAATATCCCTTAATGCAAATATAGAATCAATTTCGGCATATTCGTTATCGCCGTGTAAATCTTTGCCGTTAATGCTGTGCATTATAATAACGGCATCTTTATCGGCAAACATTCTGGAATCTGTTGCACCGCATGAAGTTGATATTTCTATTTTGGTATCGATAACTTTTTCAGCGACAGATAAATATTGTTTTATATGAGGATTGTCTGCATTCATATAAACACCGCAACTTGAGAGTAATATTTCATATACACAACCATTTTTTAAGGTAGCAGTTTCTAAAATCTCTCTCAATTTTTCAAGAGGAGTTGCTTCCGTGAGACGAAAATTAACTCTGGCAACGGCTTCTGCCGGAACTACATTATATGTTGTAGGAGAGTTTACGGCTGTAACAACCATAGTATCTACCCAAGTGTTTTGTGGAGGATTTCCTTTTTCAAAACGAGGGAAATATTGTTCCAATTCATTTATACAATTTATTAAATTGTTAACGGCATTAACTCCATTCCAAGGTTGAGAACTGTGAGCGTTTTCTCCCTTTGCAGTTATTGATATGCTGACCGGATGTTTATATTTTTCGGTAAGGTGTGTTAAATCTCCGGAATCGGTATCTAATACAATTTTTGCATTTATTTTATTTTCTTTTTGTAAAGCTTTCATTCCGCCTGAACTTGTTTCTTCATCAGAAGTAATCAAAACTCCGAATTTAATATTTTTTCCTAAGGTATAGAGCAGAGTTTCTAAACACACGGCAACCGAAGCTTTCATATCTAATCCGCCACGACCATATATTCTGTTATCTTCGATTCGCGGATTAAACATATTATCTTTTGCCGGTACGACATCAATATGTCCGATTGTAATGACGTCAAAATCAAATCCGTCACAATTGGCGAGTAACATTACCGGAGAAGCATTTTCAAAATCATATCTGTGAACAACAACGCCTTGCTTTACATATAATTTTTCGATTAAATCAAACACCATGTTTATTTCCGTTAAATTACCGGAAATACTTTTAATTTTCATCATTTCGATAATATTTTTAATAAGACTTTCCATTTTTTTGTTGTACCATGGTTATATAAGTTTTACTTAATTGTTTTTCTCTCATACAGTTAATTGCATTGTCAATGGTTGTATGCGCAATGGCAACATCACTGATGCAGAAAGTTGTTTTGCCGTTTTTCTTTATTATGTGGTCAAAATCTTGAGTTTTTGCAAAAGCTCTAAATCCGATTCCTCGATAAAATTTTTCAGCATTCTCATTATGAGCATTATATTCTATTATTAAACTTTCATACCCTTGTTTTTTCAATTCAGGAATAGTTTTGCTTAATAAATAAGTACCTAATCCGCAACGTTGAATTTGCGGGTCTAAATAAATTTGATTTACTATTAATGTTTTATTGTTTAACGGAACATCTCTTTCAAAATTTACTTTTCTGTACCATGCAAATTCAAATCCGTCCAACATACCTTTTTCTAAGTCGCGACTTTGACCGTTTACCGGATTGGTATAATATTCAGGAATTGCCGAATATCTCACAAAACCGCAAGGCTTGTCATCTATATTGAGTACGGCAACAACAGAGTCTTTATCTTCCGCCATTTTCCATAATTTTTTTAAGAAATACCCCCTGGTATACAATGCCATTTCCTCGGGGCTTTTATAGCCTTGTGATAATTTGTTGTATGAACGTTGATATGCTTCGGCCAAAGGTAAAATTTGACTGAGTTTTTTTTCTAAACAGCGAATAGATACTTTCATTTCATATACTTCTGTGAAAACATTAATAAAAACAAAGTGTAGTATATATTTTGGTGCAAAATGAGTCAAATATTTTAATAAAACAATAGACCTTTATTTATATTAATGGTAAGAGTAATAAAAAATAAAGGGATATAAAATGCAAATAGAAGAATTGATTGAAAATTTTGAAATTTTAGAAGATTGGGAAGATAAATATCGCTATCTTATTGATTTAGGAAATAAACTAAACTCTCTTGATGATAAATATAAAACTGAAGAATGGAAAGTTGTCGGTTGCCAATCACAGGTTTGGTTAGTTCCTCACATGACTGATAAAAATGATATTTACTTTGACGGAGACAGTGATGCAGCCATTGTTAAAGGGCTGATTTATGTCGTTTTGAGTATTTTTAATCATCATCCCCAAAGTCAAATTAAAGATGTTGAAGTTGAAGATATTTTTGCTAAAATGGGGTTGGAAGAACACTTGTCTCCCAGCCGTCGTAACGGGTTAAATGCGATGGTTGAAAAAATTAAGTTTTATGCGCAAAATTAACTTAAGAGAAAATATATGGATATTCACGAGTATCAGGCAAAAAAGATTTTAAGTTCAAACGGAATAAAAATTCCGAAAGGGCAAATTGCCTATACTCCGCAAGAAGCCCGTAAGGTTGCAAAAGAAGTTTCTGCCCGTGGCCCGTGGGTGCTAAAAGCTCAGATTCATTCGGGAGCCAGAAGATTAGGGCGCTTTATTGAGCCTAAAGCCGGCAAAAATGGAGGTATCAGAATAGTCGAAAGCTTAAGAGATGTATATTCTAATGCCGAAGAAATGTTAGGAGCAACTTTGGTAACCAATCAAACCTCTGCCAAAGGAAAACTGGTCAGCAGAATATATGTTGAGAATTTTTGTAAAGTAAATCATACTTTTTATGTCGGTATGGCAATAGATAGAACAAACTCGTCGATTGTGCTTTTGGCAGCTAATACAAAAGACAAAGATATTGCCGAGATTGTGGCAAATCATCCTGATAAAATATTGCGTATTCCCATTGATTTGAACGGTCCTACACATGCTCAAACCGGTCAGATAATGAGCTTTTTAAAACTTCAAAACAAGAGTGCCGAAAGTTTTCATAAGTTCATAAGAGGGATGTTTAAGGCTTTTGTATCTAATGATGCTTTGATGATTGAAATAAATCCGGCCGGAGTTTTAAAAAATAACGAAATTATAGCACTGGATGCAAAAATCAGAGTTGACAACCGAGGCTTGTCTCGTCATCCGGAATTAGAACGTTTGAAAGATGACTACGAAATAGAGGAAAGAGAGTTAAAAGCTTCAAAATTTGGCTTTGCGTACAGTGAATATGACGGAAATATCGGTTGCATAGTGAACGGTTCCGGACTTGCTCTGGCTATGGTTGACACTCTAAAACAGGGGAATAATGCAATAGCCTGTTCTTTAAATGTTAAGGGAAGTGTAGATAGAGATAAAATTGCTTCGGGAATAAAGCTTATTGCGACAAATCCTAAAGTTGAAGGTATAATAATCTATATCTTGGGCGGTTTTTTGCGATGTGACTTAATTGCTGACGGAATTATTGATGCAGCGGCCGAAGTAGGAATGAATATTCCGTTGGTGGTACGTTTTGAAGGAACTAACCGAGATGATGCCGTAAATATTCTTGAACAGGCAAAGCTTCCGCTGATTATGGCCGATAATATGGAAGATGCCGTTTCAAAAATTATAAAAGCGGTGGAGGAAAGTGAATAATGTCAATTCTTGCCGATAAAAATACAAAAGTCCTTGTTCAAGGTATTACGGGAACGCAAGCTTCTTTCCACGTTAGACGTTCAATAGATTACGGAACAAATGTTGTTGCCGGTGTTACCCCCGGAAAGGGCGGAATAATCCATTTGGGAGTCCCTGTTTTTGATAATGTAAAAGAGGCGGTTGCTGCTACGGGAGCAGATGCCACGGTTTTATTTGTTCCTGCTCGTTCGGTAAAATCGGCAGTAAGAGAATCTGTTGAAGCCGGATTAAAGCTTATTGTATGTATTTCGGATAGTGTTCCGGTCAAAGATATGTTAGAGGTCCAAAACATACTAAAGGGTAGTGATATAAAGTTTGTTGGCCCAAATACTCCCGGAATAATAACTCCTGATGAGGCCAGATTAGGTATATCCCCCGAAAACATCCATAATAAAGGAAGAATTGGTGTTGTTTCTCGTTCTTCCACTTTGACCTATGAGGCTGTTCTTGAAATTCGTCGTGCCGGAGAGGGACAATCAACCGTTGTCGGTATCGGTGATGATATGGTTATCGGTATAAATTTCATTGATGTCTTAAAACTGTTTCATGAAGATGAAAATACGGATGCTATCGTTATGGTCGGACAAATGGGCGGAATGTTTGAAGAACAGGGAGCCGAATGGTATGCACAACAAAAAAACAAAAAGCCGATTATAAGTTTTATCGCCGGCAATAATCTCACTTTTCGACGTCATGTAGGTTATGCCGGAGACATTATCACTCGAGGCAGAATTACGGCAGAGGGGAAAAGGAAAACTATGACCGATGCCGGAATAATTCTTGTTGATAATATTAATCAAATCCATGAAGAATTGAAGAATATACTCAAATAATGCTCTTTGAAATATTTGAAAATTTGCTTAATTTCATTTTTCCGCGTCGTTGTCTGAAATGCGGAAAGGTTTTGTTTGAAGACGGATACTTATGTGATAAATGTGTAGAAGAAATAAATTTTATTACCCCTCCTTATTGTTACAAATGCGGTCATCCCATAAGTGAATTAACAGCAGACGGAAAAATGTTATGTGCTGTTTGTGCAGGAAAGAAAAGACATTTTTTCAGAACAATGCGGTCTGCAGTTGTTTATGACAATAGTGATAAAAATTTAATTTTAGGGTTCAAGTTTTTTGATAAAACAGAAAATGCCACACTTTTGGCAGCAATGCTCAAAATTGCGGGAAAAGACATTTTTTCGCAAGGAGCAGATGTTTTAATTCCTGTTCCTTTGCACTATTCACGTTTAATAAAACGCAAATATAATCAATCTGTGTTGTTAGCGGATAAATTAAGCAAAATGATTGATATTCCTGTTGACCGATTCTCTTTAGTGAGACATAAGAAAACCCGTCCGCAAGTGGAATTTTCCGGTCGCCAACGGGTTGATAATGTTAAAAATGCTTTTAGTGTGAAACATCCGGAAAACATCAAAGGTAAGAGAATAATTCTCATCGATGATGTTCTAACCACCGGGTCCACAATAAAAGAATGTGCCTCCGTATTGAAAAAAGCAGGAGCAAAATCCGTAGATGTTTTAACGATAGCCAGAACTACGGATTAGTTTTGTTCGAAAAAGTCTTTTCCTACACCGCATACAGGGCATACCCAATCTTCAGGTAATTCTTCAAATGGTGTTTCTTCATCATAAATATATCCGCAAACAGTGCATACCCATTGTTTATCATCACTCATAGTTTTTCTCCTCAATATAATAAGTTTATCATAATATAAACACGCTGTTTCAAATTTCAATAATGCGGAGGACGAGTTTCTTCACTAAGCGGCTTCACCGTATCTTCTTTTAAGGCCTCAAAAAGAATTTTATTCTGCTTACGCAAAATATCAATGAGTTTCCCTTGCTCAATTACTACCGAATTAAGCTCATCGAGCATTTTTTCCTGATTTGCCAAATTGATTTCGATATCAATAAAGCGCTGTTCTAAAATTTTGTCTTCCATATTTATTCAATCTGTTTTAAGTTAGTTCATAACTCATAGCATAAATTAGGAAAAAAAGATGTCAATTTTAATAAAAAATGTTTTGCACAACAATCAAACAACAGATGTTCTTATTGAGGGGAACAAGTTTTCTCGTATCGCCCAAAATATAGAAGTTAATGCCGAGAAAATCATAGATGGCAGCAACAAAGCGATACTTCCGGCTTTTTATAATACGCATAATCATGCGGCAATGTCTATTTTGCGTGGCTTTGGTGATGACAAACCTCTTTTTGAGTGGCTCAACGAGGATATATGGCCGATAGAAGACCAATTAACCGAAGATGATATTGTTGTTGCTAGTCGGTTGGCGATTCTCGAAATGATAAAATCCGGTACGGTGTTTTTTGCCGATATGTATTTTTTCGGCGAACGCACAATGCAAGCTGTTGCTGATATGGGGATAAGAGCCGCAATATCTCGTGTTGAAATGGATTTGTTTGATGAACAAAAAGCCGAACAAAAAAAGATTGATACGGCAAACTTTATCGATTTTCCTAATCCCTGTCCGCAAAGAATTATAAAGTGCTTGTCTTGTCATGCGGTTTATACCGTTTCTGACGAATTATTTAAGTTTGCAAAAGAAACGGCCGAAAAACAAGGTTGGTTTATGCAAATTCATGTTTCCGAAACAAAACAGGAAGTTGAGGATTGCTTTGCAAAATGGGGAATGTCTCCGGTTGCAAAGTTGGACAGTTTAGGGTTATTGACTCCTAAAACCATTTTGGCTCACGCGGTTCATTTGTCTGATGAAGATGTTGCAATCATCAAAAAACGCGGTTGTTATATTTCAACGAACCCGATTTCTAATTTGAAACTTAATTCCGGTATGTTTATGTTTGAAAAAATGTATGAAACAATGCCGGAAAATATAACATTAGGAACTGACGGAGCAAGTTCTAATAATAATTTGAATATGCTGGATTCGATGAAATTCTGCTCGCTTGCAGCTAAAGCTGAATCTAATTCTGCATTAGGCGGAAAGGCTCAGGATATATACAAAGTTGCGACGACAAACGGAGCAAAGGCCTTTGGTCTTGATGCCGGAGAAATAAAAGAAGGATGTTTAGCTGATTGCCTTTTAGTTGATTTGGATAATGTATTTTTGACCCCGAATTATAATATAATTTCCAATATAGTATATTCTGCTGACAGTTCATGTGTTTGTGATGTAATCTGCGATGGTCGTCTGATTATGGAAAACGGAAAAGTTGCCGGAGAAAAAGAAATTATCGATAATGCCAAGAAGCTTGCCGAAAAAATAAAAAATATGAAAAAATAATTTTAGTTCCCTTGAAAATGTTAATTGTATGAATAAATAAAAAAAGTCGCATACAGTTGACATGGTTTAATTTTTTGCAAAGGGAACTAAAATGCTAAATGGTACGGTAAAATGGTTTAACAATAAAAAGGGCTATGGTTTTATAAAAGCTCCGAACACTGAAAAAGATATTTTTGTCCATATAACGGCGATCCAGAAATCGGGCTTGGATTATATCACTGAAGGTCAAGAAGTTTCGTTTGATATTATTCCTGACAAGCAAGGTCGTCCGGAAGCTCATAATTTGAGTATTTCAAATTAAAGCTTGATTTTACTTTTTATTTTTTATACAACACCAACATTGTCAACCTTTATGAGGAAAATCGATGTTTGGTGTTGTTCTTTTAGCTTTTGCTCTTTCTGCCGATGCTTCAGCGGCAGCTTTTTCTTATGGTCTTTTGTTTAAGAAAAATGTTGTTAAGAATGCGTTTTTATTGAGTTTTGCCACCGGATTAGGTCAATTTGTATTGCCGATTATCGGTTGGCTTGCCACCAAAACAGTTCATCAATATATCGAAGCTTTTGACCATTGGCTTGCTTTTATCGTTTTTCTTATTTTAGGAATAAACGTTATTATTGATGCTTTTCGGGAGGAAAAAGACGAAGATAAACCTCATGAAGTATTAAGTTTTTCAACATTGTTTATGATAGGTATTGCGACAAGTATAGATGCCTGTGTTGCCGGTGTTACATTATACTTTATGCCGGTAAATATTTTTGTTTCGGCATTGATTATCGGCATAATTTGCTTTGTTTGTTCGTTTTCGGCATTTTTATCGACTTGTTGTTTTCAAAAATTTCCTACAAAATATTTGCAAATTTTAGCCGGATTGATTATGATTTTCTTAGGTTGTAAAGTGTTATATGAACACTTATCTTAAAAAAAGAGAGGTAAATATGGCCGGAAGATGTTTTATAATAGCTTTTTTGTTTGTGTTTTCTGTTGTTGCCGATGTTTTTGCGGAAACCGTTGTTACGACTACTACCACAACAACTACTACGATTACGAAAAAAACAAATAATGATTCCGACATATATATAAAAAACTCATCATCGGAGAAAAAGGATAATAACAATACCGATGACAGTATATACTATTACCGCAAACCGCGTCCTCAACCGGATAATGCTCAAATTGAAAATGCGCTGATTTTCGGTTCGGGAGTTGCAGTAGGTGCGTTATTGCAAGATTATTATGATGACGACCACCATCATCGCCATCATAAACCTCATCGTCCGTCTCATAAACATTTCAGATATTAGTTTCTTCTTTTAAGATTCCTTCAAGCTCATTGACAAAAACGACAAAAGCCGTTGACTAAATTTAAACTTTATCGTATTATTGTCGAATAAAATGCAACTACTATGTCAAGGAGAATATTTATGGAAGATAAAGAAGTAGAAAAGATTTTGAATTCCTTAGAAAATCTTGAAACAGCGGGTAATTTGTCCGAAATATATTCTTACCTCCTAAATTATGCCATAGACGGATCTTTAGGGCTAAAAGTCAGTGAAGCAAAGCAAAAAATATTGGAAGAAATAACTAAAGACGCTCTTGACGGAACAAATAGAGCAGAAGTTATGGATAAGGCGAAAATTATTAGTGGCTTGGAAAAAATAGAAACTTATGCTCAACAGAAAGTTAATGAAATCAATCTTGATACCCTGACACCTGAAGCTGCCATAGAATATGAAAACTGCATAAATGTACTGAAATTGGCAGAAAAACTCCAAGATGACAAAGAGAGAGATGATAAAATTGCGGCAGCCGTATTGTTGTTTGATGAAGAAAACGGACTTACGGATGTAGATGAAAATACAGATGTTTCAGCTAACGGAGATGCTTGGGACGAAGAAACTAAAGATATTTCTCCGATAGCCGTAAAGGAAAACGCAGATGGCAGCAAAAAATATGTAATAACTGCCGGATTTGAAGGCTGGCAAGGTTTCTTTTCTTCTCTAAATAAAGAAGAATATGAAGAAATAATGGAAATGGCAAGGCTTGAAGCTTTGCAAAAGTTGTCTAAAAAAGCCCCGAGCGAAAATAAAGATGCTAACAGATTGGCTTATATCAGTGTGTTAAACGGGGTTTTGGATGAAACATCAACACAACTTTGGGGAGAATATCAACAACAGTTGTTTATTGCCGAAAACGGAGAACTTCCCAAAGTTACGGAAAAAGATTTAGAAATTGCCGCAAAACTCGAAGATCCGGAAGAACATATTGAGGCGGCAAATGAAGAAGAAATACAATCGGCAGAAGAAAAAATTGCTAAAGGAGAAGAATTAAGCCTCGCAGAAGCAGCCAGAATTTGTAAGGGTTGCAGTAAATATAATAAACCGCTGAAATCAGAAGTTTTTGAAGTTATTTCTCGCACCGGAAAAACGGATAAGGTAGATGGTGATGATTTAGTTGCACTTTCTTATCTGTTGCATGAGGCAGAACGTAATCCGGAAAGTAAGGTAAACGTAGAAGATATAAATGCTTCCAGAAAACATATAGGTGTTTGGGGAGCAAAGATGATTCTTTTCAATCGTCTTAAAGAATCCATAAATAATGCAAGAGCAGAATTTAATAAGGATACTTTTTCTCGCAAAGATGTTTTAAAATCTGCAGTTGCCAGTGTGGTTTGTATTCGCAGCACCAATATTGTTAATGTTGCTAAGCGTATGTCTATCAAAGCAAAGGCAAAAGAGATTTGGGGTAAAGTAAAAGCTTGGGATGAAAAAGTAACTAAAAAATATCCCAAATTATCCCCGCTTGTAAAATCAATAGCAACAACCGGAGCTATCGGTTTTACGACAGGTGTTGCCGGGTTAGCGGTATATTCGGGGGTTAAGCTATACCAAAATGTGAAAAAGAATAAAGCTCAATTTGAAGAGAAAAAACAAAAAGCTTTAGAAGAAGGAAAAGAATTTCCTTATAAGAGTTACGGACAATATTTCCGTTCTAAAGAAAACAGAAAAGAAGCCGTTGGTTTGGTCGCTTCAGGTGTTTTGACCGCGGTTTCGGTCGGTTTTGGCGGGTATTCCGCTTGGACTGAGCAAAGTGTAACCGCCGTAACCGGTTTAGCAGGGAAGATTGCCGAACATGGTTTTAGGGAAACTTTCTCTAATTTTGCGACAAATGCCTTTTCCAATTTTTCTTGGGATGGTGTTGTTAATAAGTTTAAAAACATTACTTGGAGTGATGTCGGAGAAACGGCAACAAAAATGAGTAAAGCCGTTATTAAAAACAGTAGAGTTCTTGCTTCAACCACGGTCAGTATAACCAGCGGAATGGTAACAGGTCAAATTGCCGCATCACAACAACGACAAGCAGAGCAAGAACTTGATGCTTTATTACAACAATACGGAGTGAAAAATTTACCTACGGATAAAAAATTGCTCAAACTTCGTTCGTCAAATCCGGCTTTGTATGCACAAACTATATTGCAACAACAAAATATAAAAATAAATCAAGGACAGATAAAAGTTCTTAATGAAAAAACGGCACAAGTGAACAGCCTCCGCATAGAAAAAAATAGTCGTCGTTGGGGAGCAATCGGGGGTTCTGCCTTGGGTCTGGCTCTTGCCGGTGCTTTCGGTGCTAGAGCAGAAGATTTTCAAACACAAACACCGAGTGGAGAGCTTGATGCCGTGTCCGGTGCAGATGTTCCTTCCGCAAATATGGAAAAAGCAGGAGAAAGTCTTGGAAATTTAACCGGTGATGAAGATACATTAATCAGCGATAAATTGCGTTTTGGAGGAAGACCTCCGGTTTCAACGCAAGAACATCCTATTCTTGCAGAAGATTACAGCGAGGGATTAACACCTGCGACAGATAATATTGATATAAATAATCTTTCTTCAGAACAAAAGCACGATTTAGATATGCTGTTCAAACGTTATCCTCGAGCTGCAACTTTGATTATGGAAGGTAATGAAAATCCTGCTGTCGGAGATATTCCGAGCGGTAAGGTTATGACCTCATCATCATTGCAAAAAATGTTTGAAGAAGGAAAAATTCCGGCTGATAAGCTGAATGATATGGTTAAATTTGCCGGCGATCATTTTGATGCCAGAGGCAATTTTGTTGGTCCTGATGCTCAAGCTTTAGAGGCAGAGGCTAGGGGATATACAATAAACAGAAGTGCGGTAAAAAATCTTGAAGATACAGAAGTTAAAGAACAGCCGACAACAATTCCGGGAGAAAAGACTGTTCCTGAAAATCAGGAACAGCCGGTAACTACTCCGGAAAACGAACAAGATGTTGCACCTGTTGAAAATGCACCTGTTGAGATAAGTCAACCCGGAGTAAATATAAAATACACACTGGTACCGGGGGAAAATGGTCAAGGTTTTAGACTTGCATATGAGGGTAATGTTTCGGTTGACCAAGGTATGTTGAATGATATGCAGGCAGATATAACCCAAGGTAAGGACGGAGTATATTCAACGGCAAACGGACAAATAAAAAGCTCTAATTACAATATTGTAAGCTCAAGGGCTATAGGGGTTTGTCAAAACGCTACACTTCAAAAGGCTATTGCTGAAGATATATTATCATCCGGAGGTCAATTAACATCCGAACAAGCTGCATTCTTGCGCCATTTTGATACTCAAATGGATAAGTATGGGATTGACCACGGTATTCCGCAAGAAAAGATTGACGAAGCCATAAGAAACGCTGCTGCGCCGGTTGTTACAACACCGGTTCAAACCGATGAAGTTGTAAAAACCGATGCTGTTGCACAAGCCTCTCAAACAACCCCTGCAAATCAGACAGATGTCTCAGCAACAGCACATCCGACCGATAACAACGGGTATTCTACAACTCAATCCGGAGTTAAATATACCATAGATACCAAAGGCGACATAGTTTATGCCGATATGCTTTCCGATGAAGCAATGAGTAAAGCTGAAGCTGAAATTTATGCGTCGTTAAAACTGCAAGCAGAATCAGGACAAACGATTAATCCCGGTGCTTTGACTTTTATGAATGATTATGCTCAATCTCATAGTGAAATGCTTGCGGAATTTAATCAAAGCGCCAATGCTATGAGAGCGGATTTTGAAGCCACCAAAAACAGTATGCAAACAGATTTTAATACAACAAGAACAGTCTCTGCTACAATGCAAACGGAAGAACATGCAGATGTGGCGACAGCTGCAAAATCAAGAGTAGTTGATGATGTTTATTATGTTCCGGAAAGAGACGGGCAAAATCAGGTGTATAATCCGGTAGGTGAAGTTGATACGCAACACCGAATTTCCCAATATCATGGGGTAAAAGGACACTATACCTTTATTGACCATGGTGCCGGTCATCCGGAATTAGATACCGGATATCTTAAAAATGTTCCCATACGTTATGATATTAGAGAGCATATTAGATCGACGCATGAACACAATAGTAATCGTTCGTATATAGAATATTTAGGAGGAGCTATTAGAGGGAATAATAATCAGGTAAATACTCAACTTGATAATTTATTCAAGAATATTGAAGGTGGAGATGTTGCTTATCGCGATATGCAGGTTCGTATTGCAAAAGGATATGAACCGACAGATGTTGAGCAACGTTGGATGCAACAATTCTCTAAAGATATAAAAAGTATAGGACTTGATTATGTTGATGGAGAATTAACACCAGTTCGCAGTCCGCAATCATTACGTCAACAATGGTATGGTTCGAATAATCAAGATCATATTCATGATGTCGTACAACAGCGAACCATACAATATAATAGTCAATATAATCGATAAAAAACAAGCTCCCGAATAAATTTCGGGAGTTTTTTGTCATAAAAACTTGACAAAAATGTTTTAAGATGTCATCTTTTAAGTATCAGATAAAATTATTAATATATAAAATCTAACAGTATGAATGCTAACATGATGGAGAAATTCATAACTAAGAAGTTGTGGATTTCAGCAGTCGGTTATGTTCTCGCTATTGGGTATATAATCAACTGTATCGTTCAGCCGGTCATGTCCGGTAATGTGAGGGTTATCGACTGGGATAATCTTAATCGTGCTCTTCTCATACTGCTTATTATTTCCGGAACCAGAGATATTACTCTTAACGGAATTAAGTGGTTGGGCGGAAAGATATCGGTAAAATCTCTTCCCGAATGTAATGACCCCGAGTGTCAGCCTTTCAGAAAAGCAATTAAAAGGTACTGGATACCCGTAGTCGGTTGGGCTTTGGTCGGCGGTTTTGTTATGAACTGTATAGTATGGCCTTTTGCTCCGTCTATTGTGGAAGTAAATTGGGATAACCTTACAAGTGCTTTGCTGATTGTTTTGGTAATATCCGGTGGACGTGACATTTCGTTAGAAGGTGTAAAGCTTTTAGGCGGAAAGTTTTCCATTAAAACTCCTAAGTGCGAACACCAGAAAAACGCAACGAGTTCACCCGATAATGAAAATGACGATGATTAAGTCATCGAGTTATTAAAATTGAGAGACGGATTTTCCGTCTCTTATTTTTTTATCTCTTTTAAATATGTTTTCGTTTCTTTATCTATACGTTGGGATTCGCAAATCTTTTGAATGGCTTTATTGTGAACATCATTAGGCAGATTATTGTTTTTTATAAAATCAATAACTAAATCGGGGTATTTTATATAACATTCGGCAATCAGCCATGCCATAGCCATTTGGGCATAATATTTATCTGAACTTACACTTGGTATGATATTTAAAATTTGATGAACATAGTTAGAATTGACAAAGTGAAAAATCAACATCACTAATCCGAAGCGAATTTCGAATTCTTTTTCTGAAAATACAAATTGTTGTAACCAATTCCACCAAGTTTCAGGATTATTTTTTACGCATTTCAAAGAACAACAAAAACTGTCACAGACGGACCAATTATCAATCTTGAGTATGAAATCAATAATCATTTTTTGTTTTTCTTCATCAGAGCATTGTATTTCTGCGATAACAAAACCTTGCAACATAATTTCTTCAAAGCAAGGAGCAGAATTTTTTATATAACATTTTTGTTTTGCAAGTTTTTTTGCCAACTTACGCAATACAGGCAAACGAACCCCGTAAATGTTTTTTACATTGGGCAATAATGATGAAGAAAATTTTTGATATTTTTTATCGCTGTTTTCAATAATCCATTTTTTTAACTCTTCTTCGGTCATTAATCTTTATTCCTTGACACTCTTCAACTTATAATGTTTTATGCTTATAGCTAAAATTTATCAAGGAAAATACAATGAGTCTGCTGAAAACACGACGTTTTTTACCGTTATTAATTACTCAATTTTTGGGAGCATTTAATGATAACCTGTTCAAAAATGCACTATTAACTTTAGTTGCAATAAAAATGACAGCTCAGTCGGCGGTTTTATCAAATGTTATTGCCGGATTGTTTATTTTGCCGTTCTTTTTGTTTTCTGCAGTAGCCGGAGAATTGGCCGATAAATATTCACGCAATAAAATAGCTCGATGGCTTAAAGTTGCGGAACTTATATTGATGATAGGTGTTGCCGTTGCATACTATTTCAGTAATGTGTATTTGCTTATTGCTATCTTAACTTTGATGGGAACTCAATCGTCATTTTTCGGACCGATTAAATATTCGCTTCTTCCTCAACAACTGAAACCGGAAGAACTTATAACCGGCAATGCTTATATTGAAGCAACAACTTATATGGCAATTCTTTTAGGTCTTATTTTCGGAACTCTGCTTCCGATAGAAAGTTCTATTGCCGTTTTAATTGTTTTGGCTGCGGTTGGAATTGTGTCTTCTTGGTTTATTCCGGATGCGCCTGCTCCAAGACCGGAGTTGAAAGTAAGAAAGAATATTTTTGCATCAGCAGTTGATAATTTTAGATTTTTACGTAAACACCCTGTGGTTTTGCAAAGTATTTTAGGCGCATCTTGGTTTTGGATTATCGGAGCATTAGTGGCAGTGCAGGTTTATCCGATTTGCACACAAATCCTAAATGCTTCCGAAGGTGTAATTACATGGTTTTTGGTTTTGTTTTCCATCGGTGTTGCCGTCGGTTCTTTTGCCTGCAATCAAATATCAAAAGGTTTTATTCATACAACTTATGTTCCTTTATCAGCAATCGGTATGGCCGTTTGTATGTTTTTGATATATCTTCTTACAAAGGATTATCCTACACCTGATGAACAAATAACATTTGTAAAGTTTTTTAACCGGCCTCATGCCATCGGTTTGACACTAAGTATGTTCTTTTTAGCTTTTTGGGGCGGACTATATATAGTTCCTCTAAATACGATTATGCAATATCGTGCTCCGAAATCACATGTGGCAACGGTTATTGCCGGTAATAATATTATCAACTCTTTCGGTATGGTCGGAATTGCTGTTTTTGCGATTATATTCTTGTCTATGGGATTTGGATTGCCTAATTTGTTTTTAACAATGGCGATAATAAGCACATTTGTTGCATTTTATATTTGTTCTCTTTTGCCGGAAGCTTTGCCTCGTTCAATATTGCAAAGCATATTGGGATTTTTGTTCCACAGTAAAGTTACCGGCTTGAGTAATTTTCGCAAGGCCGGAAAAAGAGTTTTGATTGTCGCTAACCATGTTTCTCTTTTGGACGGGGTTTTGATTGCGGCATTTATGCCTGAACGTATAACTTTTGCAATCAATACCGAATGGACACGCAAATGGTTTATGCCGATTATAAAGTTGTTGGTCGATTTCTATCCTGTCGATTCACGCAGTCCGTTGTCTGTTCGCAGTCTTATTGAAGAATTAAAGAAAAATAAGAAAATTATGATTTTTCCGGAAGGTCGTATTACGGTAACCGGTTCAATGATGAAAATTTATGAGGGAGCTGGAATTATTGCGCAAAAGGCTGGAGCAAAAATTTTGCCGGTACGTATAAACGGTGCCCAATACTCTAAATTTTCTTATTTGAAGAAAAAGATGAGAACCAAATTTTTCCCTCATATAACACTTAATATACTTGAGCCGAAGAAGTTTGTTATTGAAGAAAATGTTTCTCGTCGTCAGTATCGTAAAATAGTATCACAAAAACTTTATGATATTATGGCAGAGATGATTTATAAAACATCTGAAATTAATGAGAATATATTTAATTCTTTGTGGGACGGAGCCTATGTTCATGGCAAAAAACATATCATTGCCGAAGACATAAACAGAAAACCGCAAAGCTATAAATCATTTTTGTTTAAGAGTTATGTTTTAGGAACGGCATATAAAAAAGCTTTTGCCAAAGAAAAAAGAATAGGGCTTATGCTACCGAACGTGTTGGCTAATGTTGTCAGCTTTTTTGCTTTGCAATATGCCGATAAAGTTCCGGCAATGCTCAATTTTACGTTAGGAGTAAAACCGTTTATTTCATCTCTTAAAACCATAGAATTAAAAACGATAGTAACCTCTCGCTCGTTTATAGAACAAGCAAAACTCGAAAAAATAGAGCAAGCAATCAAAGACAACGGACTGAATATTGTTTACTTGGAAGATTTTGCAAAACAAATATCTCTGCTAACAAAATTGCAGGCCATAAAAGATTATATTTTGAAAAAACGACCGAGTAATACGGCAGATAAGACCGCGGCAATATTATTTACTTCAGGCTCTGAGGGAACACCTAAATCAGTATTTTTGTCTCACCGAAATATACAGGCAAATCGTTATCAAATAGCGAGTGTTATTCCGTTTAATTCAAATGATATTATTTTTAATGCTTTGCCGATGTTCCACTCTTTCGGGTTGAGTGTAGCAACATTGTTGCCGATTCTGTTCGGAGTAAAAACTTTCTTTTATCCGTCTCCGTTACATTATCGAATTGTGCCCGAAATGTGTTATGATTCTCTTTCTACGGTTATTTTCGGTACCGATACATTTTTTGCCGGCTACGGAAAAATGGCTAATCCTTATGACTTTTTCTCGCTTAAATATGCGGTTATCGGTGGCGAAAAGTTGAAAAAAACAACAGCAGAATTATGGATGAAAAAGTTTGGTATCAGAATTTTGGAAGGATACGGAGCTACCGAAACCTCTCCGGTTATATCCCTTAATACACCTATGCACTTCAAAGAAGACAGCGTCGGTCGTATCATGCCGGGAATGGAATATCGTCTCGAAAAAGTTGCCGGAGTAGAGGAGGGGAAAAAGCTTTGGGTTAAAGGTGATAACATAATGCAAGGCTATATGAAATATGATGCTCCGGGTGTTTTACAACCTTTGGATAACGGATGGTATGATACCGGAGATATTGTCTCAATTGACGATGAGGGATATATAACCATAAAAGGCAGAGTTAAACGTTTTGCTAAAATAGGCGGAGAAATGGTATCCTTAACCGCAGTTGAACAAGTTTTGGATAAACTATATCCTCAAACGTTACAGGGAATTTTAACTCAACCGGATGAAAAGAAAGGCGAACAACTGGTTTTGATTACCAATAAGGAAGATGCGGATATAAAAACAATTCGTGAATATTTCCGTAATCAAGGTCTGAGTGAATTATGGATGCCTAAAAAAGTAATATATCGCAAAGATATACCGGTTTTAGGCAGTGGTAAAATAGACTATGTAACGGCACAAACTTTGCTTGAAGAAAAATAAAAAAAATCCCGCTTATCATCAGATGAGCGGGATTAAAATTTTTTATTCGGCGGTCGGTGTCGGAGTTTCTTCAACAGATTTTCTTTCACCTTTTAAGTTTGCCAAAAATTGTTTTTCTATTTTCATATATTGATTAAACAACCATTTTGATTGAGATAATACCATAATCGAAATAATAACCAATCCCCAAGTAACTTTCGGGTTTTCGGTTAAGAATAAGTGAACTACGGTAGAAATGGCAAACAAAACCATAACTAAACGAAAGCTTGTCATCACAATTAAAGGAATACGATTAATTTTCTTTGTCGTCCAAAGTTTATAATAAACAGCTGCTGCACTATGGTTGGAGATAAAGAAATTTTTTTCTTCAATAGCCTTATCATAGATGCTACATATTCCGAGTTTTTCCTCAATTTTTGTAATTATTGATTTATGAGTTTCCGCTTTTTTATCTTTATGAGTAAACATACAGAAAAATTGTGCAATTTTTTCGCGGGCAAAAATAGGAATAACGGTTTCCCATCCTATCATGGCTTTCAAAAACGGAGCCATCAGTAATAAAGTTATTGCCGTAACGGTAATTCTTGCCGGCAAATTAGGCATTAATCCGTGAATCAACGGTTTTATGAAATATGTAGAAACGATTATCATCGTGTATAAAATCATGCTGAATAAGCTCAAGCGAATAAAATAGTTTTTGAATAACAGTTTCCAGTGTTGTTCTTCTATTTTTGTTTCTTTTGCGATAGCCGTATGTTCCAATTTTTTGCTTATTGATTCCGGCAGTGCTTTTTTCAAAAATTTATAAACCGGTCCGGCAGCTTTTATCATCATCGGAGTTAAAAATGTTGTAATAACGGAAACGGCAACAATTATCGGATATACTTGTTCTGAAAGCACTCCTAAGCTCATACCCAAACTGGCAATAATAAACGCAAATTCACCTACCTGTGCCAATGAAAATCCGCCGTGCAGAGATGTTTTAAGCGTTTCCCCCGAAAACAGAAAACCGAAACAAGAGAAGATAACTTTTCCGATAATAACAATTATTGTAATGACTAAAATCGGTGAAGCATATTTTATAAACATTGTCGGGTCAACCATCATACCTACCGACACAAAGAAAACCACACCGAAAAAGTCTTTCAGAGGTTTCATATTTTTTTCTATTCTTTCGATAACGGCTGTTTCTGCTAAAATTGAACCCATTAAAAACGCTCCTAAAGCAGAAGAAAAACCGAAAGATGTTGCAAGTAACACCATGCCGAAACATAAGCCGATAGATGTTATTAAAAGCATTTCATCATTCAGCAACGGAGTAATTTTTTTCAAAAAACTCGGAACCAGATAAATACCTATAACAAAACAAAGCACAAGGAAAAACAATAATTTTGCGGTGCTTAATAAAAGCTCTTTACTGTCAATGGCATTTCCCAAAGCGATGGTAGGCAATAATACCAACAACAAAATTCCGACCAAATCCTCCACGACTAAAACCCCGAATACCAAATCGGTAAACTTTTGTTTTTTGATATTTAAATCTTCAAAAGCCTTAATGATAATTGTGGTTGATGACATGGAAATCATACTACCCAAGAAAAAGCTGTCCATTACAGACCAACCGAGTAACAAACCGGTGTTATACCCTAAAAACAGCATGAAAAATATATTTGCATTAGATGTAATTAATGCCGATTTTCCGACATTTATCATCTTTTTAAAACTAAACTCCAATCCCAAGCCGAATAATAAAAATATTACCCCGATATCTGCCCATAAAGTCAAGTTAGCTTTGTCGGAAACGGTAGGAACAAAACTTAAAAAAGGACCTGCCAAAATTCCGGCAAGAACATATCCCAATACGGTAGGCTGTTTCAATTTTTTACAAATCAAAGTAATAATTGCAGCATAAATGGATATTAAAGTTAAATCGACAATCAACGGGTGGATGGAGTGCATTTATATTTTTCCTTTATTAAAAATTTTTGACGAGCAATTATACAAACAAAAGCATTAAAATTTTCATAATTATAATATAGCAATAAAAAAGGTCGTTTATTATAAACGACCTTGAATTTTTTTATTCTGCACACAGACGTTCGTCTTCAATATAATCTTCATCGATATATCCGATTTTCATCAATGTTCGCATAATATTTGCTTTGTTACGTTTTTTTATCGGACGAATAGGTTGTCCGGCATAAACTGTCCAAGGCTCAAATTTGTAATTTGACGGAACAAAACTCAATGCACCGATAGTAACTCCTTCCGGAATGTCATTATTAGGCATAACAACCGAATTTGTTCCGATACCGGTAAATTTACCCATTTTGACATTTCCTTTAATTTCTTTAACTTCCGGTACCGAGTGAGTAACCAACTCGTTTACATAATCATTGCTTGATAACCATATTTTTACACCGGCAGCCAAACTTGAAAAACTTCCCATATCAAAAGTATATTCTCCATCTCCTCCGGCAATATATGTTCCCGGAGCGATTTCGCAGTCATTACCTATTTTGCAAGCCGAAGATATACGGCAGAAATCTGCAATTCGTACATTATCGCCAATATCCATTAAGTCAGGTTTTTTAATAATTACATACTCACCCAGTGTAAAATTTTTTCCATGTTTCATTTTTATAATCTCCATTAATTCAATCACGAGTATGATTCAATAGTTCGTTTATGGCAAATCAACAAAGGTTAAAAAATGTTACAGCGGTGATTTTTCCTTTAATCTTTCCAAATTTTTCGTTCGTCAAAATCTTCCGGTTTAACCACTTTTACATGATTTCCCCAGGTATATAGGTGCCAATCCATCTCACGAGCTCCACCGGCACGAAATGTAACGGTTAAACTTCCGTCTTCATTCATTTGTGTTGTTTGCGAAGGGTGAAAAATATATTTTTCGGCTTCTGCGGCAACCTCTTTATCAAATAGCCACTTAACATCAAAAGGTTCTTCCTGATATACTCCGAAAGATTGAGAACTGAATTTATCCAAAGAAAATTCGGTGTCACGAACAAAGTATTCATTTAAGACTTCTACATTTTGTATGTTGTTCAAGTCAAAATGACACATAGCTTTACGTTTTGTATGCCAAGCAATCAAATAATGTTTATTACCGTAAAGAAATCCGTAAGGATGAACGGTTCTCCATTCGTTTTTTGTTTTTGACTGATATTTTATTTTTATCACTTTGCAAGCAATTACGGCATTTCTCAATGCTTCGATATATTCCTTATTAACCTTAATTTTCGGTCCTGGGCGAAGAGCATATCCTTCTGCTTCAAGCAAGGCTTCTGCATCGGGTTCTATACGATTAAGCATATCACTGTTCATTGTTGCTTTAATTTTATGCATAACGTTTTCCAAATCCTCAACATCCTCGGGAAGTTTGGTTTTCATCAGTTTTATGGCATTTTGCAGAGCATTTATTTCGCTTAGTGAAAAACTGATATAATTATTGATAGTTCCTCGAGGAATCGACCAATTTTTGGTATTATGAGCCCCTGATATTTCCATAATTTGCGGAAATTGAGCTTTTACCATATCTTTCATTCTAATAGCTGTTCGTTTAGATACGTTACATTTTTTCATAATATCCGCAATAGAAACACCACCTTCTTTTGTTTGCATCCAAAGAGCCAAATCGAGAATTTTTTGAGTTTTTTGATAAAACATAAGCACCTCCTGTTTTTTTAGAGCATAATCCTCGATAATTTAAAAACAGTTAAATAAGTGTCAAATTGTGGCATTGTCCTGTTTCTCGGCATTGTAATATAAAAACAATACATGTATAGTATAAGAAATTGCAAAAAGGGTTATAAATGAACAAAGAGGAAAGAATGCAAAACATAAATATTGAACAACTAAAATCAGCAGTTCAGGTATATATAGAGAAAAACTTTATTGAAGAATGCAAACAAAAATTCTCATATATTATGAATAGTATTCAAATTATTAATGAGTGCTCCGAAAATCTTCATTCCGAAGTTTTTTACCAAAAAATATCCATTGATACATTGGACGAAATGGAGCCGACATTCTCTCAAATGTTATTCAAATTTATTAGAGAAAAAGGGGTATCTGAAACAATGTGTTATAAGCATGCAAATTTAGACCGGCGACTATTTTCAAAAATAAGAAGTAATAAGGATTATCAACCCAGAAAAAATACGATTTTTGCCTTAATTATTGGTTTAAAGCTCAATTTAGGTGAAGCGGAAAAACTTTTAGACAGTGCCGGCTATTCAATTTCACATAGTATAAAATTAGATGTCATAATGGAATATCTGATAAAAAAACAAGTCTACGATATTCTCGTTGTAAATGAAATTCTTGATTCATTTGATTGTTCTTTATTAGGGCAGACATGCTAAAATATAATAAACAACAACTTATACAAATGTCGTATTTAAAGCGACCTGTTTTATAATTTAATTTGATAATCTTTTCTCATAAAGCAAAAATATTGTGAGGAAAAAGATGAAAAAAGTTCAAAATAAAAGTGATTTTACAGAAATAGTTTTTGTGTTAGATAGAAGCGGCTCTATGGTAGATGTTGTGTCGGACACCATAGGTGGTTTTAACTCTATGATTAAAAGACAAAAAGAAGAAGTTTCAAATGCGTTTGTAACTACGGTTCTTTTTGATGACAAAATTAATATTATTCACGATAGAATTAAAATTAACGAGGTCCCGCTATTAACAAATAAAGAATATTATGCTCGTGGCTGCACAGCTTTGCTTGATGCAATCGGTTGCACAATAAAGCATATAAGAAATATTCATAAATATGCAAGAAAATCGGATATTCCGGCAAAAACGTTATTTATAATCACTACAGATGGTTATGAAAATTCAAGTCATGAATATTCTATGACAAAAGTTAAGTCTATGATTGAAGAACAAAAAACTAAAAACAATTGGGATTTTCTATTTTTAGGTGCCAATATCGATGCAATAGAATCGGCAAACAAAATCGGAATAGATCGAGAATATGCAGCAAATGTAATAAATGATAAAGAAGGAGTTGATGTTTTGTATCAAACTGTTTCAGATGCCGTATATCGTTGTTCTAAATCCTGTTGTTTATCAAAAAATTGGAAAGAAAAAATTGATAACGATTTTAAAAGGAGAAATAAATCAAACAAAAATACCGGAGACAAAGCTATACCATCATTTTTAAGGAAATAATATATCAAATTTGAAGTAGCAGATAATATGCAAAATCAACTTAAATAATTAATATTTTAAAAAGGAGGATAAATGTTAGGAGCTGTTATTGGGGATATTGTTGGTTCAAGATTTGAATGGAACAATATAAAAACGAAAGATTTTGAATTTTTTACTCAAAATTGTAGTTTTACGGATGATTCCGTTTTAACTATTGCCATAGCAAATGCATTAATGAGAAGTAAAGAAGATTATAGTGACCTAAGTGATAATGCGATAAAATATCTTCAGGATTTTGGTAATACATATTATTATAAAGGATATGGAAATCACTTCTTAAGGTGGCTTAAAATGGATAATCCTCTTCCTTATAACAGCTGGGGTAATGGGGCAGCTATGAGAGTTAGTGCTTGTGGTTGGGTAGGCAAAGACCTTGAAGAAGTAAAACATATTTCCCGTCTAGTAACCAAAATCAGTCATAATCATCCTGAGGGTATAAAAGGAGCTGAAGCAACTGCGATTGCCATATTTCTAGCTCGTAATGGATGTACAATAGCTGAAATTCGTGACTTTATCATGGAAAAGTATTATGATATTAACTTTACTTTAGATGAGATTCGCCCAGATTATTTTTTTAATGAATCTTGTCAAGGAACCGTTCCACAGGCTTTAGTTGCCTTTTTTGAATCTACAGATTTTGAAGACGCAATACGTAATGCTATTTCTATAGGAGGAGATAGTGATACTATTGCATCAATAACCGGCTCAATTGCTGAGGCATATTATGGAATACCAGAAGAAATAAAAGCGGAAGGATTAAGTTTTTTAACAGAGGATTTAAAAGACATTGTTAATGAATTTTATGAAAAAATTTCGAAGTAATATTTGTAAAAGGATACAAAATATGACAAAGCATAATTTGATAGAGAGCTTTTTCTCAACACCTGATGAATATCTTGATTTTCTTCTACGACTTAAAAGACGCGTGCAAGCATCTGAGGATGGTAAATGCTTTGCTATATTAGAAAAAATGGATGGATGCTACTATAAATATGAATTAAGTTATGGAGGCAAGTATATCGGTGATTATGTAAAAATTTTTAGAGCAACTCTTGAAAATATTGATCAATTTAATGAAGGGTGTAAGATTCTTGCAGAGAGATTGGAGATTTATATTGAAACAAATGATACATCCCAGGTCCCTGAAAATCCGCCGGCTTTTGGAGATTTAACTCATGTTGTGTAATTTTGATATTATCTTCAGTAAAACTATTGATAATGAAGAAGTAAATTATGGTATTATAGAGGGGAATAATACAGTTTTGTTTATTAAAGCAGGACAAGATGGTTCCATGTATGGCTATCAAAATAAGTATTTAACAATAGCAAATAACATTAACAAAAATTACGGTTATACAGTTATTTGCTCTTCTAATCCTCTTCGTAAATCAAATCCATTAGAACAAGCCATAAAAGTCATAGAAGATTATTGCAAACAAAAAGAGTTTGAGGATTATAAAATTTATTATATGGGGTTATCTAACGGTGGTTATGTCGGAGCAACCTATGCACATCTGTATCCTCAAATAAAAAGAATGCTACTAATAAATATGCCAATTTTTACTAATTGGCATAAAATCAAAAAAGGACTAAATCAATTTAACGGAGAAAAGGCTATTTTAGTATACGGAACCTTAGATCCCTCATATAAATATGCAGAAATAATTACAATGATTAATAGGGATAATATCAAACTGGAAGTAATTGAAAATGCTGACCATAATTTTGTAGGCAGACTGGACGATTTTATAGCTTTGCCTAGCAAGTATCTTATTCCTAAATAACAAAAAACCTCCGATTCCGGAGGTTTTGTTTGAAATGGCGGACAGAAAGGGATTCGAACCCTTGGTACCCTTTGGAGGTACACACGATTTCCAATCGTGCGCCTTCGACCACTCGGCCACCTGTCCAAGTCGTCTTATTATTTAGCGACTTTTATTTAATTTTGCAAGAAATATTTTATTTTCCCCAACCGATTGCTTGAGTAATAATAACTTTTTTATTTTCCGGCAATTTTATCAGTTTTGCAACTTGTTCCTTATCAAAATATCCGCGCACAACAGCATTAAGTCCGGCTGAAGCGGCATAAAGTCCTACATTTTGATAAGCAGAACCTGCGTGCATTTCAACATAATTGCTTTCTTTGTTGCCGGTATAAATCAGCACTAAAGGAGCGTTTTCCATATAATCTTGCGAGCTGAAAGCTTTCAAAATATTTTCAGCGGATATTTGTTGCAAACTGTTGTTATCTGCGTCATACAGCCATACTCCGTTTTTATCGGCAACATAAATTTCCAACTCCTTTTGATTCATTGCGGTCGGAATTGTTCTTCGTCCTTCGTTATCGTTTGTACCATAAGCCGCCCACAAAATATTGCTCAGAGTTTTATCATCAATATCTTTGTTTACAAAAAATTTTCCGCTTCTGCGTTGTTGCAAGACTTCCATTAAAGGCATTCCTCCGTTTTTATCCGGTTGCGGAAGCTGTTTATCTAAGGCTTGAGCTGAATTTGTTGTTATCATTGCTACCAAAACTCCTAAAATAAATTTTTTCATATGCGTTCTCCATAAAAAAATGAGATAGAAACAATCTATCTCATTAAATATATAATTGCAAAACTAAATTATTTACCCTGAATATTATTTCTGTATATTGAGTGTTTCAACATAATTCGAGCTTTTTCTTGCGTTTCGCTGACTTGTTGTTTTAGCTCCGGAGAATATGAACCGTCAATAAATTTTATTTGCATTTTGTCTTGTAAAAATTCACGTATGTGTTCATCCATACCATAAGCATGAACTTCTATCGGGTTCATAACATACAGGTCTTCTTGGTCAAAAGCCAAATATTGAAATTTAGGTTCAAATAATTTTTCAACCATAGGAAAACGAGACCAATCTTCTTGTTCTTGAACAATATGCAAGGCTTCGTGATATATTAATCCGGGAATAGCCATATTATCGCAAGTTGACATTCTTTCTTTGCTTATGTAGATAATATTATCGTCGGCATATCCGGTTGACATAACTCTTTCATCAGGATTAAGCCCTTTTGCAACTTGCTCTTGTCGCCATTCTTCAGTAGTGAAAAACTTTAATTTTATATCTGTATGATACGTTGAGTTAAAAACATCTAAAATATTTTGGGATAATTCTTTTCTTTGGTTAAATTCCAGTTTGGGCCAGTTTTCTAAATATTCTTTAAGTTGGGGAACGCTTTGCATTCGGTTACAAAATTGTGAGCAACGAGCTTCTTCTTGGTCAATGAAATCTTTGGGAAGTGTGATGCCGAATAATAAAGATTTTATTTGTTCTTTATGGCTTTTTACGGTTTCCATATTCAGTTTATATGCTTCAACATCTCTTCCGATAACATCAACTATCAGGGAATCCAAAATTTCTAATCGTTGCTTGTCGTTAAGTCTGGCTAATTTTTCTGAAGATAATCCCGAAAGTTTTCGAACGGCCATATCATGGCGCAACATATCATCTTCTTTTCTTTTTACGTGAAGAGGTTTGGACATTTTGTTCCATTCTTCTAACGTCGGAAACTGATGTTTTCCTAAAATAAGATTGAGTTTGCTTTTATATTTGGGATATTTAGGCTCAATAACGACATACTGTCTGCCTTTGTATTGTCCGACAACAAGGCTACAATTTTGGAGAATCCAACGATAATCTGATACACTCAACTTCATATTTGTCTCCACAAAATATTACTGATGTAATATAATTGTAACATATTTTTACGCCTTTTCCAAGTCAAAATTTTTAGTATTTATACTGTTATAAGGGCTAAAAAACAAAAACGGGTATTGTTAAATCGCCCCCAATAAATTAGACAATTCAATAGGGGCTTTTTAATTTTCTTTTTTCTTATTTGCTATCAAAGAATATATTTTGAGAAAGAATAATAAAAAGCTCAAACAAGATAAAATCAGGCAAAGTATATTATAATTATTTTCTTGTTCTATATATATGCCTTGTTTCAAAATATCGTTGTATATATTGTCTGCTCGTAATAAATCAACACGTCCGAAAATAGGAAGCATAACATTTTCATTAACATTATTCTGCTTGATTTTTAAAACAAATATAGTGTTAGGGAGGCTATCATACACAGAAAAATATCCTTTGGGTGAGGAATACAAATAGTAACCTTCTATTTGATCATAATCGATTTCTTTCTGTATATTTTCTGCATTATTCTTAAATTCTCCGATTACACATTTTTGTTGTTTTACATTACAATCAAAATAAATACTGTTTTTTTGAGATATATCTAACAAAATACAGCCCAATAATAACAGCATAGTTAACTGTATTATATGAATAAATTTCTTCCCTTGTTCAGAAAAACCCATTATTTCCATTTTTTATATCCGTAAAAACAATTTTCGTTATAAGGTTAAATATCAAAAAATGCCCTTATTAAATCAATAAGGGCATTTTTTTATTATTCGTTGATATGAGGCATTTGAGCTTCTTCAACCAATGCTGTAATAAAGTCTTCTAACTTCATAACAGTTTGTTTTTCAGAGCCCAAGCGACGAACGGTAACTGTTCCGTTTTCTTTTTCTTTAGCACCGACAACAGCAATTACCGGAATTTTTGCTAAAGAATGTTCTCTGACCTTATAGTTGATTTTTTCATTACGCAAATCAGCCTTAGCGGTCAAACCGGCCATACGCAACTTATTAGTTACTTCTTGTGCATATCCGTCAAATTCACTGACAATCGGAGCAACTACAACTTGTTCCGGAGATAACCACAACGGAAGTTTGCCTGCATGATTTTCTATCAAAATACCCAAGAAACGTTCGATAGAGCCGAACAATGCACGGTGTAACATAACAGGTTGATGTTTTTCGCCGTCTTCGCCGATATAAGAAATATCAAAACGTTGCGGTAAGTTCATATCAACCTGAATTGTTCCGCATTGCCATTCACGACCGATGGCATCACGCAAAATAAACTCAAGTTTAGGACCATAAAATGCGCCTTCACCTTCATTAATTTCAAATTCGTATCCGTGAGAAGTTAAAGCATTAGATAATGCATTTTCACACAAATCCCAAATTTCATCGGAACCGATTCTGTAAATGCTGTCCGGACGAGTAGAAAGATAAATTTTTACATCTTCAAAACCAAAGTCTTTATAAATATCCAAAATCAATTTCAAAGTTGTAATACATTCTTCTTCCATTTGTTCAGGAGTACAAAAGATATGAGCATCGTCTTGAGTAAATTCTCTAACTCTCATTAAGCCCATCAATGAACCCGAAGCTTCATAACGATTAACCATACCAAATTCTGCCATACGCAACGGCAAGTCACGATATGACTTAATGCCTTGCTTATAAACCAACAATCCGCCTGGGCAGTTCATCGGTTTTACACAGAACATTTTATCATCTTCGGTTTTACCGGAATAGTTGTGAGCTCCGTATTTATCCCAGTGTCCTGAAGTTTCCCACAAAACACGATCCATAATACGCGGAGTTGCAATTTCAACATATCCGTTGTTCTCTTGGCGGTTTCTCATATATTCGATAAGTTTGCGATATACACGATATCCCTTATCGTGCCAAAAAACAGCACCCGGTGCATATTCAGGTTCAAAATGGAACAAATCCATCTCACGACCTAATTTACGGTGGTCACGTTTTGCAGCTTCTTCAAGCATTGTTAAATATGCGTCTAAATCTTTTTTGTTAGCCCAAGCCGTAGCATAAATACGTTGTAACATTTCTTTAGTTGCATCACCACGCCAATAAGCTCCGGCAACTTTCATCAACTTAAACGCATCACCGATTTTTCCGGTTGACGGAACGTGAGGACCTCTGCACAAATCGGTAAAGTTTCCTTGTGAATATAAAGAGATAACTTCGCTTTCGGGTAAGTCTTCAATCAACTCAACCTTATAATGTTCTCCGATAGATTTGAAATATTCAATAGCTTCATTTCTCGGCAAAACTTTGCGAGTTATCTTTTCGTCACGTTTTACGATTTCGTGCATTTTAGCTTCGATTTTTTCAAAATCTTCGGTGGTAAAAGGTTCTTTTCTTGAAAAGTCATAGTAAAAACCGTTTTCAATAGCCGGTCCGATAGTAACTTGAACTTCCGGCCACAACTCTTTTACGGCTTCTGCCATAACGTGTGAGCAAGAGTGACGAATAATCTCTAACCCCTCTTTATCACGAGAGGTGATGATAGTTACGGTTGCATCTGTAGTGATTGTGGTATCTAAGTCTTGTAATTTGTCATTAACCCTAACCGCTAAAGCATTTTTTGCTAAACCGGCACTGATTTTGTTGGCAATTTCAAATCCTGAAACGCTACCTTCAAAATCCATAACACTACCGTCTGGTAATTTAATAGCAACCATGTTTTTATTCCTTTTATCTTAATTCATTTTCAACAATTCATTGTACACGGCAATAGTTTTATCACACATAATTTGTTTGGTAAAATTGTCATGTACGTTCTTTATTGCGGCTTCAGAGAATTTTTTCTTCTCTTCTGCCGGCAAACTCAAAGCCCAATCCATAGCTTCTGCCAAGGATTTGGCATCGTTACTTTTGAACAATCGTCCGCTAACACCATCTACGAGGTTTTCTAAAGATCCTCCGATGTTAGAAGCAAGAACGATTTTGCCCATAGCTTGTCCTTCAATAGCTGCACGACCGAATGCTTCCGGTTCAATGGCTGTTGACAGAACCACATCCGACACCATTAACAGAGCCGGAATATCAAAACTTTCTCCAATAAATTTAATACGGTTTTCCACACCGAGTTTTTTAGCCGTTTCTTTTAATTCTTCCGTATATTTCACACGACCTTGGTCAGAACCGACAATCAAAGCGTAAGCGTCTTTGTTTTTGAGCATAGACATTGCTTCTACCAATATATGTTGACCTTTCCAACGTGTAATACGACCGACAAGTGAAATTATGGGTCTGTCTTCAGGAAGATTATTTTCTTTTATTGTTCTGATAATTCTTTCCTGACTTACCGCTTTAGGTGCAAATTTTTCTACATCAACGCATCTGTGAATTAAACGCATTTTTGATTCATCAACATTATAGTGTTGCAACATGTGGTTTTTTATATGTGTCGATATTGCAATCACTAACTGACCGAAAGTCATAACCTTGTTATATACTTTTTTAATACCTTTCGGACCAAGTCCGTATGTGCCGTGGAATGTAGTCATATATTTTACACCGGCACGTTTAGCAGCCCAATATGCACTCCAAGCCGGAGCACGAGAACGAGCATGAACAATGTTAATACCGTTCTCTTTTATAATCTTTTCTAACTTGAGGGAATTCAGATAAAGTTTTATCGGATTCTTTGTCTTAAGCGGTAACTTAAAATGCTTAACTTTCATTTTGTCGAGTTCATATTCAAGTCTTCCGCCGGCAGAAGCTACAAAATTTGTATATCCGTTTTGTTGTAATGCCTCGGCAACTTGTATTGTTCCCCATTCAACACCGCCATGTTGTAATTCGGGCAAAACTTGTAATACTATCGGTTTTTCTTCTTTACCTTTAACCATTTTATTCCTATAATCCCTCAATGATTTAATTTTTTTAGAGTAACAATATGACAAAATACACTTTTAATTCTCACTTTGCAACAGATTTTGAATACATTGAACCCAAAAATAACAACTTAACCATAGTTTATCTGCATGGTTTTTGTTCCGATGCTTGGGGACATAAGCCTGAAGTAGTAAAAAAGGTGTGCGAAGAACTTGGTTTAGGCTTTGTTCGTTTTGATTATGCGGGGCATGGAAGCGATTATGAAAATTTTGCACGAGCCGATTTTGAGGTGTGGGAAAATCAGGTTTTTGAAGTAATTGAAAATGTGGTTAAAGGCAACTTTGTCATGGTTGGTGCTTCTATGGGAGGATGGTTGTCGTTATTGACTGCCATAAAATATCCCGAGAGAGTTCGTGGGGTTGTGGGCTTGGCTGCCGCTCCAAATTTTGTCAGACGATTTGAAAAAATAATAACTGATGAACAAAAATCGGAATTGGAGAAAAACGGATACTTTAAAATTACTAATAACGATTTTACTTATACCATAACCGCTCGGTTTATTGAAACGGCTAAAGCCTCTTGTTTACCGGAAGGCGAAAATTTGTGGAAAATAGATTGTCCCGTTCATCTCATACAGGGGATGAAAGATGCCAGTGTTCCGTGGCAAGAAGTTTTGAAATATGCTCAGTATATTACATCAGAAAAAGTGGTGGTTAAAATATTAAAAGATGCAAATCATCGCTTAAATGACGAAAAAACAGCTTCTGAAATTCGCAATTCGGTTATAAATATTGTGAATATCTGGCAATAAACTGTTCTAATAACTTATAAATTCGGTTAATCTTAATAAAAAGTTAAAAAGGAATTAAGAGTGAGTAATAACAAATTAGATAAAACAACCGTCGTAACCGCATTCGTTTGTGCTATCGCAACGTTTGCTTGCGGTTTTGCTTTTTGTCTTGCCCTCTTAAGCGGAACCGGCAGTTGTTATTTTTTGGTAAAGGATTTTATGCGTTCAACCAGAGGATATGCACTGTTTGATGAACTTAAAACCTATATTGGCTCAGGATTTTCTGAAATAGTTGAAATATTCGTTCTTTTGGTTGTGGTTTTCCTTGCTTTGTTGTTCTTGATAAGGGTGATTTTTGTACGCAAACAAAATGAATATAAAAACATTGAAAAACAACCATATCTAAAAGTAGAAAACACTCCTGTGTTACCGAAAGTAAATATTGAAAATCGTTTTGTTGATGAGGCAGAAGTTGCATCTGTTCTACGTTCTTGCCATCGAAATCCTGAAGCGTCAAGCTGGAGAAAGTTAAATTCTTTAAATGCGGGAGTTTTAGCCAGATATCTTAAAAATGAATGTCCGCAAGTTGTAGCGATTGTGATGTCTATGTTAGAGCCGAAACAATGCGCGGACGTGTTGTCTTTATTTAACGATTCTTTTGCCGCAGAGGTTATCGGTAAAATGGTAAATTCGCATCCGGCGGATAATGATTTGGTTGGGGCAATCGGAAAAACGATAGCTGATAATATAGAAGATGAAAAAGATATGCTTCCTCACATTTCTAAAATTTTCGGATATTTTGACGGAGCTACCGAAAATCGTATATTATCGGCATTAGAAATGCATAATGAAGATGTTGCTAACAATCTGAAAAAGACTTTTATAACTTTTGAAGACACTCTTTTGTTATCTCAAAATGATATGCAAGATTTGGTTTCAAAAATAAATGAAGCTTCCCTTGTTATTGCACTGAGAGGTGCCTCAGAACAAGCAAGAACACATTTTTATAATGCGATGCCTTCCCGTCAGGCTGAAATCATTCGTGAAGCACTACTTCGTTTAGGGCCGATAAAACTCAAAGATATAGAAAAGGCTCAACAGGAAATAGTCAATATTTGCAAAAGAATGTACGGCGATACCTTGCGAGGAAGGTAAATGCAAGACTTTGTGCCTTTTCAGTTTGATAATTTTATAGAAGGGGAAAAATCTCCTGTTTTCGATTTATCTTTGAACAGACCTAAAGATGATAATAATCTTTTGGCAGATATAAATGCAAAGTTACAAATTTTACTGGAAGACAGAAACAATCAAAACATTAAACTTATAAAAATGGTATTGGCTGAAATAGCTCCGGCATTGGCAAAAAATTGCAGTAATGAAATAATAAATGATTTTATAAGTCGTCGTTTTCCTGATTGGGCAAAACAAAAAGTGCTTGATATTTATATTCCCGAAAATGCCGTTTCTTCGGTAAAAGATAATTTGGAAAAATTGGCAGTTCAAAATTCATATTTCGGTCATATTCGTTTACATAAAGACAGCAACTTATCTTCTGCCGAGTGTAAGATTATTTGGGGAAATGAAGAAGAAGTCTTTTCAACGGAACAAATATTGGATAAAATACGAGAACAGTTGAGCGGAGTTTTAGAGAATGAATAATTTGGGTGCTGTTGCAAATGTTTGTGTTAAAGTGTCTGCAGTTATCGGTAAAACCGAATTAACTTTGGCTCAGCTCGTTGATATAAAAGAGGGTTCAGTTATTGAACTGGATAAAAAAGTAGGAGAAACCGTTGATATTTATGTCAACGATATGTTGGCAGCCAGGGGGAAGCTCGTTCTTGCAGGAAAAGAATTGGGTATAAGTCTTACCGAAATTTTAGTTGATGGTGGCGATTTATGAAAATAAAAAAATTTGTTTCAACGGATATGTCATCAATTTTATCTCAAGTTAAGCGAGAACTTGGAGAAGATGCCGTTATAATATCAACAACGGTTTTAAGCGACGGAAGAACAGAATTAATAGCTGCACTGGATACTCAAGATATAATATATGATGACGAAGAAAAAATTTACGAAAATTCTTCGACATTTAACGATGCTTATATAAGAGAATGTCTTGCTTATCATGAACTTACATCAACATCGGAAGCCGCAATTCTTTCTACTTGCAGAAGTATTGCGTCAGAAAGAAGAACAACACAAGATAAGGATATTTTAACAGAATCATTTAATCGTTTGCTGAAATATGGCAGTTTGTTTGTCGGTTCGAGCAACATAAAAATGTTTATGGGAATGCACGGAAGCGGCAAAACTACGGCTTTGGCAAAATTTGCAACTTTAGCAAAAATTCGCAATATTCCGATTTCAATTATCAGTATAGATAACGTTCGAGCCGGTACCAACAATCAATTAAAAGCTTTTGCAGACATCTTAAATGTTGATTTTGAGTTTATCAAACAGCCTGAAAAAATGTTTGATAAAATTTTGTCGGCACAATCAGAAAATAAAATGATTTTAATCGATACCCCAGGGATTAATCCTTTTTATTCCGAAGACGTAAAGCGTTTGCAATCTTTTTGCGGAGTTGTGAATTGTGATAAAATTCTCACTATTGATAGCGGTATGAATGCAAATAATGCCGTAGATGTTGCAGATATTTTCAAAGATTTGGGAGCTAACTGGTTGTTGCCCTTGAAATTTGACGTAAACCGCCGTATCGGAGCAATGCTCTCGGTGGCAGTTAATTGTGGTTTGCAAATCGAATATGCTGGGATAAGCCCAAAAATCGCCAATGGTTTGGCAAAAATAAGCAGTTCTTCACTAACCAGAATTATCACGGAGTAGTCGATGAGTGAAGAGTTACGAACAGTACCACGCAGTGAAATAGGAAATATATTTCCTTCTCATAATAATATGTTAGCCATCGCCTCGGGAAAGGGAGGTGTCGGAAAAACTTGGTTTTCCATAACGTTAGCCCACGCTTTGAGCGGATTAAAGAAAAAAACACTGTTATTTGACGGTGATTTAGGGTTGGCCAACATAGATATACAATTAGGGCTGATGACTTCGCATGACTTAGGTTGTGTGGTTACCGGAACAACGACATTAAACCAAATAGTTCATCATTATGACAAGGCTCGCATAGATATAATTGCCGGACGCTCCGGTTCTTCGGGGCTTGCAACTATGCCTGTCGGTCGTCTTCAAATTTTGGCGGAAGATTTATCTCTTCTTGCTTCAAATTATGACAAAGTCATACTTGATATGGGTGCCGGTATAGATAAATCGGTACGTATATTGTCGGGAATGGCAGGACATATTATTGTTATGTGTACCGATGAGCCTACATCATTAACCGATGCTTATGCTCTTATAAAAGTGATGTCTTTGCAATATCCGAAATGTAAAGTTTCCGTAGTTGTCAATCAGGCGGATAATTTACAGGAGGGTCGTCGAACATACGATATATTGTGTAAAGCCTGCCAAACATTTTTGAAAATAGCTCCTCCGCTATTGGGAGTTGTGCGACGAGATGCTCGCATCAGAGATGCGATTCGAAATCAAATGCCTTTAATATCTCGTTATCCGACTTCAGAAGCGGCTGCGGATGTGGTAAATATTGCTCGAAAGTTGATAGAAAAATGAGAGATGCACTAGGTTATTATAAAGTATTGGAAGTTGATAGTTCAGCCGATGCTCAAACTATCAAGATTAATTATCGTGATTTGGCAAAACATTGGCACCCTGATTCTAACAAAAGCGAAAATGCAATGGAACATTTTCAAAAATTGTCGGTGGCGTATGATGTGCTAAAAAATGAAAAAACTCGTCTAGTTTATGACTTGATGAGTGAAATTTATAATTCCAATAACTTTCCGGATATGAATAATTTGAGTATTCTCAAAGATAAATTCGATAACGAGAATCCTTTGGTTCGCGTTGTGAATTTACAAAAAGTTATCGGCAAAGTTATAAAATACTCGTCGGTTGAAGATAAACTTGTATGCACCTACGACCAAGCCAAGCAAGAAGTTTTGCGTTATTCCCTGTCTAACTGGTTTTTAGGTTGGTGGCATCCGAAAGCATTTATCCGCAACATAAAAGCGATAATCGGCAATATAAAAAGTATCGGCAACAATGATTATGACAATTTAGTTCTTTTGGTACACAATGCTATTGCATATCATCAGGAAAATAAAGACAATCAGGCAATGTTATCTGCAAAACAGGCGCTTGATTATGCTGATGAACATCAGCAAGAACTTATAAAAAGATTTATAGATGAAATCAATGTTCCGGTTTATAATAAAAAAATCCCGCAATGGCGATTTGTAACATTGAGATTATACCAATACATCATCCCGTTTTTATTGATTTTGGCAGTATCTTATCCGTTTATACAACATTATAGTATGCTTCGTTATATGAAAAAAGAAAACAAAATCACATATTTTCAAAAAGTAAAATATGACAGCGGAGCAGAGTTTGTTGACGATGTCGTTGTTTCTAAAATTTATCAAATTCCGGTTGATGTTACAGATAGCAGCAAATTATATCATTTGAGCGAAAATACTGACATAATGTATGGTCCGGGTAAGAAATTTGACATATTGAAAAAAGGTAAAAAAGGGCAGACAGTTCGAGTAACAGGTTTTACACCGGATAAAAGTTGGTATCGTGTTATGATTGATAACGGCGAAATGGGATTTGTTGAAAAAACATCTCTGAAGAGTGGTGTGGGAACAGAACCTCCTTACGGAAGCAAAATTATCCCCGAACCGATGTAGAATTTAATCGGAAGTATATTAACAAAAAACCCGCTTTGAATTTCAAAGCGGGTTTTGTAAAAAACAATCAAGTCAGATTATTTTTTCTTCAAAGCTTCACCTAAAGCGTCTCCTAAAGAAGAACCTGAAGATGTATTAGAATATTCTTCTAATGCTTTCTTTTCTTCTTCAATTTCGAGAGCTTTGATTGACAAGCCAAGTTTACCTTTTTTCTTTTCTACAGAAGTAACTTTAGCTTCTACAACATCACCTTCTTTGAAATTGCTCAAATCTTGACCGGCTTTGTCTTTAGACAAGTCAGCTTTTTTGATGTTAGCAGAAACACCGTTTACTTCAACAACAATGCCGTCTTCAGCAACTTCGGTAACGGTAGCTTTTACATTGTCACCTTTTTTGAAGCCGTCTAAAGCTGTAGCATTAGCGTTTTCTGTAAGCTGTTTAATACCGAGGCTGATGCGTTCTTTTTCAACATCAACATCAATAATTTTAGCTTGGATTTCTTGACCTTTTGTATATTCTTTAACAGCTTCTTCACCGGCAACATCCCAAGAGATGTCAGACAAGTGAATCATACCGTCGATTTCATCGTTCAAACCAATGAACAAACCAAATTCGGTGATGTTCTTGATTTTACCTTCGATAACAGTACCAACCGGGTGTTCTTCAACATAAGCAGCCCAAGGATTAGCTGTGCATTGTTTAATGCCGAGACTAATTCTTCTCTTTTCTTCATCAACTTCAAGAACTTTAACTTCAACTTCTTGAGATGTAGAAACGATTTTGCCCGGGTGAACGTTTTTACGAGTCCAGCTCATTTCTGAAACGTGAACCAAACCTTCGATACCATCTTCGAGTTCAACGAATGCACCATAATCAGTAATGTTTGTAACTTTACCTTTGCATACATCGTCAACATGAAATCTTTCAGCAACATTTTGCCATGGATCGTTTTCGAGTTGTTTCATACCCAAGCTGATGCGTTGGTTATCTTCATTGAATTTGATAACTTGAACTTTGATTGTTTGACCAACGTTCAAAACTTCAGCAGGGTGATTGATTCTCTTCCAAGAAATGTCTGTAACGTGCAATAAGCCGTCAACACCACCCAAATCGATGAATGCACCGTAATCGGTAATGTTTTTAACAACACCGTCAAGGATAGAACCTTCTTTGATAGCATCGATTAATTCAGCTCTTGATTCAGCACGTGTTTCTTCGAGAACAACACGACGAGAAACAACGATATTGCCTCTAACCTTATCCATTTTCAAAATTTGGAACGGTTGAGAAATACCCATCAACGGAGAAATATCACGGATTGGGCGAATATCGATTTGAGAACCCGGCAAGAAAGCAATAGCACCATTCAAGTCAACAGTGAAACCGCCTTTAACACGACCGAAGATAACACCGTTAATGCGTTCGCCTGCGTTCATAGCTTTTTCGAGATCTAACCAAGCTTCTTCGCGACGAGCTTTTTCACGAGACAATACGATATTGCCGTCTCTGTCTTCATAACGGTCAACATAAACTTCGATAACGTCACCGAGGTTCAATTCCGGATTTTGACCAAATTCACGAACAGGAATGCGGCCTTCTGATTTAAGACCAACATCAACCATAATGAAATCCGAAGTAATTTTTACGATTGTACCCTTAACTACAGAACCTACAAGGCTCTTTTCGCCCATTTGTTCGTTCAACAAATCAGCAAATACTTCATTAGTTTCTGGGATTTGAAATTCTGTATTCATAAATAAAACAATTCTAAAATGCCGACCCGAAATAAAATAGGGTGGACTTGTGCGTGGTTAAAAAATCTGATAATAACGCACCATATTTATCAGGTTAGCTCTTTTATACATATAAATATTTATTTTTCAAGATTTTTTTATCTGTTTTCGATAATTTTGCAGGCTTTTTCAAAAACTTCTTCAATAGACATATCTGACGTGTCAAAATGAATAGCATCTTGAGCAGGCTGACTGCCTTCACGTGCATAGTCACGTGCATCTCGTTCTATTGTTTGCTCCAACACTTCGTTATAATCAGCCTTTTGTCCTTTCGATTCGTATTCTTTAAAACGGCGCATGGCTCTAACCTCAGGAGAAGCGGTAACAAAAAACTTTATATCTGCGTGCGGACAAATTACCGTGCCGGTATCTCTTCCGTCATAAATTGCACCGTCAGCTTTACTGCCATCTGCAAAAACCGGATTTTTAGAAAAATTTTGTTGCATTAACAATAATGCGGAACGAACACCGGGCATTGCTGCAACTGAAGAAGCAGCTTTACTTCCTTCCAAAGAACGAAAATCCGGATTTTTTGATAATTCAATCATACGGGGGAAAGTCAATGATTGTGCTAATTTTTCGGCTTTTTCAACATCTTCGAGAGAGTTTTGTGCCAAAAGCATTTCTAACCCTACAGCTCTATATACCATACCGGTATCAAAGTAAGCCAAATTATATTTTTCAGCCAATTTAGAAGCCAAAGTGCCTTTACCTGCTGCGGCAGGTCCGTCAATTGTTATGATCATATTTATTTTCCCGTAACGAAAACTTAACTATCACAAGTTATATTACTTATCAAATCAAACACAAGTTTATTGATGTATTTATACAGAATTTATTTATGGAGACGGTTTTGCCGAAAACATCAAAAATCAGAATTTTTGCCGATGTTGAGTTAGTAAACGGCAATAAAGTGGAACTCAATCCCGAACAAAGTCACTATCTTGTTTCGGTTATGCGTCTGCAATCCGGAGATAATATTTTGGTATTCAACGGCAAAGACGGAGAATTTGATTGCACGCTGTCAATACAAGGAAAAAAATCGGTAATAATTGATGTAAAAAAACAAACAAAAGTTTTTGAAACGGTGCCTGATGCTTGGTTGCTATTTGCTCCGTTAAAAAAAGATTGTACAGACTTTGTGATAGAAAAAGCTACAGAACTCGGAATTGCAAAAATTGTTCCGGTAATTACCAAATATTCAATATCCGATAAGGTAAAAACCTCTCGTTATCAAACACAAGCCATTGAAGCGGCAGAACAATGTCGCCGTTTAGATGTTCCGGCAATTAACGAAGCAATAGCTTTTGAAAAATTGTTAAATACATGGGACGAAAAAAGAACACTTTATTATATGGACGAAACTCTTGCCGGCCAACCTATCTGCGAAGCTTTTGGCAATGCTCCGACTCCGGTTGCTTTTTTAATCGGACCTGAAGGCGGTTTTAGCGAACAAGAGTTAGCGGTTTTACGTTCAAAACAGTATGCCAAAGGTGTAAAACTCGGAAATCGTATTTTGCGTGCAGAAACGGCGGCTTTGTCTGCCATTAGCTGTTGGCAAGCATTAAGCGGAGATTGGAAATAATAAAATGACAAAGAAAAAAGTAGCAATAAATCCGGCGCCCATTCCGCCTTATCAAAAAGAATTTTACAGCTGGTTGTATGAAAGCAACCGCCTTACAAAACTGTTTGACAGACAATGGTTGTTAAACTTGTTGAGCTTCGGATATAACCAAAAATTAGCCAAGTCAGTACTTGATGAAGTTTCTCCCCATTCAAAAGTTTTACAAATGGGGGTAACATTTGGTGAACAAATGAATGATTTGGCAGAAAAAATAGGTGTTTACGGAAAATATGATGTTGTTGATGTCAGTACCACACAACTCCGCTATGTCCGTAACAAATATCGTTTTATATATCCGTTTATGAATTTTGTAAATCGTGATGCGTTAGAGTCGTTTACTGAAAAATATGATACGGTAGTTTGTTATATGTTGTTGCATGAACTTCCTTTACCCGCAAAAAGTAAATTGATAAATCAGGCTTTGTCGGGACTGACACCGGGTGGAAAAGCTATTTTTATAGATTATAACAATATGGCTTGGTGGCACCCTCTCAAATGGTTTGTGAAAATGTACAATCGTTTGTATCAGCCGTTTGCGGAAAGAATGTGGCAGACCGAAATCAAAGATTATGTCACGGACAGACAACAATTTGAATGGAGAAAAACAACCTACTTTGGTAAAATGTATCAAAAGGTTGTGGTAACCAAAAAGAGTAGTTTGTTTTAATATTAAGATTAGCAATTAAACAAAAAGACATCGATTGTTTTCGATGTCTTTTTGTTTGTATCTGAAGATACTATATTCTTGTCATATATTGTTTTTTTGCTTTGAGAAACACCATAACTCCCAAAGGAATCGTTATAGCATATAACAATGACAATGAACTCAATACCAACCAAGGCATACTAAATATAAGTGTTGCCCCAAAAACTAAAATTACAACCAACGGAATAACCATATAGGTAGGAACTTTCAGTTTTTTGGTAGATACGGTCGGGATTCGGCTAATCATAAGCATTGCAACAATAAACATAACTATACTGCAAAACCAATTACTGCGTAAAAATTCAACTTCAGGAAATTCGAAGCTAATCATTACCGGTAAAATACCGAGAGCAGCCGCAGCCGGAGCCGGAACACCGATAAAAAAGTTATCCCAATAACTCGGTTGCGGTTCATCTTCGAGCATAGTATTAAAGCGAGCTAAACGCATGGCCATGCAAATTGCAAACAACAGGCAGAAAAACCAGCCAAACTTCGGAAAATCGTATAAAGTCCAACGGTACATTAAAATAGCAGGACTGACACCGAAACTAACAAAATCAGATAAAGAATCCAATTCAGCCCCAAACTTTGTTGAGCCCTTGAGCATACGAGCAACTCTTCCGTCAAGCAAATCAAAAAATGCAGCCAAGAAAATGCAAATTATTGCGTGAGCATACAAATCTGCGATGGCATATTTTATTGATGTTATACCTGCACATACCGCTAAAGTTGTAACCATATTCGGAATAATTTTTCGAATCGGCAACGATGTAAGCTTTTGTTTGGAAAGCTTTAATTTAGAATTGAGATTTTCCATTATCTGCTTTCTCCCATAATTTGCGGAGCAGAAGAATTCAGGTTAGCTATAATTGTTTCACCGGCAATCATTGTTTGACCTAAACAAACTTGTGGTTCAACACCTTCCGGTAGATATACGTCTAAACGAGAACCGAATCTGATTAAACCAAATCTTTCGCCGGCTTTATATGTAGTTCCTTTTTTTGCGAAGCATAGAATACGACGAGCAACCAAGCCTGCAATTTGAACAAAGGCGATGTCTTTTCCGCTGTCTGTTTTCATAGCCAAAAGTTGACGTTCGTTGTCTTTGCTGGCTTTATCAAGAGTCGCATTAAAGAATTTTCCTTTTATATATGATGTTTTTGTGATTGTTCCGCTAGCCGGAGCGCGATTTACGTGAACATTGAAAACACTCATAAAGATACTTACACGGGTATATTCTTCTTTTTCCATACCCAATTCTTTCGGTCCTTTGATTTTTGTAATCATTTGAACTTTTCCGTCTGCCGGAGAAACAATTACGTTGTCAATTTGCGGAGTAACACGTTCCGGATCACGGAAAAAGAAATAGCACCAAACTGTTAAAACAATACCGATTACGCCCAAAGGTTCCCACAACAATGCCAATAACGCTGTTATTAAAGCAAAAGCTGCAACAAACTTCCAGCCCTCTTTATTAATATGAGGGAAAGCATAAGGAATAATGCTGTTGCGTAAAAAGTTTTTGAGATGAGTTAAATCAAATTTTTTCATAAATTTTATCCTTTCTGTTTGTCACGCAAGCACCGAAACGCTGTTTCTGTCGTGTGCGGACAACAGGATATAAACATATTTTTAATTTTTTTTCAAGTTTAGTCTTGCAATTATAAAAAAATATATGTATAACCTACTCTAGATTTTGCGCTTGTGGCGGAACTGGTAGACGCTGCAGACTTAAAATCTGTTGGGAGCAATCCCGTGCCGGTTCGATTCCGGCCTAGCGCACCATTAAGAAAACCACCCTTTGGGGTGGTTTTCTTAATGGTATGATATACAGAGTATCGAATCGGCACAGTGCCGGTTCGACTACAAGCGAAAGCGATACGGGGGTATCGCGGTCGGCAATGCCGATGAGCGTAGTGTAGCGAAGATAAGCCGGCCTAGCGCACCAATAAAAGAGCTCACCCTTGTGGTGAGTTTTTTTATTGGTATGATTATCTAACTAATAAATAATGATTGGTTGAATAAAAATCATTTAATATTTGTGTTGTTTCTTTTTTCTGGTATTTTATTTTCATTGTTATAACTTTTTTAAGTGAGGTTATTATGTTGCAAAAGATTGCTGATGTTGTAAAAGAATGCGGTGCTATTATAAAAAGTGCTGAAATACATCATATAGAACTGAAAAATCAAGATAGAAGGAATTTGCTTACGGAATATGATGTAAAAATACAATCAATATTGCAACAAAAATTAAAAGAAATCTTGCCGGAAGCTTCATTTTTTGGAGAAGAGGGAGAGCATAATTATAAAAAAGACGGTTATTGTTTTGTTTGTGACCCTATTGATGGTACAACAAATTTTGTAAAAGGTTGTAATTTCAGTTCAATTTCTGTTGCGTTATTAAAAGACGGAAATCCTGTCTTAGGTGTTATTTACAATCCATATTTAGATGAAATGTTTTGCGCCGAAAAAGGCAAAGGAGCGACCTTAAATGGTAATGCTATTTATACAACAAAAGATAATTTAGCTAATAGCCTTATAACTTTCGGAACGGGGGTTAATGATTTATCGGAAATTGATGCTGTTTTTGAATACGCAAAAAAATGTTTTAATGCTGCGATAGATGTCAGACGTTGCGGTTCAGCTGCTCTTGAACTTTGCAATTTGGCTTGTGGTCGTATAGGTTATTTTTGCGAATTTAAGCTTTCTCCATGGGACTATTCAGCCGGTGTACTCATTGTTGAAGAAGCAGGAGGTTTTGTAAAAAGTAAAGGTTTCAACGATATTGAGGATTATTTTCAAATTAGACAAATTTTTGCTTTTGCAAATGATGATATATTTAAAGATGCTCCCAAAATATAAAACATAAAAACCACCCTTTGCGGTGGTTTTTTGCTATTAAAATAAAACTATTTTCATTTAAATGTAGAATTTTTGATAATCAGATACAATATCTATTGAACATGAAAAGACTGAAAAGAACTACGACTATGAAGTTAAAGTTAACAATTTTCAATAGAGAGGTTCTGATGAAGTATTCTAATACGGCAATAAAAATTCTTTCTCGAAGATATAAGAGTGTTTTAATCAAATGTGCAATTTTTAATGCGGCAATTTTTATGGTTTGTGCAAATCCGGTAAATGCGGCGGCAGTAACTTGCGGAGAAAATGATAATTGTGTGGTTGGTAGCGGTGACACGTTAACAATTACTACCGACCAAACAATGAACGGAACACTGTCCGGAGACGGAACTGTAAAAATTGTAGCTTATCCGGTTGCAACAGCAGATGATGTTCAAGTAATTTGGGATGGAGATATATCCGGATTTAACGGAACATTTTCAACTAATGTTGTCGGAGGTATCGGTTGGAACAGATATAGTCAACTCACATTAAAAAACTGGTCACCGAACCAAACCGTAAATATTGCATCTACATCAACCGGCAGAGTTGTTTTTGCCGGAGATAATTCCGTAAAACTCGGTAGCGGAAGTGGTGCGATATTTTTAAACAATAATACGTTGGACAATGCTTCCGCAAATGTTACGGGCAGTATTTATTTAGGTGAATATAAAGTTGATGATAACGGAAGAAACGTTGTTTTAGACGGTTATGATTTAGCCGATGCCAAAATTTTATCCGGTGGTTATATAAATAATGCAAATGGAGATGTTAATACCGCCATCAGCAATTCTAACTTTAATACAATTTACGGAAACGGACAAAGTACCAATGTTAACGGTAATATTAATTTGAGTTTGGATAATGTTACAACTTCCGGTGCGGTTATCGGAAACAGTGGCAGTTCTCAAGATGACCTTGCCGTAGGAACAATTTCCCGTTCTTACGTTACCGGCGATATTAATGTAGATGTTAAAAATTCAAATATCGGAAATACTGTTATCGGTCAAATGTTTGCCGGAGCCGGAACCGAACAAGCCGGATTAGGTGGTACTATTACTGTCAATGTTGAAAATTCTAATATCGGGGTAGATGTCCGCGGTTCGAGTATAAATATGTTTGCCGGCGATACCGAATGGAATAAAACATTGTTTAATACCAATGACATTATTCTTAACGTCAAAGATTCTACCGTTGGTGAAGAAATCAGAGCCTTGGGAGCATACAACTCCGGTAATGATATTACGATTAATGTATTAGGTAATACTACTTCCGGAAGTGTTATTGCCGGTCCGGGAAGAGCAGGGGCAACAGCGAATAATACAACAATCAATATGATTACCGATGGTGAAATTAATATTATGGATAATGTTTATGTCGGTTCAAGATATGAAATAGGAACAGTTTTGGGTAATGCAACCTTAAATTTATCCGGAGGCGGAAAAATTAATACCGGAGGTATGTCGGCACAAAATGTTGAAGGTAAATCTGTTTTGAATTTATCGGATATTAGTGCAACTTCAACCGGTGAAGTTGGAGGTTTTGATGAAATCAATATTGATGATAACTCAACATTAAAAACACAATTATTATCTGCAACGAGCGATGCGGTTATTAATGTTGAAGTTAGCGGAAAAGATAAATATGGTAGAATTATTGCAGACGAACTTGATGTAAACGGAGCAAAGATTAAGGTAAATATAGACCAAGAAGGCGTATATGATATTGTTTCCGCCGCTACTACTACCAGTGATTTTACATGGGATTTGACGGATAATTTATATGCCGTTACGGAAGAAGACGGGACAATTACCATCAAAACCAAGACAGCGGAACAACTTTCTAAAGATTTGGGAGCTTCTAAAAAAGAAGCAGACATTTTGTTGAGCATTATTGATGCGGCAGAAAACGGAAGCGGTAAAGGGCAAGAATTGGCTATAGCCTTAAAAAATGAGATACAGTCAGGAAACAGTTCAAAAGCCTTTAGAGAAATAAGAAAAGCAGCTCCGACAAATTCGCAAATTGTTTCAAGTATTGCCAGAGAAACAGCTGATATTCTCGCTAACATATCAACAAACCGTATGAATAACAAAATGAATCCGGAATCACGTTTGTGGATTAAAGGTGTTACCGCACACGCAAAACAGGAACGTACTTCGCAAAACGACGGATTTAGCGCAGACATAAACGGTATGGCTGTCGGTTATGATATGGATTTAACTCAAAATGCGGTTTTAGGTATCGGATACGGCTATATGAACACTAATGGCGATTCGTTTAGACGAGATATTGATGTAAATTCGCATAACTTTTTTATTTACGGAAAATATCAACCGTCGGCTTGGTATGTAAATTCGATGTTAGGTTATGGCTTGGGAAAATATAAAGAAAGCAAATCTCCGATGGGAGTTCATTTGGGCGGAAAATTTGATGTAAAATCTTATTATGCTCAGGTTATGACCGGTTACGAATATCATAACGGATTTACACCGGAAGCAGGATTGCGTTATATCAATGTAAATGCGGATTCGTATTTTGACGGAGCTCAATATGTCAGTCAAAAAGATGATGATATTTTAACTGCGGTTGTCGGTGTAAAATATTCAAAAGATATGTATAAAACCTCGGACTATACAATTAAACCGATGATTCGTTTGGCTGCAACTTATGATTTAGTAGCAGATGACGGCGCTACGGAAGTAAGCGTTTTCGGAGGCGGAAGATATCAGGTTGACCGCAAGAGTTTATCTCGCTTTGGTGTAGAAGCCGGAGTTGGTATAGGCGCATCGTTTAATGATTGGGATTTATCATTGGAATATAACGGAGCATTCAGAAACAAATATAATGCTCAAAGCGGAATGCTAGTCGTTAAATATAATTTTTAATTTGTTTCAAAAGCCGTTGAGAAATCGACGGCTTTTACGTAAAAATTGTAGAAAAAATATTTGACAAAAATGGGCGATGAAGATATAATCCGCCCATAAATTTCTACTATTAACATAATTATCCACTTTTAAAATCTCAAAAAAATGAAAAATTTTAAGATTTTTGCAATGTTTGCAATGCTGATTATGCTTGCATCTTGCGCAGACGACAAGAAGAAGCAGGAACCTGTTGTTACGGCACCGCCTCCCGTTGAGGTTTATCAGCCGGTACATCAGACTGCAAGTGTTGATCTCAACGCTATCAAGACCTACGAGTATCGCAACGCTCCTACCGGTGTAGCCGCTACATCTGTTGAAGTCAAGTACGACGCTACTCCGTATGCTCAGCCGATTGAGATTAAGTATTCCTATGCGAACGGCGACACCTTTACCTATGTGATTCCGAAGGATTTCGGCATTTGGGCAAATGAGAATGGTAAGCTACGCGTTGTTAAGGATGCTGATTGTACCGTATGGATTCAGGGACAAACCAAGCGAGGAAAGTTCCACGAGTTCATTTTCTACGGCAATCCGAAGTACAACGGAACCAAGATTAAGCCGAATTCGTATCGTAATCCGCCGGCAGGAGAGATTAAGTATCGTAAATAAACTCCTCCCCGCGGCTTGAAGCCGATTTTAAGGACATAGAAACATTCTATGTCCTTTTTTGTATAAAAAATCCCGAAATTGCATAGCAATTTTCGGGATTGAAAACAGGGAGGATTGGTTATTTGAAACGTAAATTCCAATACTCTTTTTCTGTCAGACGTTTTACCTCTTCGTAACAGTCTTCGCCTGACTTACTTTCATAGTTGCGACGTTTGAGGCTGACAATAGCACCCGCTAACACCGGACCTGTCTCGGTTGCCTTGTAGTAAGGTGCTGTTCTCTCATAGCCCTCTTGAGCCGTAATGATTTGGAGAGCTGGGAATGCATCACAGTACTCTTCTGTCAGTTCTTTTTCACCTTCAGTCTGTGCCTTGAGTAAGAAATCATTGCGTTTTGCTTCCAGCTGTGCTTTGAGCAAATCAGATTCCAACGAGCGCTTTTCTCCGGCTAACTTTTCATACTTAATGTAGCAACAAATGTAAGCTACCAGCACAACAACAAACAGGACGATTGATGCAGTCCAACAAATAATGTCTATCATAAAAAAACGATTTTATGAGGTTGCCCTCGGTTAATAAAATAAAAATTTAAACACTAATTGATTTAAGTGAGCCACACGCTAACATAAAAAATGAAAAAAGTCAACAACTGTATTGACAAAAATCGTACAAAAATATATATTGTTAGCATTGAACAAATTATCAAGTTTTATTAAAATTTCAGCTTATGAAGAAAGTAACATCTTTTTTTGCCGTTGCAATAATTGCAGCCGCACTAGCATTCGGACTGCCTGGCGTAAACTTTTGGGGCATGGTCATTATCTTTTTACTTACCTGTCTTTTCGGTCTCGGTTCTGCGATGATTACTGATGAGAGTATGAGCAATTTCGGTGTCAAAGATTTTGGATTGGCTTTGCTTTCAGCGGTTTTCGGACTCTGTGCGATAGCAGGTTTGATAAACGGATATGATTTTCCGTTATGGGTAACGATTGTATTCGCCACCATTGTTTTGTGGATTAAGCCGGAGAAATATATGCTGCCTTTTGCCGCATGGATGACCGGATGCAGTACCACGTTCTTTGTACAGTCCTACTTACACAATGGTTTTATCTGGCAGGTATGTGTCACCGAGTTGTGTGTTGTCGCCTTTGTTGTCAGTACCATTTGTGCTTTTTTCGTAAAGAAAAAAGTAGTTAAGAAGCAGGATTAAGTTAACTTTCGTAAAAATAAAGCTCTCACTAAAAAGTGAGAGCTTTAATCGTTTAAAAGTAAAAAAGAGTGAATTTTTGTATTTCACTCTCCTTTACCGATAACAAAACTGCGCAAATAGGATTTCCCCCTTTTGCCTTTGCCGACAAGAACAGTCAGCCTGTCGTTATTCCGATAAAAAATAATACGATATTTTTTTCCGCCGTAAATCACCAACATCTCTTCAAAGTCTTCTTTTGCTATTTTGATTCGATTTGGCGGGGTGTTGGGAACACTAATCCAACCGTCAGGTGTAAAAATATATTTTTTGCTATAGCAAATCATATCTTCATTTCCGACGATGACTTCACTACCGTTTATTCTTATCGTTTCCATAATCTCTATCAGGGCTTTTGTATCATCTTCCTGATTGTGAGCATAAGATGACAAAGGGCTGATTAAGAAAAAAAGCACATAAAAAATGAAATATCTCTTCATGATTATTATGAATATTTAAAGATGACACTTTTGTATCCGATATTTGATTTTATAGATGTGAAAACTTATGACAAATAATAGATACAACAATACAAATAGTACCTGTTTTTTATCATAAACATATCTAAAATGCAAGTTGCTATTTTATCAGAATAAGCGGTAATGCCAAAGCTAATGATATTATTCCGAAAATCAGCTGATTTTTCCAACTTTGTTCTTTATATTTAAATGCCGATACTAACATAACAATCGGAGTAGCTAAACGCATAAACATAGAAACAAAAGTTACCGGTAATATATTAATTGAAGCATATATAATCAAAAATTCCGTAACTCCGAAAAAAGCACCTGCCAACGCAATAGTCTTGTTCTTGAATATGGTTTTAAAATCATTTTTTGAAATTTTTGCGACAAAGCAGGTTAAAAACATAAACAGTGATGAATAAAGAAGATGCGCATACCATCCCACTTGAGGAATAGCAAGGTGATCTTGGACACTGAATAAGGCTCCGAGTATTATTGCAACGAAAAAGGCTATTTTATTTTTAGCGGATAATCTTTTGGCATCTCCCATTATTATAAAAGCGATACCCAAAATACCGAATCCGCAAATACAAATAATTTGAAATAATTTCAGACCTTCATTAAAAAAGATATTGTTTACCAAAGAAGATAAAGCGAGAGAAACAAAAGTATAAAAAGCAGATGATGAAGTGCTCTGTTTGTTTATGCTTTGTTGAAGTTTTACCGATACCCATAAAAGAATACCTTTTAACATACTTAACAATAAATACGGAGAAGTAGTGATTTCTGTAAATCTGTCCGTATATAAGTGCCCTAACCACGGAAAAGACAAAGCCAAACAAACTATCAACCATGTGCTTGTAAACAATGAAGACAAATTCAACGGAAAATGTTCTGCTGCCGGTTTGTATAAAAACGGACGCATTATCATTGTTAAAGTCAATAATAAACCGATAAAAAGCTGAAAATTTGTCATATCAATATTCTCCTTCCGGCTCTTTATAAAAAATATCGGTTACTAAATTATAAATACGCCAAAAATATTTGTAATTAATTTACTTTATTGTGTCATTATAGAACAAATATCGGGAGTACGGGTATGGAACAAAGAAATTTACGAATATTATTGCTTACATTTATCGGAGTCATATATGGTCTTGTTCTGTTATTTATTATCAGTCCCGAAAGCTATGAGTGGATTGTAGATTTTCATTTTTTTGGCGATAGAGCATTTTCTAAAAAAGAAGAAAGAGAATTTGATAAAAAAGTTACTAAACAAAATCTGGAATTGTATCAAACATACTATTTTAATAAGGATTATCCCCATATCTTGCTTTTAGGTTTTAGCGAAATTATTGATGACGGAAGATGGACTTATGGGAATTTGGCTAAAATATCATTTACAATTCCCAAAGTCAGCTATCCCGTCGAGGTAGAATTTAAGCTTGGAGCATATATCAATCAACACAACCAACTTATAACAGTAGAACCGATTGTAAACGATGTACATTATAATGTATGGAATTTTGAAAACGGCAAAAATTCCGCAAGGCGAAAACTGGTTGTTTTTCCGAAATATGTGGGACACAACGGAAAAGTAACGATTTCTTTTAATATAAAAGGGATGAAATCTCCGCATGAACTGGGATACGGAAACAATATAAACAAACTCGGACTTTTTCTTGAAGAAATGAGCATAAGACCTAAGCATTAATTAAATCGTTGCAGAATATAAAAAATTAGATTAAACCTTTGGGAAATTATATAAAACAGAAAGGATTTTAAATGGCAAAAATAACATGGAAACCGGGAACTATGGAATATCCGCTTCCTCCCGTAATGGTAAGTTGCGGAACAATGGATAAACCGAATATTATGACGGCAGCTTGGACCGGTATTGTCAGTTCGGATCCGGTTATGACTTATGTTTCTATTCGTCCTTCTCGTTATTCTCATGAATTAATCAAAGAAAGCGGAGAGTTTGTAATTAATCTGACAAATCTGCCGTTGGTAACGGCTGCGGATTATTGCGGCGTAAAATCGGGTAGGGATGTTAATAAATTCAAAGAAATGAAACTTACTCCTGCTAAATGTTCTCAAGTTTCAGCTCCACAAATAGAAGAAAGTCCGGTGTCCTTGGAATGCAAGGTAAAGAGCATCACCAACTATGGTACTCATGATATGTTTATGGCAGAAGTTGTTGCTGTAAATGTCGATGATAAATATATTGATGAAAACGGCAAATTGTGGTTGGAAAAGTCGGGATTGATTGCTTATGTTCATAACTATTATTACACCTTAGGAAGAAATGTCGGATTTTTCGGTTTTTCTGTATGCAAAAGTGCAATGAAAGCCAAAGAAAGAATGAAAAATGTCGTGGTTGAAATTAAAGAACCGAAAATAAAAACAGAAGAAAAAGCAACAACTAAGTTTGCCGGCAAGCGTTCCTCTTGGAATAACCGAACTAACGTAAAAAATAATAAAAAGAAATTTGACGGTAAGAAGAAGTTTGATAGTTTCAACAAAAAAGAAAAAACAGGAAATGAAACAAATAAAAAGAAAAGTTTTTCATCAAAACCTCGAAAATCTTTTAAGAAATAAAAAAAGCGGCTCTTTACCACTAAGGATAAAGAGCCTTTTTTTACAGCTGTTTCTTTGTGCAAAAGATTGTAATCGCACGGGCAATGAATATTGCGCATGCAGAAAGTGCAACAATCATAAAAATGTTGAAATCTCCTTCTGTATAATAAAGAGAAACAAACATTCCTAAAGAAACAATCATTGAAACTCGCCACCAAATATTGCTGTATATAAAAACAACAACAAAAGGTACGGCTACCAACAAAAATCCTGCAAATGAGAAGCTAATGTATGCAAGCCAAACAGTTGAACAAAAGATAGATATTACTGCGGCAATACCGGTTATACTTTGTACGATACCGACAATCCTATCAAGTTTTGGGGCTTTTTCATGTAGCAATTTTTCACTCGCGATAAACATCATCACCATCGCCATAACAATGGAGACAAATAAAATAATCAGTTCTGTCATAGCTATAAAAATTTTTTGTTAGCTAACATTATATCCTAAAAAACTCAAAAATCAACCAATCTGCTAAAAAAATAGAAATTATTTTGATATTTTATCGTTTTTTTGTCTTTTGTAACGCAATAGTTGTTGTCTATTTATGGTGTATTTGCACTTAATGTATAGTACGCGGCTGTTCTTTTGTTTTTCGCTGACATTTGCTTTTTCTAAGAACATATCAACACTTCCGAGTTTGTTCAGGTTAATTGTTGAGGCATTTTTTTCTTCGTTTCTGATAATTTTACAAATTTCTTCCGCTGTTTTGGGATTGTCATAAAACTGCGTTCTAAAACCGTATCTGTACATTAATAAATGTTCTTCCCAGTCGGCTTCTATTTGTAAGCGAGGGCAGTCATAAAGTTTTCCTGCTTCTAATGCTATTTGAAACAAAGCCTTTATAATATTTTTTTCATCAAATTCATCAGTTTTAATAATTGACCAATATTCGGCAAAAGTTTTATCCAAAAATTGTTCATTGCCATACCATGAAAAAACCGACCATTTCGGATATGTTCCGAAGTTGCTTATATATTTTCCGTTATCAAGGTAGAAATAATTTAATACAATTTTGCCGATTTTTTGTTTTTTTCGCTCTTTTGTTGCTGGTCTGCAAATAGTATATACTTCTGCTTCCGTGTCACAATCTTCTCGATAAACAAAAAGTTGTTCTCTTTGATGTGTCAAATTGTTATAGATGCGGACATTTCCGACATGAGTTTTTTCATCGATAATTTTTTGGTAATCTAATATAGGTGTCTTAAAATTATTATATTTGTTATTAAGTTCAATTTGCGGCATATACATCGGCAAACAACCGATTTTTAATATCTCTTTTATGTTATTATTTTTCAGGGCATTATCACAAGCTTGCGCATCAATCAGTTTTTGGTCTTTAGGTCGAAATCCCATCGTATAGTGGTGCAAAATACTGTTCCAGCTGGCAGTTAAATCGATTCCGTCACAATCTAAATCATACATTCTGTCAATGGTAATTTGTGAAAGAATGTGTCCGACACGATAATGAGTATCGGTACTGCCGAATAACGGAACCTGAATACGATTGTTTTCTTTATATAGAAGGCAATAGGCAACGACATGCTTTTTACGAATAACTATTTTATACAGTTCACATTCGTGTCCCATTTCTTCGTTAAAAGATGTATCGATACATAAAAATATTTTGGCAGTAGTTTTAAAACGTTTATCGCGAGAATAAACAATGGTTTTTCCGACCAAATATCTTTCGCTTTCCATCTTATCGATGTTTATAGGTTTTATCAGTATTTGTTTATTTTTCTTCGCCATAATTCACCTTTATTAAAGATGCTATATCATATTTATTAATTAAAATTAAATTATATGATTGACTATACTTTTTATAGTGTTAATAAGGGGCATAAAATAACTTAATTAAAGAGGAATAAAATGTTTTCACAATTTGATTTTCAACAATTTTTCGGAGCTTTTGTGGTCTTATTTGCGGTTATTGATATTGTCGGCTCTGTTCCGATTATCATTAACTTAAAAAAACATGGCAAAAAAATAAGCCCTCGCAAAGTATCAGTTTTGTCTTTGGTAATGTTTTTAGTGTTCTTTTATGTCGGAGAACTGTTCCTAAAACTGTTTAACCTTGACTTGTCATCATTTGCTATTGCCGGTTCGTTGATTATTTTTGTTATGGCTATGGAAATGATTCTTGATATTGAAATTTTCAGAGAAAGCCCCGACACTCCTAAAGAAGCTAACTTCGTTCCGTTAGTGTTTCCGCTTATTGCCGGTGCGGGAGCATTGACAACTCTTCTTTCAATTCGTGCTCAATATGCTGACATCAACGTATTGCTTGCGATTTTTGTAAATATATTAGTTATTTACGTTGTTGTAAAAGCAGCAAAAGTTATCGAAAAGAAACTCGGACAAGGTGGTATCTATGTTATGAAAAAATGCTTTGGTATTATCTTACTTGCCATTTCGGTTAAGATTTTTATTACCAATATCGCAATATTAATTGATCAAATATCCAAAGCATCATAATTTAATATCTTGATATTTGTTATATTACCGCTTAAATTTAAGGTAATAAAACAGAGGTTGTTATTATGAATGATAATTTGCCTGAATTGAGAGATATTCATCTACCGCAGGATACTATTTCCGTGTGGCCTTTGGCTTACGGATGGTGGTTGATACTTGCCATTATAATTTTTTTAATGGCAAGTATTTATTTTGTTCGTTTGTATCGCATTAAAAGTAAGAAACTTTACGCAATAAGATTGTTGGATTCACTTGATAAAAAAACGGCTTCGGCAATTAAAATGTCGGAAATTCTACGCAGAATATGTGTGTATAAATATCCGGAGGCTTCAACTCTTCTGTCAAAAGAATGGATAAAATTCTTAAATTCTCATAGCAAAAGTCCCATAAAAGACGGAGCTGCAAATTTGTTGATTAATGCTCCGTATATAAATCCCGATACGGCAGTATACAGTCAGCAGGACATAAATGATTTATACGATTTTTGCCGCTCTTGGATAGGAGAAAATCTATGATTTCAATATTATATCCTTGGGCATTTTTGTTACTGTTAGCTCCGATTGTCGTATATCATTTGTTCAAACCGATAAAAGGAATGCACGGAGATGCTTTGCGAGTTCCTTTTGTAAAAGAGGTTGCTAAAATAAATATTATATCCGGTTCGTTATGGGGCAGAAGTTATAATGCGGTCAACAGCAAAAAAATATGGAATTTAATGTATTTGGCATGGGTATTTATGACTATTGCTATTGCCAGACCGCAGTGGGTGGGTGAACCCATTCGCTTAAATAATATCGGATACGATATATTGATGATTACCGATATATCAAATTCTATGCGTGAAGCGGATTTCAGTTATCAAGGTCGTCAAATAGATCGTCTTACCGCCGTAAAAATTGCTGCAGACGGTTTTATAAAAAAACGTCCTAATGACAGAATAGGTTTGATTTTGTTCGGAAGTCGTGCATATCTGCAGTCTCCGATAACTTTCGACAAAGCTGCGATTTCAAATATTTTATGGTCAACCGATGCCGGAATGGCAGGAACTTCAACCGCAATAGGAGATGCTGTCGGGTTGGCGCTAAAAACACTACGCAAAGAAAAAGATAAAACCGGTGATAAAATAATAATTCTTCTTACGGATGGTGAAAATAATGACGGAAGTTTGAGTATGCCGGAAGTGTTGAAATTGGCTAAGGATGAAAATGTTAAGATATATACAATCGGTGTCGGTTCCGAAAGCAGGTTAATCAGCTCATTTTTCGGCATAAAAGTTCCTCAAGCAACCGGACTTGATGAGCAAAGTTTAAGACAGTTGGCAACCGAAACCAAAGGAAGCTACTTTAGGGCTTCCGATACCAAAGGTTTGCAGAAAATATATCAGGAAATTGATGATTTGGAAGCAAGTATAGATGAAGACAGATTTATTCAAGACCGCAAAGATTTGTATTTTTATCCGTTACTTGTTTCTTTGATAATTACGTTTATTGCACTTTTGTTTTACGGGAGGAGGGGAAAATGACCGAATTTCTTAATAATTTTCATTTTTTGCGCCCGTGGTTTTTGGTGTTATTGATTGTTCCGTTTTTTGTTTATCGCCACTTTTTTTCAAGTTTGAAAAATGTATCGGCATGGGAAAATGTCTGTGATAAAAAATTGCTCAATTTCCTGCTTATCAGAGGGAGCTCTCAACAAAGAAGTTTTATCGGATATTTGGCTATCATCGGTTTAATCGGAGCTGTTTTAGCTTTATCCGGACCTACATGGCAAAAGAAGAATATGCCGTCTTTTGCTCCTGAAAATCCGGTAATGATTTTATTAAACCTTTCTTCGGATATGGAAAATATCGATATTACTCCGAACAGATTAGCCCGAGCTAAATATGGTATCAGCGATTTGGTAAAAGAATTAAAAACACAAACAGGATTGATAGTTTACTCTGATGAACCGTTTCTTATTAGTCCGATTACGGAAGATAATAATATAATTATAAATCTTCTGCCGGCGATAGGACGAGATATAATGCCCGAAAACGGAGATAAACTTAATCGCGCGATAGATATGGCTGTCGAACGCTTAAAACAAGGCGGATATTCTAAAGGAAATATTGTTGTTTTTACGGCTGATGCCGGACAAGAATTTAATGCGGCATTAGATTCGGCAAGCAAGTCTCTTTCTGAGGGGTACGTTGTAAATGTTGTAGCAGTGAGAGCATCGGAAAATGAAAAACTTCGACTTTTGGCTCAAAAAGGCGGTGGTATGATATTGAACATTGCTAATGATATTAAACCGCTAATCAATGAAATAAATAATCAGGTTTCATCAGAATTGAAAAAAACAGAAAACGAGAGAGAAGTATGGGAAGATAACGGGTACTACTTATTATTTATTCCGTTGATTTGTTCTTTGTATTTTTTCCGTAAAGGGATTCTTATGGTAGCATTATGGTTAGCTATGACGACACAGGCTAATGCAGGATTTTTTACTAACAACAATCAAGACGCATTAAAAGCTTTTTCTGATGGCAACTATGAACAGGCTGCAAATGATTTCAGTAATACAAAATGGAAGGCATCGGCTTTTTATCGCAATGGAGATTTTGAAAATGCCTCCAAGTTCTTTGCTCAAAATGACGATGTCGAAAGTATGTATAATTTAGGAAATGCTTTGGCAAAAGGCGGAAAAATTGAAGATGCAATAAAGAAATATGAAGAAGTCTTAAAAATAGCTCCCGAACATAAGGATGCTAAATTTAATTTAGAATATTTGAAACAACAGCAACAAGAACAACAAAAAAATAAAAATCAATCAGATAAAAACGATAAAGAAAATAAACAAGACGAAAGCAGTAGCTCCGGAAGCAAAAAACAGCAAACGGAAGAGGGTGATGATAGTAACAATTCCGGTCAAGGAGATAAGGGAGAACAGCAAAAGTCTCAAGAAAATAAGGAAGAAAAATCCGGAGGGGAAAATGGTGAAAACCAACAACAAAATTCGGATAATTCTCAAGATAAAAAAGAAAATAACAACCAACAATCATCTTCGCCACAGGCTCAAAATGAAAATGATGAAGAAAAACAATCATCTTCATCAGCGGCAGAAACTCCTACACCTTCTCCTTCTGACCCTCAGGAAAAAACAGACGAGGAGGCAACCGCTCAAGGAGGTTATACTCAAGATGATAAGGGTGAGTTTGATGAAGAAACACAAGCCAGAGAAATGGCATATCGCAATATTCCCGAAGATGCAGGTGGTTTATTAAGAGCCTTTATTCGTAAAGAATATAATAAAAACAGATATGGAGATAAGTAATTATGCGAAAATTTTGGTTAATACTTGTTGTTAGTTTATTGTTTAGCTTATCTGCAAAAGCAGAAAGTTTTATTGCCAAGATTAATCGAAATCCCGTACCTGTAGGAGAAACCTTTGTATTAACTTTGCAATACGAAGGGAATCCGGGGACTTCTCAGCCGGAGCTTGCATCTTTAGAAAAAGATTTTACGATTTTTTCTGTCGGCAGAGAATACAAAAGTAGTACCGTTAACGGAAAAACCAACAGATACTATTCGTGGAATGTTGTTATGTCTCCCAAAAATTCAGGAGATGTCACAATCCCTTCTATTGCATTTAAAGACTTATCAACCAAACCGATAAGATTAAAAGTAGCAAATGAAAACGCACAAGGAACAAATATTCCGAAATTTGCACTCGGACGCAGTATAAGTAATGATAAACCATTATTCCAAGAGCAAATTATATATACATTAGTGATTAAAACCACTGAGCAGATTCAGGGAAATCTTCCTCAATTTGCGGATAACGGAAATAAGGATTGGGTGATAAAACAACTTGATAATCCTGTTGTAACCGAAGAAATAGATAACGGAACAGAGGTTAAAAAGATTGAAATAAAATATGCTCTGTTTCCGCAAAAAAGCGGAAAAATTACCGTGCCGGAGTTACGTTTTAATGGGTATTACGTAGATGAAAATAAGGTTCGCAACAGATATTCCGATATGTTTAATGTTTGGTTTGATAACAGTTTTACCGGACTTGGCGGAATGAATCCGGCAATGAGCAGTATTAATTTGGTTGCTCAGCCTGTTAATGTTGATGTTCAACCGATACCGCAGGATAATAACGGTTATTGGTGGCTACCCTCATCTCAAGTTGAAATAAGTTCCGATTGGGATGAGCAATTACCTGAATTCAAAGTCGGAGAATCCGTAAATCGCAAAATTACATTGTTAGCAGCAGGTGTAACAGATACTCAACTTCCTAAACTTGTTTTTCCGGAAGTAACCGGAATTAAGCAATATCCGGAAAATCCGCAAACAGAAAGTGTGGTAGTTGAGCAAGGAATAATATCTAAAATGGATATTAACGTCGTCTATATACCGGATGAGGGCGGAAAAATCACCATTCCGGAAGTTGTTGTTCCTTGGTATAATGTAAAAACTCAAAAGATGGAAAAAGCGGTTCTTCCTGCTGTTGATGTCAATGTTATCGGTCAGGCTGCTAAACCTAAAATAAAACCGAGTCAACCTGTTAATGATATTGCAAAAGATGATGAGCAAAATACACTTGAAACAAAAGAAACAAGTTTACCGCCCAAAACTATTGTGGGATTGATTGCGCTAGCTTTTGCATTAGGACTTGGAGCTAGTTATGTTTTGCTCAAGCTTCAACAATCTTCCAAAGATAAGAAGGAAGAACCTAAACAGGTTGTTCAACCGAATGTTAAAAAAGCAATAAAAAGCCGAGATTTGAAAACTATCCGTGATGAAGTTATTTTATGGGCAAAAAACAATAATCCCGATGAGGTTATTCGCAATCTTGATGATGTGTCGGATATTTATAATAATGCGGAATTATCATCTTGCCTAAAGCAACTTACAACGATGTTATATTCAGGTAAACAAGGGGAATTTGATTTTCAACGATTGGATAAAGTTATGACCTTGCTGTCTAAAAAAAATAAAGGCAGCAAAGATAAAAAATCATTACTGCCTGAACTTTACAAATAAATACTACTGATTGTTACTGAGCTTTTTTAAATTGAGCATTATACAATGCTTGATATGCTCCGTTTTCAATTTGCATAAGCTGTTGATGGTTGCCGGTTTCAACAATTTCGCCATTATTAATAACCACGATGGTATCTGCATTTTGGATTGTTGATAAGCGGTGAGCAATAACAAAAACAGTTCTATCTTTCATAAGGTTTTCAATAGCTTTTTGAACAACGGCTTCCGACTTGTTGTCAAGAGCAGATGTTGCTTCGTCCAAAATAACTATCGGTGCATCTTTTATCATGGCTCTGGCAATTGCAAGTCTTTGACGCTGTCCGCCGGACAAAGAAGAACCTCTTTCTCCGATATAAGTATCAAGTCCGTCTTCTTGTGAGTTTACAAAATCCTCTAAATATGCCATTTGCAATGCTTTTTGAATTTCCTCATCGCTTGCATCGGGTTTACCTAAGAGAATATTATCACGGATTGTGCCTGAGAACAGAAAATTATCTTGGAAAACGACGGCAATATTGTCTCGTAAAGATTCGAGAGTATAATCTCTTATATCATTATCATCTATACGTACGCTTCCTTGACAAACATCATAAAAACGCGGCAACAGATTTACGATGGTTGTTTTTCCGCCGCCGGAGTTACCGACAAAAGCAACGGTTGAACCGGCTTTAATATCTAAATTTATATTTTTTAATACGTCAATTTCAGGTAAATATCCGAAAGTAACATCCTTAAATGAAATGTTTTTATTGATTTTTTTCAGTTCTTTAGCATTTTCCTTGTTTGCAACGGTAGGTTCTGTTTCCAAAATTTCCATAATGCGTTCAATAGCCAAGAAAGAAACTTGAACATTGTTAAAGTTCTTTCCGATACCTTTTATCGGAGTATATAACATAATCAATGCCGTAATAAACGACACAAAGTTACCGGAGGTGATTGTTCCGTTTACAATCAAATAGCTTCCGTAACCGATAACACCGCCGACACCGACAGAAACGACAATATGCATTGTCGGTGTCATCCAACCGGTTCTTTGTACCATTTTCATCGTAAGTTTGAACAAGGAACGCAAAATGTCATTAAATTGGTTATACATTTTTTGTTGTAAATTATAAGAAGCAATAGTTTTACTGCCTGCATAACTTTCATTATAATGCGTCAAAATGGTTGATGATTCGTCAATGGTCTTTTTAATAATTCCCTTAATGCGTCTTCTTACTTGTGCTAAAGGTAATAATGCACATAAAAGCACAATGACGGCAATTATGGCAAGTTGCCAAGAATTATAAATTAATACCACAATTAAAGATACGGACGAGAAGAAACGAGATACAAACAACTTCAAATTATCTAAAAGTCCGGTACAAGCCGTATCAGCATCGGTTGTAAAACGCTGTATAACGTATCCGGAAGCATTTTTATCATAAAAAGCCGCTTCAAATGACATTAATTTCTTAAATAATGCTCTCTTTAAATCGTGATTGATTTTAGTGCCCACCCAAGTATTTAGATAGGTTGCGGCATAATTGAGAAAACCTTGAACCGTGGTAAAGGCTACAATTAAGATAGGAATATATGTCGGAGAAGATGCTGACTTATCAACCAACACATAATCCATATAAGGTTTTAAGGAAAAGGCGATAACGGAATCTAATGCTCCAACCGGAATACATATTAATATGCCTAATAACGCCCTAAACCAATATGGTTTAACAAAAGGCCACATTTCTTTATAATGTTGTGAGAATTTAAGTTCTTTTCCAACTTCTTCGTTTTTAAGTTTCATTATCCGAAATCCTTATTAGATTTATATAAAGTTCAAATATTTAAGAATAAAATATATCAATGCAGCTTCCGCAAGCATTAATGCCCAAAAAAATGATTGATAGCTTCTTTTTTTGCTTTTATGGTGAAAAAACTTTTGACCGATTACGGCACCGCACCAGCCTCCCATAAACTCTAAGCTGTGCAGTTGTGCTTCCGGTATTCTCCAAGCACCCTTTTGAGCAGCTCGTTTATCTGCACCATAAGCTAAAAATGTAACCAAGTTTATTGAAATTAGGTGGATTACAGCAAAAATCATCAAAACACTACGCCATTTTTGAAGAAATATGTGTAATTCGACATTCGGAAAATATGTTGTTTCGATATACCAAGCTGCTCCGACAACCAACAAAACGTGTAGAATATAAAAGTTATTGCGTTGTAAGGGCTTGATTAGAGCCAATAATCCCAGTAATATTGCAGCGATAATCAGTATCATTTTTATTCCTAAAATTTTTAAAAGTTTTAGGCACTATAAAACATAAATTTATCTTTGGCAACTGTTGGTAAAATTTTGTTTGATAAGTAATAAAAAATCGTCTATGCTACACAAAAATAATTTTATGGGGAAATGTAATGAAATATATTTATGCGTTACCGCTGCTTTTGATGATGGCCGCTTGTTCAAACGGCGCAATATTCGGTGATGACGATTCTTCAGTAAAAACGGTTGAAGAAGTTAAAAATCTTCCGGTATTGTATCAAAATAAACCATATAAAGAAGCTACATCACAGCAGATATATACCGTATTGGCATCACGCTCGATCAATAAAATGTTGAAAGATACATCGGAAAAATATTCCGGCGGAAAGTTGCCGACAATTTACGTTTTAGAACCAAAACAACAAGGAAGTGTCGTTGTTCCGGATAATGTAGAGTATGCAACAAAGGTAACAAAAGATATTTTACAGGGAACAAAAAAATATATATTGGCTGATAGTGAACTCAAGGCAGACTACGTTTTGGAAACAATAATCAGCAGAAATCCGATTCCTGCCAGAAATACAAGTATTATCGTATATAAAACAATAATGAAAGATAATAGAAAAAACGAAGTAGGAACCTGGGTTGAAACATTAAGTCCCATAATGAATGATGATCAGAGTTGGTGGTAATGAAATCTAAATTTTTGCTTTATACATTGTGTTCTTCATTGATAGCTTTTTCTGTTGCAGCAAAAGAAGACGTAATAAATGTATCCGGAACTGCTTGCGAAATTTTCAACAGCAGCCATTCTAAGTCGAGTGTTCGTGTCAGAGTAACCGACAAGGCTAGTTACAATGCAGTAAGTCAAATTCCGTCACTGTTAGAGCTTAAATCTAACATGCTGGAACATGATTATAATGTTATTGTATATAATCTGGTAGATAACTATGTTCAAAATATGTCGGTTAAAACTACCAGCCAAGATGCAAATGAGCTATGTGTTGAAGTCAACGGTTCGATTCCGGCTCAAGATATTGTTACAGTAATTGCCAATTACTCTCCTTCAAATCCGGCACCGGAATATGATTTTAAGAAAGAGAATAATATTACCGAAGAGAGTGCTGAACCGATAAAAGAAGTGTCGGAATCCCCGCTTATGTATGACGGAGCAAAAGAATTTAATGTTGTTCCTGAACCTACAAAAGCTGAAGTTGCCTATGAAGGAGAACCTTCAGAAGCTACCGTTGAAGAAGAAAAACCGGAAGTTCAGCCGGAAATAACAAAAACAGAAGAGCCGGATTTATACGGTGAGCAACCAAAAGCATTAGTATATATTGCCCCGGTTCAGTTTTATAATAATACTCACTCATCAAAACCGATTAGTGTTTTGAAAGAGTTTTTTGTAAATGAGGATTTATATACTTTGTTAGAAAATCCTGATGGTGCAGATTACACTATCACATCAAAGGTTCTTAAAGCAAAAATAGATCCGATAAATGCTCAAACCAAAAGAATGCAAATGGTTGTATCCGTTGAACTTAAAATGAAAGATGCAGACGGTTCCATTAATGATCATCAAAACAGATTTGTTTTGTTTGAAAATGGCGAAAACGAACAAGTTGTTGCAATGAATTTGTTGAAAAAGCTTTTGCAAAAATCAGGAGAAAAGCTGATAATTCGCGTTGAGCAAAACGAAAACAAACGTCCGGACAGACCATTCTTAAGACCGGGCAGTTAAAAATAAAAAAGACAGGTTAGTTCCTGTCTTTTATATTTTTGCATACAAAGTTCAAATTATATATTCGTTTTGCTCCGGCGGATAACAAATAGCCGTCTATTTTGCTGTCAATGAGCATTTTATATTTTTTCAGATTAAAGTCATAATTGCTGAAATATAAAACAATCTCAATATCCGTAAATCCTCTGTCTGTATATGAGTTAAAATCATATCCGCAAATGAGTGAACCGAAGTTGTCGGCTATGATTTTCTGAATATTAGTAAAGTGTGTAGAATATTGTGTTCTGATATATGTGTCTGCAAATTGATTTAATGATTGAAGCAAAGCGTTAGATGTATTGGTAGTTGCAATTCTTTTTAAGAGGGGGGCGTTACCTATCATCAAGGCATAACGTATCATCTCCAACGGAAAAACTTTCATTCCGTCATTTATGTTTTCAAATTTCGGACGAATTAAGACGGTAGCCATATCTGTCATATGTAAATTGATTAAATCATCTAAATACATTTTTTCAAACATCAAGCTTATATTTCCGCCTAATTCCCATACTCTGTTGGCAATTGCACGAGCTTTTTGCTCCTGAGAATTCATAATTTGCAAGTGAGTTTGCAAAATTAACAACTCGGTATTATTACGGTATTGTGCAGAAAGTCTTTCTGTTTCCGCAATCATACGCAAAACGGAAGTAGTGTCATTATATTTTATTTCTTTAACCTTGTAATATAAATCGTTAATTTGTTGTTGCAAAGTATCAAGCATAACTATTCCTCTTCTGTTTGTTCAAATTCCATAGATTGAGCATTTGTTTTTAATATAAGCTTGTTTTCTTTTACTGTGTATGTATCAACTTCGCTTAAAAACTTAAAATATGCAGCTTCCGTATTCATTAATTCTTCAGGAGCAGCCATCATTGTTGAACCGCCCAAAGAAAACTTGATGTTTTCTTTCTCGTTAGAATATGTTCCGAAATAATTATTTACGGCTTGTCCGTAAAAATCATTGGAGTTTTTATCAAAAACTAATGTAATTTCTAATCCCTTGTCATTAGTAACATATTTATTTCCTTTAATACTGTCATAGTTATTCGAGTTGCAACCGAATAATAAAGCACAAGTCATAGCCATAAACAATTTTTTCATATCTTTCTCCAAAAAATAAAAACACTTACAATATATATTACAAATTTAATTTTTACCACAAAAAAACTCCCGAGCTTAAACATCGGGAGTAAAAAAATTTTTTTAACGGGTTAATAATCATTTTCCATGTCACAAACGGCATCTTTCAAGATTTCGTTGATGATTTGGATTCTTGTTTTGTTTTCTCTTTCTTGTGAATATAAGCGACGTCTTTCTTCTCGTAGCTCTTCGCAAGAAAATGTGAGATAGTCTTCGCGGATTGCATCTACCTCTTCACACTCATCGTAATTGAATTTTGACATAATATATATTGTTAAGAATTGTTAAATTGTATGTATGCTAACATACTTATTATGTAAAAGTCTAGACAAAATTTTGCAAAAAAATAGGATTGGAATGAATATGATAAGAAAAGCAATGTTAACAGCCTGTATATTAAGCATAATTTCTGCTAATGCGTATTCGGGGGAGTGGCATTTTGAAGCTTTCGGTAAAGCGAAAACTCTTTATGGTTACAGTGATTTGGATTCCGATTCGTCACGTAGCGATTCGCACAATCATTTACCGACACGCTTATCTGCGAGTTTGATAGCTCAATATCATTTTGCCGAAGATTATCAGTTAGGAGCTTATGTAGATTTATCTTACGGAATTGATCAGCAATTAAAAGACTACAATCATGGTAACTGGGGAGAGGAAGTTTATGGTATTTTCGATTCGCCTTACGGAAAATTGATTTTCGGGCAAAGTTACAATGCCGCTTACCAGTTGGGTGTCAGTGCACCGGATATCGGAGTGTTGGGGGTAAATCAGAGTGATGTTGTTAATTTTATTGCCAATCCTAACTGGCAAAGAAACAGTTTGGGGACAGGTTATCGCACTCTAAATTCAACCGATATAAATACCGATGGAACAGCTCCGAAAGTAACATATATATCTCCGGAATTTAACGATGGCACAATGATAGGATTTACTTATGTTCCTAATACATACAGTCAGGACGGGTTGGTAAATCGTCATGCGTCATACAAATATAAATCGGGGTATATCGCTTCTGTATATCATTCGGGAGAACTGGCTGATTTTAGTTTGTCCGGTTCTTTAGGTGCGGCATATTTTGATGATAACGATACCGAAGTTTCTGCCGGATTTAATATTTATCGTAAAGGTTGGACATTAGGCGGTGGTATTCGTCGAACTTGGGTAAACCATTATGATGAAAGTATAAATAAACCGACAAGAGATGCTATAGAATATTTTGACGGATATCGTGATGCTTGGGCCTATAATGTCGGTTTGAGCTATGAAATAGGTCCGCTAAAAACCGCTTTAACATACTTTTATTCCAAAGCCGATGGACAAGATTATGAAGATGAAATAATTCAACTGTCCGGATCGTATCAGTATAATCGTTACATCGATTTTTATACAGCGGTTGCACATGCCAGATTTGATGGTCAAACATCAGAGGATAGCAATAAGGGATATGCCTATATTGCCGGTGTCGGTATAAAATTTTAGGAGAGAAAAATGGCTAATATATTATTTATTTCCCAATCTGGTGATTTTGCCCTTGATATTAAAGAACAACTGAAATTATATACCGAAGGTTTTGTCGTTTTTGATGAATGGAGCGAAGATACAATTTTTGACATAGCCGTAGTTGACGAAGATGTTGAGGCGGTTAAAGATTTGCAAAATAAACTTCGCAAAAGTCCTATAATCTTTCTGGGTAATACAGATAATGATTTCGGCGATTCTGTTGTTGTAGTTTCTAAACCTTTCCGATTAGAATATTTTTTGGATATGGTTTTATCTTGCAGTAATTTATTTGCTCACAGTAGCGACGGACAGCTTGTTTTTAATAAATATGTTTTGGATACGGGCAAAAAGGAACTTCATAATACGATAAGCAACCACAATACCAAGTTGACCGAGCGAGAAGTTTCAATAATTAAATATTTATATAAGGCTCATGAAAAGGTTGTCTCCAAAAACGAGCTTTTATCGGAGGTTTGGGGGTATAATCCGGAAGCTACGACTCATACGGTGGAAACGCATATTTATCGTCTTCGTCAAAAAATTGAAGAAGAAAATTCTGATGACAATATAATTATTACCGAAGATAACGGTTATCGGTTAAATTTCTAATTCGGCAATTATGGGGACATGGTCGGAAGGACGTTCTTGTAAACGAAAATCTTTGAGGATTTTGACTTTACTTATTTTGGGCATAATATCAGGGCTGCACCAAATATGGTCAAGCCGACGTCCTTTATTGTTGGTTTGCCAATTAGGGTTGCGATAACTCCACCACGAATATATTTTTTCGGGTTCGGGATATATACTGCGAACAACATCAGTAAAATTTCCGCCACTGAACCAATCAGATACTTTTTCTATTTCAATGGGAGTATGTGAAATTATTTTCAGCATTGCTTTGTGATTCCAAACATCATTATCAAGCGGAGCAACATTAAAATCACCGCAGATAATACGCTTTTTGTTTTGTGTTGTGCCGAAAAACTCTTTCATTTCATCAATAAAATTAAGTTTATGAACAAAAGACGGGTTGCTGTCCGTATCAGGAATATCTCCTCCTGCCGGAACATATATATTGTGTAATTCAATACCATTATTCAATTCAACACTAATATGTCTGGCATCATCTTTTCCGACACGAGTATATTTTTGTTCATTTACAAACGGAAGTTTTGAAAGGATTGCAACTCCGTTATATCCCGGAATACTATACAGAGCGATATTATCGAATCCGAGCTCTTTGATTTCATTAAAAGGAAAATCTTCTTCTTTTGCTTTTACTTCTTGCAAACAGATAATATCAGGATTTTCGTCCTTAATCAGTTTATTTAAAAGATTTAGTCGGATGCGGATTGAATTTACGTTCCAAGTAGCGATTTTAAGCATTAACGTCCTTTTTTCTTGCTTAACGGATTCGTTTTTTTACGGAATTGGAATAATGATTGGTCTAATTCATTATCGGTTTGGATTCCGTATAAGGAAACAGATATTTCAACGCTTTGCGGGTCAACGATTTTCCATTGTTTCAACTCAAACGGCGAATTTCCGAAAGTTAAAGTTATCGGTCCCATATCGCCTTTTTCTTTATAATCAAGTCCGATAATCGTGGTGCCGCCATCTTTGTAAAAAGAATCGACTTTAATGTTTTTGCCGTCGATCTTTATATTATTACCTAAAATTAAGGATGCAGGAATATCCTCATAATCAATATTGCTGATTTGGTCTAAATCTTTATCATTATATACGATATAATCTCCGTTGCCGACAATTAATACATTGGTAGGAGCATCATACTCCATTCTTATCTTGTTGGGTTTTTCAATATATATTGTTCCTTCGGCAACATTTCCGTTGCTCGCATTTTGAACAAATCGGGCTTGCAAAGTTTTAACCGAGTTAAGATAGTTTTCGATTTTTTCAAGGTCGTTAGCGGTTTGAGCTAAGGCTGAAGATGTTCCGAGTAAAGTAAAAACAGTGCAAGTTGTAATAAATTTATTCATTATTATATTCCCATATTTATTTCCTAACTTTTGCCAATATAATCAATTTTGCGCAGTAATACAACAATTAAACTTTTTGACGGCTGTTTTTATTAATAAAATAATCTGTTTAGAATCAATGTGTTGAGTGTAAGTGTTTGATTTTGCATAAATAAAAAATAGTCCACAGCATAATCCACCATTGAAAAAATTTTTTTTGCCGTTTTTATAATAGGGTAGGTGATTTAAAGCCTTTTTATTTTAAAATTTAAGGAAATTGGTATTGCTGAAAAATGTAGTTTATAGCACTATGTACAAAGATTATTTTTCTTGCCGATTCAAAGCCGAAAGATAGAATTTAAAAAAGTTGTGAATACTATATATAGTCTGTTTACTTTTTTTTAATACTATATATAGTACACAAAGAATTAAAATGAGCAACCACTAAATAAAAGGAAAAAAAGTTAAAATGTCTAACCACGAATATGAAGCATCGAAGATAGCGAACAGCTCAAAAATCTCCAATGTTACCAAAAGAGATGGTACATTAGCTCCGTTCGATAGCGATAAAATTTTTAATGCTATCCGCAAAGCCGGAGAATCTACAGGAGAATTTGGTGAACAAGAATGCTATCTCTTAACCGGACAGGTTTTAAAAGTTTTAGAACACAAGTTTACCGATTCTTTGCCAACTATCGAATGTATCCAAGACGTTGTTGAACAAGTGTTGATTTCGGCAAACTATTTCGCTACTTCCAAAGCATATATTTTGTACAGAGATCAACGTTCTCGTGCACGTAGCGATAAGAAAGTTGTGGTTGATGTTGAAAGTTCTATCAATGAATATTTGAACAGATTAGACTGGCGCGTAAATGCCAATGCTAACCAAGGTTATTCAAACGGTGGTCTTATTTTGAACGTTTCGGGTAAAGTTACCGCTAACTATTGGTTGAGTCACGTATATCCGGCAAATGTTGGTGAAGCTCATCGTAACGGAGATATCCATATTCACGATTTGGATATGTTGGCAGCTTATTGCGCAGGTTGGTCTTTGAAAAACTTGCTTCACGAAGGCTTTAACGGTGTTCCGGGTAAGGCTGAAGCCGGTCCTGCAAAACACTTGTCTGCTGCAATCGGTCAAATGGTTAACTTTATGGGAACCTTGCAAAACGAATGGGCCGGAGCTCAAGCATTTTCATCTGTTGACACATATTTAGCCCCGTATATCAGAGCTGATAACTTGAATTATGAACAAGTTGAACAATGCTTCCAAGAACTCATTTATAACTTGAATGTTCCTTCTCGTTGGGGTTCGCAAACTCCGTTCACAAACTTTACTTTTGACTGGGTATGTCCGGAAGATTTGCGTGACAAACATCCTTTGATTGCAGGTGTTGAACAGCCATTTACTTATGGCGAATTGCAAAAAGAAATGGATATGATTAACAAAGCTTATATTACCGTTATGATGAAAGGTGATATTAAAGGTCGTCCGTTTACTTTCCCGATTCCTACATATAATATGACACCTGATTTTCCGTGGGAAGACGAAAACACCGTTTTGTTGTTTGAAATGACTGCAAAATACGGATTGCCTTACTTCCAAAACTTTATTAATTCGGTATTAAAACCGGGACAAATTCGTTCTATGTGCTGCCGTTTGCAATTAGACTTGCGTGAATTGTTGGCTAAAGGTAACGGATTGTTCGGTTCGGCCGAACAAACAGGTTCAATCGGTGTGGTTACATTTAACTGTGCGCGCTTGGGCTATGTATATAAAAACAACGAAGCAGGATTGTTTGCGCGTGTTGATGAGTTAATGAACATTGCTCGTACATCTTTAGAATTAAAACGCAAAACAATTCAAGAATTGATAGATAAAGGCTTGTTCCCGTTCACCAAACGTTATTTGGGAACATTAAGAAATCACTTCTCTACTATCGGTGTTAACGGTATCAATGAAATGATTGCCAACTATACCGACGGAAAACATGACATCGGTGACGAGTGGGGACGTGCATTTGCTGAAAAATTCTTGGATTATATTCGTGCTCGTTTAGTGAAAATTCAAGAAGAAACCGGTCACATGTACAACCTCGAAGCTACACCGGCAGAGAGCGCTACTTACCGTTTTGCTCGTGAAGATAAAAAACGCTTTATCGGTATTATTCAAGCCGGCACAGAAGAGAATCCGTACTATACAAACTCTTCACAATTACCGGTTGACTATACTGATGATCCGTTTGAAGCATTGGAATTGCAATCAAACTTGCAATCAAAATATACCGGAGGAACCGTTTTGCACCTCTATATGGGACAAAGCATATCTTCTCCGCAGGTTTGCCGTGACATTGTTCGTCGTGTGCTGACCAACTACAGATTACCGTACATTACAATTACTCCGACTTTCTCCGTTTGCCCGAAGCACGGTTATATTTCAGGAGAACACAAATTCTGTCCGAAGTGTGATGAAGAACTTTTGGCAGAAAAAAGAAAGGCTGCCGCTTCTGTAGAAGTTGCATAACAAATGTTAATATGATAAAATAATTTATGGAGATAAAAATGACAGTTGTAAATTTTGAAGACATTAAATTAAATGATTCTGAAAGACAGCCTTGCGAAGTTTGGACCAGAGTTATGGGTTATTTGCGTCCTGTTTCTGAGTTCAACAAAGGTAAAAAGTCAGAGTTTTATACACGTAAATATTTTGCAGAAAGCAAAGCCGTAATCGGTTGCGGTTGTGAAAACATTTCAAGTATTGCTGCTGAATAATTTATGATGCAAGAACCTATTATAGTCGGCGGTGTTGAAACTTTCAGCACCGTCGATTTTCCTGAAAAGATATGTGCTACGATTTTTATGCAGGGGTGCCCTTGGCGATGCCCGTTTTGTCATAATGCAATGTTGCAGAATATAAATATGGATAGCGGTTTTGTGTGGTCAAAATTTATTGAATTTTTGAAAACCAGAACAAAATTGCTTGATGCCGTTGTTTTCAGCGGTGGTGAACCTCTGGTTCAAAACGGGCTTGAAACTGCAATAAAACAAGTTAAAGAACTTGGCTTTAAAATTGGTCTTCATACTGGCGGATATCGTCCCGAACATCTTGAAAAAAATATTCCGTTACTTGATTGGGTAGGCTTTGATATTAAGGCTCCGTTCGTTGATGATAAATATGAAAAAGCAATCGGAGTTTGTGTAAAAACGCAGTTGCCTGCGGTATTAAAATCGCTGGACATTCTTCTTGCAAGCGGAATTGATTTTGAATGTCGTACAACTTGTGACCCGAGAATTTTGTCTATAAAAGATATCGAAAATATCGCCGTTTTTTTAGCAAACAAGGGTGTGAAAAAATACTTTTTACAAAAATATCGCCCGATTCCGTCAGATACGCAAACCAGTGATTCTGATTGCGAAAAATTCTTTGTAGATAAAGAGTTTTTATCATCTCTGCAACAAAAATTCGAAGTGTTTGGCATTCGTAAATAATTTAATAAAAAATCCATATTTTTACTAAACAAAAAACTAGACAAAACAGTTTTTGCGTGTTATTCTAAACGCAATATGAATAGTTGTACCCATTCAAACGGAGGCTTAAAATGAGTGAAGATAGTAAAGAAATTGCGAAAAAATTAGCAGATTTAGATTTGCCTAAAGATTTTTTAGAAAGTGAAGGATTTAAGAGTCTTGATGTGAATGCTGATGCTGAATTGACTGATGAAATAAGAGCAAAGATTGCGGAAGCTAAGGAAAAATGGGAAGAGGCTCAAAAAACGTCAGAAAGAGAAGGTGATTCACAACCTGTTCAAGGTGAAGTTAAATATGGTGATTCTTTAGAAGGCGGGGATCCGAAACCTGCTGAAAAAACAGATGAGCTGGCTGCTGATGAAATTAAGTTGGTAAAGAATGAGGGCGACGTAAATGTTGATCAAGAATGGATTCAACGCTACGAAGCTATTATGAAGCAATATGCGACTGACAATCAACAAGAATGGGTTCGTGAAGAAAAAAATGAAGAAGGTCAACCTCACGAAGGTCTAAAAGGAAAAATCGGCGAGGCAGAATATCACTTTACCGCACCGGATAAGGCAAAGTCTAACCTTGCCGGTATTGATGGCGTTGTTGCACTTGCTCAAAAGGAAGGATTAAGTCTCGCTTACAACGAAAAATGGAGTGATGAGTTTAAAGCTGAAGTTCTGAAGGCTTGTCAAAAACATGGTGTTTCTATTGAGGGTATGCCGGAACAAGTAATAGAAAACACAGAAGAAAAAGAAGAGCCCGCACCTGCACCTGTTGAAAAAGAAGAACCTGAAAGTACATACAGATTAGACCCTAAAATAGCTGCCGCTAAAATGAAAGGACTTTATGTCAGAACGGATGATGCTGATGAAGGTAAAAAAGCTACAAAAGTAAAAGCATTAGAAACTGAAATTAAAAAACAAGAAGAGTTACTGGCCGGTAGAGCTTATCAGGTTACAGGAGAAGAAAAAGCCACTGCAGATTTGTTAATGCAAAAGTATGTTTTAGCTCAAAGACAAGGAAATCAGGAAATGGCAGATACTTGTGCGTTGGCTTTGCAACGTTATGGTGTTGACAAAATTGAACGAGTTCCCAATAGTGACGAAGGCATAGTTAAAGTTACCGGTAAACCTTATTCTGAACGTACTGATGAAGAAAAAGGCAAAATTAATGAAGCCTTGGATAAAGCTTTGCCGAAGAAACAAGAGCAGTATAATCCGGAAGTCTTTCAGCAACTTGCTCAAGCAAAGGTAAAATCTAACGAATAAAAACATATCTCGTGTTGTTAATTATTAATAATTTGTAAAAAACGTACAAATTTGACAAAAAAGTGCTTGTCGCTATAATCTTTTTATGTTATAGTGCTTGCAAAATCAGGAATTAAACAGGAGACAAAACTATGGACGCAAAAAGAGCCGCCCAAATTATAAAGTCAGGAAACTTTAGTGCTAATGACTTTCAAACATTATATACTGCATTAAACGGCAAAGAAGAATTTGCAGAAGAATTTAACGAATTGCGCAAAGCAATGTTAAAGTCATATGCAGATGGCGAAAGTATTGAGGTTAATCAAGCAGGAAATGTCGATCAACAAGATGTTATGGTTGTTGACCAAAATACCGACGATCCGTTGAGCCAAGAAAAACAGTTGAAAGATGTTGAACCATGGAAGATTCAACGTCGTCAAGAAATTATGCAATGGGCAGCAAAAAGTAAGACTAATGAAATTACTGAAATAAAGGCTAACAAAGATGGCTTGAACACATCTTTCAAAGATGGAACACAAGTTAACTTTGTTGCAGAAAATCATGTTTCGGTTAAAACTCCTGATGAACCGAAAGCACAAAACTTTGATATGGTTGTTGCATTAGCTAAAAACAGCAACAAAAAAGTTAAGCTCGGCGAAAATATGTCTCCGGAATTTCGTGCGGCTTTGATTGAGGCTTGTGCAAAAGCAAATGTTCAAATCAGTAATTTATCTATTGAAGATTTAGATACATATATGAAATTCTTGCCTAAGCAAGAAGAAAAACAGGTGTTGAATGTTGTTGAACAAAAAGACCAAACTCAAACAGACCAAGTTCGTCAACAACAATCAGTTGCCGAAAAGCCTTCGGTTACTCCTGTTGCAGAGAAAAAAGGTAAAGAGACTCCTGTGGTTGAAGAAAAAGTTGATGTAACATCAGCTCCTAAAGACAACGGAATTGCACAGGTTGTTGCCGCTGTTGCTGCAAATGCTGCAGCCCGTGAAGCAGCTAAAGCCGCTGAAACAGCAACTCCACCAACAACAGAAGCAAAACCTGTTGCTAAAAAAACAGCTGCTAAAGATAAGGGCAACGAAAGAATTGCTGAGTTAGCTGCAGAAGCTGCTGCAATCGCTCGTGAAATACAGGAAATGGCCTCTAAGCAAGTTAAAAAAGAACAAGAACCTAAACCTGTAACAGAAAAACCTGTTGTTCAACAACCTGCACAAGGCGGAAAAAAGGAAGAAGAAATTGCTTTCATTCCTGTCGCTCGTTCATTAGAAAAAGAATTGGAAGAGCAACCTGTTGAAGAACAAAAACCAGCGGCAAAAACAACAGAAAAACCGAAAACTGCCGAAAAAGGCTCAAAAGGTAAAACAAAAGGTGGAGTTGTAGTTCCTGTTGTAACAGAAAAACCTGTTGCAGAACAAGAAAAAGGAACCGCTGAAACTCCCGTTACAGATCAGCCCGGTCCTCAATCTCAAGGTGCTGTCGGTAGAACAACAGACACCGGAAACAAACAACCGGCACCAAAAACTACTGAGAAAAAACAAGAGCCGAAAAAAGAAGGTTTTTGGTCAAAATGGGGCAGAAAAATTAAGCATGCCGCAATTATTGCCAGCGTGGCTGTTGCTTCGTTCTTTGTCGGTCGTTGCAGCAGTACTCCGACAGAGCAAGGAACAGGCGGTAATGACGGCGGAAAAGCTCCAACAGAAGTTGTTGTAAAACCGACAGTTACTCCGATAGTTGCCGACACATTACAAACTGATGATAATAAAAAAGATTTACAAATCAGATTGGCTCCCACAAAATGGGATGCAAGCATGGGTATTACCGAAGCTCAATTTAATAATATGTACAATATTATTCATAAACATGATGCTGATGGTGAATTGTGGGGCAGAATGCACCTTAATGCACAGTTGCATGCGGCAGAGTTCAGTATGGATGCCTCCAATCCGATGACAGCAGAACAGTTTATGTTCAAAACTCTTCGTATGGCAGCATGGACCAACAAGCTCAACGGAAAAATTTGTGAAACTCACAATGCGGAATGGGCATATAATTACAGCGGTGCATTTGGTCACGTTTTAGGCCCGACAATGGGAGTATTAAAATGTGGTGACCATATTGAGGCCGAAACATTGGAAAAAGCAAAAATTATGTTGAGTGCAGTAGGTAAAAACGGAAGTATCAATGTGTTCACATTGGACAAAGTTGTTGCCGGAACATCAAGATTTAATAATCACGATGAACAAGGTTGGATTATCGGTACAACCAGAAATGTTATGACCGGAATTGATGTTGATTGCGGAAGAGAATCAGAAGTAGAGTTTAATCGTGGCGGAGCCGTAACTCCAAAACCACAAATTAAACCTCAAGAAAAACCGCAACCTCGTAAAGTTGTACAACAAGACACCGTTGTTGTTAAGAAAGATCCTGTGACAATCGAAATCCCCGGCGATACAGTAGTGGTTAAAAAAGATGATGTTGTTATCGAAATCCCCGCTGATACGGTAGTTGTTGCACCAACCAGAGCAGTTCCTGCTAAACCGAAACCTGAAGAAAAGATTGAAGTTAATGTAGGTTCTAGAGCAAATTTGAGTGCTCGTCCGGCTGCTGAAGCTGTTGACCATACTCAAGAAGTTATTAATAACGGAAGTGATCAAAACTTGACCGGAGCTCAACGCCGTCAAGCTCGCAAAATGGCTAAGGAAATGCTGAATAGCGGCAGAATAGATCAAAAGACCTATGAAGCTATGATTGAAGAAATTAAAGAGCCCGGAGCGAGAGGTTCGACACCAATGAACACCAACACCGGTAGATAAAAGCTAAAAATAAACCCCACACGAAAGTGTGGGGTTTATTGTATACAGCCTCTCAGCTAGGTTGATTTTTTGTAAAACATTAACCGATATAATTTCGTATAAAACGCGGATTCTTGCCGATTCGGGATAATATTTCATATCCTATTGTACCTGCATCTCGTCCGATATCATCAAGAGTATAAAAATCGTTTATTATTTCCGCCATATCTCCGACTTGTAAATTTTCTACATCAGTAACATCGCAAATAATATTATCCATAGAAATTCGACCTAATATGCGAGCTTCTTGTATCTTGTTATTAACATTAAAAAATACCTTTCCTTTATTGGATAAAGAGCGAGGAATTCCGTCGCCGTAACCAATGGATACAATTGCAATTTTTCTGTCGGTTGCTGCTCTATATGTAACGGAATATCCGACAAAATCTCCTTTTTTTAATTTTGCTATATCAAGTACCGGAGCAACAATTTTTATACATGGCAACATTTGGTTAGTTCTGTAAGGAGCGGTATTAATTCCATACATGGCAGCTCCAAGTCTTACCATATCCTTTTGAAAATTTTCTCCTAAAAAAGTTCCGTCAGAAGCAGATAGAGTTGCTTTTAATTTAGGGAAAAAACGCTCTTTAAATTCATTAAAACGCAGAAGTTGATGTTCATTCATAAAGTGTTCTTTTTCATCTCCACAAGCCAAATGTGACAGCACTATTGAAAATTCTTTTTTGTCATCTTCAGATAGTTCTTCTAACTCTTCTTCTCTAAAACCCAGACGATTGAGGCCGGTTTCAATTTGTATTAAAGGTTTGACACCTTTTATTTTATTGTTTTTCCAGAATTCAAATTGTTGAGGGTTAGCAATTACCGGAGTTAATTTTGCTTTTTTAAACGATTCTAAACTGTCTTCGCCGATTCCTTGCAAAACAAAAATATCCGAATTCCCGACAAAAGGCCTTATTTTTTCCCCTTCAATACCATGCGCAACAAAAAAATTATGGCAGCCGACACTATAAAGTTTAGCGGCAACTTTTTCTGCTCCTATTCCGTAAGCATCGTCTTTAACTACTGCAGCGGCGATTGCCTTTGGGGATATAGAGTGTAACAGCTTATAGTTCTTAACTATATTATCAAGATTTATTTCCAAAATCGGCCTTGTCAAAATACTCATAACTTCTTATTATCCTTTATATAAAATTTATTTGAAAGCAAATTGTATGGATTTTATCGATATACACATTCACTTGCAAGACTATAAAACGAACTTTGCCACAGATATAGTAAAAAAAGCGCAAACATTAAACTATAAAAAGATGCTTTGTGCAGGAATTTCGGAAAAAGATTGGAATATAGTTGCAAAATGGGCAGATTTATTTCCTGACTTGATAGTTCCTGCCTTTGGTGTTCACCCTTGGTATGCAGAACAAATAACAGATAAATGGATAGAAAAATTATGCTCATATCTGGAAAAATATCCGCAAGCCATAATCGGTGAAACAGGAATAGACGGTTTAAAAGAAAATCCTCAACAACAAAAACAGTTATTTGTTTATCATATTAATGTAGCAAAAAAATATAATCGTCCTTTGATAATTCATGCTGTAAAAGCAATTTCGTTTTTTGATAGTTTATGGAATGAACTCCCTGAAAAATTTTTGTTTCACTCTTTTAATGGGAAAGTCGAACATCTAAAGCCCATTTTATCTAAAAACGGATATATTTCTTTTAGTGCTTCAATTTTGAAAAATAAAGATTTTGAAAAAATAGTACAAAACGTTCCTGTTAAAAAGATTTTATTGGAAAGTGACGGGCCGTATCAACCCTTTGAAAAAGGTACAATATCAACTCCATTTTTTATTCCGGAATTACTAAAATATATTGCCAAAGCTCGAAAATGCGATTATGAAGAACTGGCTTATCAAATATATCAAAATTCTTTGGAGTTTATCAATGTCGGATAATCGTTTCATGCGTACAAAAGCCCTTTTAGGTGACGAGAATTTTTCATATTTGAAAAATTCATCAGTTATGATTGTAGGCTTGGGAGCTGTCGGCGGATATACATTGGAGGCTTTAGCTCGGGCAGGAGTCGGAAAACTCATCTTGGTTGATTTTGATAAAGTCGAAGAAACAAACATAAATCGCCAAATTTTGGCTTTGGAATCTACTCTCGGACAATCAAAAGCAGAAGTCGCCGCACAAAGAGTAAGAGATATAAATCCCGATTGCCAAGTGATTATAAAAGAGATGTTTGTCAACAACGAAACTTTACCCTCTCTTTTTGAAGAAAAAATAGATTTTGTTGTTGATGCAATCGATTCGCTAAATCCTAAATGCGGATTAATGGAAATGCTGGTTAATAAACAAATACCTTTTATTTCATCAATGGGAGCTGCCTTAAAAACAGATGCCTCTTGCATAAAGCTTCAACCTTTGCATAAAACATCAAATTGTCACCTTGCTCGTTTTATTCGTAAAAGGCTGAAAAGAAGAGGTGTTGATATAAGTAAAATAATGTGTGTATCCTCAGACGAACAAATAAATATTCCCGATACGGCTCTTTTTATTAATGATGATGAACTTCCCGCAGACAATACAAGAGTCCGTCACACAATGGGATCGCTTCCGACAATAACCGCAATTTTTGGGCTGATTATTGCTAATGCGACCATACTTTATCTTTCTAAATTAAAAAAATTTTAAGATTGATATTTTAATATCATGCCGAAGGGAAGGACTGTTGCTATGAAAATGATTAAACCTGTTGTTAATATATCTAAAATTATGAATGCTCACGATGTAATTGTTTGTGGGTTAAATGGTGTTATCTATGATGGCAACAGCTTTAGTTTAGATGCTATTGATGCACTTGTTCGTCTTCGCAAAAACGGAAAACAAGTTGTTTTGTTAAGCAATACTTCTATGCGAATTTCTGAGTTAGTGGATAAACTCTATGCTGCCCGAATTTCTCCGTTAGTTTTCAATAATATTATAACAATGGGAGAAATTTTGCACTACAAACTGAGTTCATCTAATAGTCAATATGTTGCGTTAGGCAAACAATATTACAATTTAGGAGATGAGCAAGATAGCGGAATTTTTGAAGGTTTAGGTTATCAAAGTGTTGAAAATTATGCTCGTGCAGAATTTTTGTATGTGGGGCAAACATCAAAGACAAGAGCTTTAACACCTGACGTTGTTGAAGTTTTAAGCCATTCGGCAAGTTTAGGTATCCCGATGCTTTGTGTCGGAAACGATATTTCGGCATTTGTTAATGGTGAGATAGCCAATGCTTCCGGAGCATTTGCAGAACAATATGCGGTACTGGGCGGAAAAATAATCACTATCGGCAAGCCCGATAAAACAATTATGGAATACGCATTGGAACCATATAAAAAATTGGAACGCAACAAAATATTGATGATAGGCGATAGTATTCAAACCGATATCAAGGCTGCAAACTTAGCAGGAATATCCAGTGTTTTGATAACAAAAGGTATCCATGTAAACTATCTTGGTGAAGGATATATTCCCGATGTTACAAAAACCAGAGAATTATCATCTACCACCGGTGCATATCCTGATTATATCATATCTAATTTGCGGTGGTAATTTCTTCTGCCAAAATCGATATTTCTAACCATTGATTTTCGGCCTCGGATTTCTGATTTTCGAGTTCTTTCAGTTCTTCACTTAAAGCAAAGAATTTTTCTTTGTCGTTTTGATATAAATCCGCATCAGCTAATTCATTTGTAATATCGGCAATTTTCTTTTCAATTTCTTCGATTTGCCCCGGCAAAACCTGTAAAAGCCTTTGTTGGTTATAAGAGAGTTTTTTCATACTTATAAATTTAGGTTTTTCCTGTTTTTCTTGCGGTTTGCTTTTTTCTGTTTTTTTATCTTTTTCGGTTTGAGGAGACAGTTTAGCTAAAACATCGCTATAACTTCCGACGTGTTCATCAATGGTTCCGTCGCCTTTCATATAAATTATGGAAGTGACCAATTTATCCAAAAAATCTCTGTCGTGGCTGACGATAATCATTGTTCCGTCATAGTCACTTAACATTTCTTGTAAAAGGTCGAGTGTATCCATATCCAAATCGTTTGTCGGTTCATCTAAAAGCAAAAAATTTGAAGGTTGAGCAAGCACTTTTGCCAACATTAAACGATTTTTTTCTCCTCCTGACAAGGCTGCTACAGGAGATTTTGCTTGTTCGGGAGTAAATAAAAAGTCTTTTAAATATGCAACAACGTGTCGATATGAACCTCTGACCCAAATATGATCACCTTCATCACAAAGAGTTTGCCACAAAGTTTTTTGAGGGTTTAAGGTAAAACGATTTTGGTCAAAATAAGCTTCCTGAAGGTTTTTGCCGATACGGGTAAAACCTGAATCAGGTTCAAGCTTTTTAGTCAGCAGTTTAATCAAAGTTGTTTTTCCGGCTCCGTTAGGACCTACGATTCCGATTCTGTTTCCGCGAATAATTTTGGTAGAAAAGTCTTTTACAATTTCTCTGTTGCCGAAACTTTTGCAAATATGCTTAGCTTCAATTACTAACTTTGATTTCCAAGCAGTATTTTCAATATCCATATTAACCGAACCGATTTGTTTTATCTGTTCTCTGCGTTCTTGTCTGAGTTGCAAAAGACGACGTAATCGCCCTTGATTTCGTCTTCTGCGAGCTGTAACTCCTTTATGTAACCACTCGGTTTCTTCGGCTAGTTTTTTGTTTAGATTTTTCTGTGCAATAATTTCCTGCTCAATAATTTGGTCTTGCCATTCTTCAAAAAATTGAAATCCCTTATTGTTACGATGCATAATTCCTCGGTCAAGCCAAAAGGTAGTGCGAGAAACATTACATAAAAAACGTCGGTCGTGGCTTATGACAACTACGGCACCGGAATAAGACGCAATAAGCTTTTCCAAAAATTCAATGGTTGGCATATCTAAATGGTTAGTCGGCTCATCTAACAACAAAATATCCGGTTCACTTATCAAAGCTTTTGCCAAAGTAGCTTTTCTTCTTTCTCCTCCGGAAGAAAAGTCGGGATTTTGTTCTGCGGCTATTGATAGTTGGTCAATTAATATTTGAGCTTTATAATCTTGTGATGTACTGTCTTTAGGAAGACCGGAAAGTACGACATCACGCAAGGTTTTATATTCGCTTAAATCAGCATCTTGAGGCATATATCCGATGGATGTACCGGGTTGAATAAAAATTTCGCCGTCGTCGGTTTCTTGAATGCCGGCAATGATTTTAAGCAAAGTCGATTTTCCGGAACCGTTACGTCCGACCAGAGAAATTTTATCCCCTCGATTAATATACAATTCTACGTTATGAAACAGTTGATTGGTTCCGAAACGTAATTTTATGTCTTTTAATGTATATATAGGTGGTTCAAATACCGCCATCTTATCCTCGTAATTGTTTAATTTTTCGGCATTATAACGATTATTTTATAAAAATAAATAGAAAATCTGCCAAAATTTATTAATAAAAACTATTTGAACAACAATAAAATTTGTATATTATAAACAGAGATACGAATTTTATGGGATATACCGATGATTAAATATATTTTTATTGCACTCTTATCTTTGATATTTACTTTTCCGGCAGTTGCTGATGAAAATGAGCCGTCACTCATTGATTTGTTCGGTGAAGAAGAAAAAAAAGAACAAGTTGAAAAAGAACGCGAAACTCCTGATTTGTTCAGTAAAGCTGCTAAAGCTGAAGAAACTAAAAAAGCCGAAAGCGAAGAGGTAAAAGAGGAAGTTGATGAAAAAGGTATGTTCTCATTTCTGAATTTCTCTTTCTTGCGCGATAAAGAAAAAGCAAAAGAGTTTACTCGCAAAGACGACGAACCGAAAGAAAGTTATGAAGAACGCATGACACGTTTAGCCGAAGAGGGAGATGTAGATGCTTGCTTAACTCTCGGATATATGTATTTATACGGCGAAGGCGGAATGCAATCTGACAGCGAAAAAGCTTTCAAATATTATTCTATGGCCGCTGGTAAAGGCGATAAAATTGCCATGAACAATTTAGGAAGTCTTTATTATAGCGGTATCGGTACCAAAAAAGATGTTCGTCAAGCCATAAAGCTTTTTGATGATGCTGCAAAATTAGGGAATAACGAAGCTGCCGTAAATTTAGCTTTTATCTATCTTACATCGGGAGCAACCGACAATCCTACGGTTAAGAGTACGGTTGTAAAATTATTCAATCAAGCAGCCAACGGTGACAATATAACGGCACAATATATGATGGGAATGATTTATTATAACGGATTCGGTATTGCTAAAAACGATGATAAAGCATTTCAAATGTTAAGAAAAGCAGCATCACAATATGATGAGGCACAATATCAGTTAGCTTTGCGCTATATGAATGCGGAAGGAACACCTCGTAACTATGGTAATGCCGTGGCTAATTTGATTAAAGCTGCAAAACAAGGTCATATCCCGTCAATGCTATGGCTAGGAGATATTTTAGCCGCCGGAACAAGCTTTCCGAAAAATGAATATGAAGCTTATGTATGGTACAATATAGCTTCTGTTTATGATGCACAGAATGCTTCAGAAAAACGTGATATGCTTGAAGGAAAACTGAAGATTGAAGAAGTTTTGCAAGCACAAGCGACCGCAGAAAAATTCAAAACTCAACCGACGGCAATAACCGATTATGTTCATAAAACATTCGGTGTTAACTTGGCGGAATATGTAACCCCGAAAGTTCCCTCAACCCCGAAAAAAAGATAAAATAAAACCCGCTTATTTTTAGCGGGTTTTCAATTAAAATCTATATAATTCCCATTTTTTGAGCGGTGATAACTGCTTGTGTTCGATTCGTCGCTCCGACTGAGCGGAGTAGGGCGTTTATATGAAGTTTTACCGTTGCTTCCGAAACACCTATTTCATAAGCAATTTGTTTGTTAGACATACCTTGTGCCACAAGTTCTAAAACTTGATTTTGCCGATGAGTTAATACTTTGTTTTTTCTCACACTATCACTACTGCGATTTAGTAGAGTTGATGGAACATAAGTTCCACCGTCTAAAACAAGTTTTAATGCGCTGGTCATAATATTGTTTTCGGAACGTTTACTGATAAAACCGCAAGCTCCTTGTTCTAATATATCTCTGATGTTTCTTATGTTTTCAGAAGCGGATATTATTACGATTTTAGATGTAGGAGCTGCTTTTTTTATCTCATCAAAACCTTTTTCCCAAGAATAAACGTCGTTCATTTCCAAATCAGTTATAATTAAATCAAAATCATTTTCCTGATTTAATATCTTGAGCATTTGTGCAAAACTCGATGTCTGAACGATGGTTATCGTATTATCAAGAGATTCAACTAACTTTCCGAGCGCATCTCTGAATAATGCGTGGTCATCGGCGATTAAAACTTTCATAAAACCTCCTAAAACTTGCTATATCTCTGTTTTATGTAATCAGCCATATAGAAATTTAAAGAGGTTTTTGATAAGTTTATTTCAATACTTTATATTCGATTCCCGCTTCTTTGAACATCTGTTCCGAAAAAGAGAGTTTATCTCTCCAAGTTCCGGTCGGAGTGTTCGAGTCGATTTTCATTTCATTGGTAACGACCATTTTGATGCCGGCCTGAATTATCGCTCTGGCACAATCGGTGCAAGGCGGATGAGTTGCATATAAAACACATCCCTTCAAACAAGTTCCGGTTAGGCAGGCATTAAAAATTGCATTACGTTCCGCATGTTCAAAAAAGTCATATTTTGTAGGACGTTCCATGCGTTCCGGAATATTGTCGTCGACACCTCTTACCAAACCGTTATATCCGGTTGCTCTGATTTCTCTATCCGGTCCTACAACTACGGCACCGGTTTTTGTACTCGTATCTTTTGACCATGTGGATACAAGTTTTGCCACTTCCATAAAGCGATAATGCCATTTATCTGAAAACATATTTAGCTCCGTTATTTTGTTATTTTTTACAAGTTTAGTGACTAATTATGATAAAGGCAATTTTTTTTTGCAAAGTTTGAGCATATAGTTAAGCGAATACTTGACAAATTCATTAAAATAGCCGACTAATATGACAGTTCTATAATTTTAACAAGGAGAAAAAGATGAGTGCTATTGTCGATATTCATGCTCGTGAAATCTTAGACTCACGCGGTAATCCTACCGTTGAGGCTGAAGTTGTTTTGCAGTCCGGTGCTTTTGGTCGCGCTGCTGTTCCGAGTGGTGCTTCTACCGGTGTTCACGAAGCAGTTGAACTCCGCGACGGCAACAAAAAACGTTTTGGCGGTAAAGGTGTTTTGAAAGCTGTTGAAAACGTAAACGACAAAATTTATGACGCTTTGGCTGGTTTGGATGCTGAAGACCAAATTGCTATCGATCAAACAATGATTGATTTAGATGGTACAGAAAATAAAGGTAAACTCGGTGCTAATGCTATTTTGGCTGTTTCTTTGGCAGTTGCAAAAGCTCAAGCAGAAGAAGCCGGCTTGCCTCTTTATCGTTATTTAGGCGGTACAATGGCACGCACTTTGCCTGTTCCGATGATGAATATCTTAAATGGTGGTCAACATGCTGATAACCCGATTGATATTCAAGAATTTATGATTATGCCGGTTGGTGCAGAATCTATTCGTGAAGCTATTCGTTGGGGTGCAGAAATCTTCCACACATTGCGTAAAAATTTGAAAGCTGCCGGTCACAATACAAACGTTGGTGACGAAGGCGGTTTTGCTCCTAACTTGAAATCAGCTGAAGAAGCTTTGTCTTTCATCGTTCAATCTATTAAAGATGCCGGTTATGTTCCGGGTGAAGACGTTGTTTTGGCATTAGATGCCGCTTCTTCTGAATTTTATAAAGACGGTAAATATGTTATGACTGGTGAAGGCAAAACATATACCAACAAAGAAATGGTTGAGTTCTATAAAGACTTGTGCTCAAGATTCCCGATTTTCTCTATCGAAGACGGTATGGCTGAAGACGATTGGGAAGGTTGGAAATTGTTGACTGATGCTATCGGTGACAAAGTACAATTGGTTGGTGACGACTTGTTCGTAACAAACCCGAAACGTTTGCAAATGGGCTTGGATAAAGAAGTTGCTAACTCTATTTTGGTAAAAGTTAACCAAATCGGTTCTTTGAGTGAAACATTGAAAGCTGTTGATTTGGCTCAACGCAACAAATATACAGCAGTTCTTTCTCACCGTTCTGGCGAAACAGAAGATTCTACAATTGCTGACATCGCTGTTGCTACAAACTGCGGTCAAATCAAAACAGGTTCTATGTCTCGTTCTGACCGTATGGCAAAATACAATCAATTGATTCGTATTGAAGAAGAACTCGGTGATGTAGCTGTTTATGCAGGTAAATCAATCTTGAAAAAATAATCTGATTTGATTGTTTTTTAACCACAAAACCGCTCTGTTTTCAGGGCGGTTTTTTGTTGTATATAAAAATTTTTTTGATAATATGGTAGCATATATATCTGTTAGGAGAAGATATTATGAGAAAATTTTTATTAGCAGCAACATTTTTATCAAGTTTATATTCTTTTCAAGCAAATGCCGAAGATATTGATTATAGGATAGATATAAGAAGTTCTTCTTATATGATAGATTTTGATAATAATACTTACACCTCCACTTATTCCACATCATCCGAGCCGTATGGCGGAGCCTTATTTGTTGCATACGTCGATTTTGATACTATTAATAACGCGATTTTTACAAATAATATTCTTAATGCAACAGATTCTTCAAAACCTGGACATGGAGGTGCAGTTGCTTTAGCAAACTTATCGTTAGATGAAATAAAAAACACCCAATTTATTGATAATACTCTAAATAGTAGTTATAATGTATCCGGCTCTATTATTTCCAGTGGCGGAGCTTTGGCTTTGCTTGCGGTATCAGGCACTACAAAGGGAGTTACATTAAAAAATATTGAGTCGTGTGTTTTTAGAGGAAATTCTCTTAATGGTGGATTGAATGCCACAGGAGGTGCTCTTGCTATTGCGGAATATAGTTCTGTTGATACAATAAAAAAATCTGAATTTCATGAAAATTACGTGTATACCGATGAAGAAAACGGACACGCACAAGCCGGAGCAGTGCTTATTAGAGGAAGGTTGAGCAATATCGTTTCTTGCGTATTTAAGGACAATTATGTTAAAGCTGTTTACGGATATGTTACCAGTGGAGCCATAATGAACCAAGCTACAATGGGGAATATAAAGCAAATATATGATACAACCTTTGAAAATAATCATATAGAATCTAATTCTTCATTTGTATTTGGTGGAGCAATAGCTTCTATGGGTGAGATTGAAAATATAAAAGATAGTACTTTCAAGAAAAACAAGGCTTATACTACTGCGGAAGCACAAGCAAACGGGGGAGCTATTTTTCAACAATCACAAAATATCGGGATTATAGATAATGTGGATTTTATTCAAAATGAGGCTGAGTCTGTTGCAGATTACGCCAGAGGCGGAGCTATAAGCATTAGTAGTAATATACAAGAAATAAAAAATTCTGATTTTACCCAAAACAAGGTTATCGGAAAAAAACATACCGAAGGTGCAGCTATCTACAATATGGGAATAATAAGTAAAATATCAAACAGTACTTTTTCTGGAAATGAAGCAAGATCGGATACAGGACAAGGTAGAGGTGGTGCAATATCAAATTTCGGTACAATTACCGAAATTACAAATTCTCTGTTTAGCAATAACAAAGTTATATCCGCAAACAGCGGTGCCATGGGAGGAGCAATATTAAACGTCGGCACATTGAATATTGTTAATTCCAATTTTATCAATAATTCAGCTAAGGGCGAAAATGTTGCCAGGGGTGGTGCTATTTATGCCAATACAGAGACTTCAATTACTTCAGATAATTATAATATGAAATTTTCGGGCAATACAACTCAAACCGGAAATGAAGAAAAAAAATATAATGCTATTTATGTATCAACAGGAACTAAACTTAATTTATCAGCAATTAATAACGGATATATAACTTTTGATGATTCTATAAACGGTAATGGATTTTTATTGAATGTCAGCGGAGATAAAAGCGGAAAAATTTATATTAATAATGAAATAGCAAATGCTTCAAATATTAATGTAGAAAGAACTATGTTGGTATTAAATAAGGGCAATTATGGGGTCGGTCGATTATCTGATAATCCGTTTTTAACACTAAAAGAAGCAGAATTCAATATTGCAAACAAGTATTTGGAAGAAGTTTCTTTAAGCGGTTATTCCGCAGAGAACAGTATCTTACATCTTGATATAAATCCGGACACGATGACTGCCGATGTATTATCAATTAATGGAGATGTTAGTGGTATAACCAATTTGATTGTTTATGCTACATCAAATACAGATATAACAAACAAAGGAAAAATTTTGTTTGCTCAGTCAGTAGGTGATACCAAAGGAAATGAAAACTCATTCAAAGTAGCACGTGTTTTCAAAAGTCCATATTTGTATGACGTAGTTTATGAGGGGGTTGAAAATACTACAACGACAACCGAATCAAAAGATAATCATTGGTATTTTGAAATGAATGATGAAGAAAATCCGGACAAGGAAGAAATACCTGTTGTTCCTACACCTGATAAACCGGTTCAACCACTCAGACCAATTCAAGTTGCCCCGGAAATTATTGGTTTTGAAGCTTTACAATCTGCCGGATTAGCACAAACCAATGGTATGATTTATAACATTATGCGTAAAGTCGGCATAAATAAATTGTACTGCAAAGGCTGTGGTTTTTATGACTATAACTGGAACGGCAAAGCTTTCCATAATGCGTGGATTGACACAACATATAATGGCTTAACAATCGAAGCTCCGGTAGAGATTGATGCCAAAGTATGGGGTATTGAAGCAGGTAGCGATTTACAACATGACATAAATAATAAACTCGGTATTTTCGTATCTTATCGTCAAGGTAATTATGAAATGGATGGTAATGGTGAGAAATATTACTCAACAATAGGAAGTGAAATTGATATCGACAGCTATTTAGCCGGTTTATATTATCGTTATGATAAAAATAATTGGTATGCTTTCGCAACAGTTTATGGTGGTATGCAAAATGCCGAAATCAAAACTGATGACGGAGTATCTGCTGATACCGATGGCATTGAATTTGGCGGAAGTTTAGAATCCGGATACAACTATGCTTTAACCAGAAAATTGTCAGTAACTCCGAGTTTAGGTGTGTTCTACTCACAAATCAGTTATGACGATGCAACCGATAATGTAGGAAAAACTGTTGAATATAACGACTTGAAACAAGTTGAATTGGAAGCCGGAGCAAAATTTGCTCATACAGAATATACTGATAACGGTTTCTATTCGTTATACGTCAAACCGAGTGTTGTTCAAACTTTGATAGACGGCGACGAAATCAATGTTACCGGACTCGGCAAAGTTGATACGGTTGAAGACAAGACTTTAGGACGTATTGAAATCGGCGGAAACTATGGTTTCAATGACAACTGGTCAGCTTATGGTTGGGCTAATTATACCCTCGGCTCAGACTATGAGGCTACCTCTCTCGGTGCCGGTCTTAACTACGCTTGGTAGAAGTTAGTTCCATGAATAAAAAAGAGGCGAAATCGCCTCTTTTTTTGTAAACACAGTACAAAAATGCAGAAAATCTCATAAAAAATCCCTTTTTTACAAGAAAATTTGAATAAATTACCCCGTAAAAACAATCTGTTACAGTAATAAAAAACGTACCTTTAATTAGAACAAAAATCAACACTGAAAACCAAGGCTTACAGAGGAAATTTCGTGTTCCACTTAAAGGTACAATTAATTAGAACAAGCTAAAAGGGATAATATTATGAATAAAATTAAAAGTGAGCAATCCGGTCGTTCAATGGTTGAAATGCTCGGTGTATTAGCGATTATCGGGGTTCTGTCAGTAGGCGGTATCGCCGGATATTCTAAAGCTATGGCTAAATTTAAACTATCAAAAGCCATGGACCAAATATCAACCATTGTTGCCAATGTTCGTACTTTATATTCCAGTCAACCCAGCTACTCTGATTTAACAACAGAAGTAGCAATCAGAATAGGAGCAATTCCGACCGAAATGTTGAACGGACAAAGTGCAACAACAGCTACAAAAGCATATAACGCATATAACGGACCGGTGTATGTAGAATTTGTTGGTGGACTCGCAGGGACAGAAGCAAAATTTGGTATATTTGGTATAGGTTTTGGAGGTTTAGGTAAGGAGGCCTGTGTTGCTTTGGCAACGGCTGACTGGGGTTATGAATCCAGCTCCGGTTTTGTTACAGCAGTAGCTAAAACAGGAGATTTTAAAAAACTTTCATCAGTACCGAGACAGGAGACCATCGGACCATTATCCCTATCTCGGGCAGCAACAAAATGTAACGGTGTCGGAGATACAAATAACGTAACATTGTACTTCAAATAAGCACAAAGAACCGAAAAAACAAAAAAAGGAGGCTTTCAGCCTCCTTTTAGTTTTTTAATCCTTATCTGCGTATGGGTTGTCGGTTTTTCTAACCGAAATACGCAACGGTATTCCTCCCATATTAAAAGTATCACGCAAATTATTGGTTAAATATCTTAAATATGAATCCGGTAAACCCTCCGGATTGCTTGAGAAAATAACAAATGAAGGCGGACGAGATTTTATTTGAGTGATATATCTCAACTTTATTCTGCGTTTGTTTTTACCTAAAGGAGGAGGATAAGCCTCAATCATATCGGCAAACCACTTGTTTAACGGAGCTGTAGGAACACGCAAATTCCATCTCTCATATACTTTCAAAACTGCACTCATCAATTTATCAAGTCCTTCGTTCTTCAAAGCGGAAATTGTAACCGTAGGTATTCCTTCTGCTTGAGTGAGCGAAGTTTTAAGCTTATAATTTAGTTTATCGATGGCTTCTTTTCGATTGGCAATATCCCATTTGTTGACGGCAATAATCAATGCACGGCCTTCATCCAAAACTTTGGAAGCAATGGTTAAATCTTGTTTATCTAAAACTGCATCGGCATCTAAAACCAAAACTACAACTTGAGCCATAAAGGCGGCATGTTTAGAACTTGCTGCAGACATTTTTTCTAATGAGTCACTAACTCTTGAGTGACGACGAAGTCCTGCTGTATCAACCAGTTTTATTTTGCGACCTTTCCACTCCCAGTCAAGAGATATGGAATCTCGAGTAACTCCGGCTTCCGGTCCGGTCAACATTCTGTCATCTTGAAGAAGAGCATTTACCAATGTTGATTTTCCGACATTAGGACGACCGACGATAGCCAATTGAATAGGCTTTTCCTTGCTATATTCTTCATCGTCATCTTCTGTCTGTTCTTCTTTATAATGCTTTTTGAGAGCATCGTATAAGTCTAACATTCCCAAACCGTGTTCTGCCGAAAAAGGAATAGGCTCGCCAAGTCCCAGTTTATAAGCTTCAAAGCGACTGTCTTCCTGAAATTTTCCTTCACATTTGTTCGCAAGCAAAACAACCGGTTTGTGCGATTTTCTCAAAATATCGGCAAAGTGTTCGTCGTATGGTTGCAAGCCGTCACGAGCATCATATAAAAACAAACACACATCAGCAATATCTATTGCTTTTTTGGTTTGTTCCCACATTCTGCGTTCAAGATTATCTTCGTTGGAATATTCATAGCCGGCAGTATCAATAATCAGCAAATCTAAGTCTTGCAGTTTTGCTTCTGTTTCTTTTCTGTCACGAGTAACCCCCGGTTTGTCATGAACGATAGCTAATTTTCTACCGGCAAGACGATTAAATAAGGTCGATTTACCAACGTTAGGGCGTCCTATAATTGCAACTTTTAACGGCATAATAAACTCCTATTTATAAGCCAATAATTCAGCATCAGTTGTTGTGATGATTACTAAACCGTCGGCAACAATCGGAGAAATAGCAGAGCCATCATCAAGCTTGAGAAATCCCATAATCTCTCCGGTATATGGTGAAATGTAAAAAGCATATCCGTTTGAAGTATTTACTATCAAGCGATTGTTTACCAAAATCGGACCGGCATAGCTTACACCGACAGCATCAGATACATTTTCTCCGGCAGGAACTTTTGTATCCCATATAATTTTGCCACTTTCGGTATCAACAGCCAATAAATGTGATGTTTCGGTCAAAACGTACAAATATTTTCCGGCGAGCCATGGTTGATTGATGCTTCCGAATTCTCTTTCCCATAATCTTTGTCCGCTGATGATATCTATTGCAACCAACAAATTATTGCTACCGGCAGCAAAAACCATACCTTTGCCGATTACCGGATTAGCACGAATTGCGTTTATATCAGACAACAAATTATTGTTTCTGTATCCGACCAAATAATCTCCCCATAACGGAGAACCTGTGCTGGCTTTAAGAGCTCGTACTTCTCCATTGCTGAAGCCGGCCACGAGGATGTCTAAATCTTTATCGTATGCCGGAGAAGCTCCGCCAACCATAATTGTATCTTCGTTAGGTGTTGCATATCGCCATATTTCAGCACCGGTAATTTGATTAAATGCGATTAAAACATTTTCGATTGTTTGAACAAAAATGCGTCCGCCTCCCACGGTCGGAGCGATGCGAATAGGATTTTTTTCATAATGCTTCCACAGAATTTCGCCGTTTTGAGCATTTAAAGCAAAAATTCCGCCAAAACCGGTGGTGGCAAAAATCCGTCCGTTGTCATAAGCGATACCGATACCTTTCAATGATATATCTTTATCTTTGCGAACTTTCGGTTTTAAGCGTGTTTTCCATATTTTTTTACCAGTTTCTTTACCAAAAGCACTAACGGTTGCATCTGCATCAATCGCAAAAACCATATTTTCGGCAATGAGCGGAGTGGCAATAAGATAATCTCTCTTGCTGTTTCCCTTTCCGAAATCTGCGGTCCATAATTCTTTTAATTCGGCATTACTGGAAATATGCTCCAAATTATGCGAAGAATTACCTCCGGACTGATTCCATAAATTTGTATTGCTCGGAGTTGGTAGCGAAATCTTTATATCGCCTTTCATATAATCTGCAGCTACAACTTCTTGTGAGCCGAGAACCGGCACTCTTTGTCCGTCAATAACCAGTCTTTCTTTACCGCAGCCAAACAACGCTAAGCTTACTGCCAAAATAACAGTCTTTTTATTTAACAACATTTTTATATCCTATAAAACTGATAAAATATCTCTTACGCGATTTTTTAATTCGTCAGATACTGAAGTATTGTCTAACAAAGATTGATAGATGTCTTTTGCTTCTTCAATGTTTCCGTCTCTTACGGCAACGATAGCCAACATTTCTTGAGCTGTTCCGTACCACGCATTATCAGATGCGATAGGTTCTAAGATAGTTTTTATCTCTTCGCTTGTTGCAGTATCTAATATATGAGATGCAAATTTTATAATAGCCAAATCTCTTAACTGTTTGTTGAAGTCTTTATCGTTAGCGATTGTGCCGAGAACTATAAGAGCTTCTTCCTCTTTTCCTTGATCTAACAACACGTTAACTTGTTGCATTTTTGCCAAATCAACAAAAGCTCCGAATTTACCGTCAATAATAACGTTAAGAGCATCCATGCTCTCATCATATTTGCCTTGATTTTGCAAATTCAAAGCAACGGCGTATGTGTCAGACCAATTTTCCGCTCTTTTTATATACCATGCTTTGATTGATTCATAGCTGACTGCTAATGACAATGCAACAACAACACATATCGTGATAAACAAACCGTATTTATCCCATAGTTTTTTCATCGATTCGTTTTTGAGATCTTCGTCAACTTCACGAATAAAAGCATCTTGTTGTGTTTCTTCATTTTGAATATTTGTTTTTGTCTTTTTCATTTTCGTTCTTTCTTCTTTGTTTTTTACCATTTATATAAACTAATTAATTTGCTTCGCAACCGAATTATTTAAGAATTTCGTGAATTAAAAACTTTTTAACCCAACGCAAATCTTTAATAGGCATTTTTGTACCGAAGGCCGCTATACTGTATTGCGTTATCAAAGCAAGGTAATGACGATCATTGACCGGATTATACATAATCTCGATATCTTTCAATCTGTCAAAATCAACATCATCATTCTTTCTTGATAACAAGAAAAATCTGTAAATTAATATTATTCTGTTATTCTTGATAACAATTTTTTCTCTTTTGAATAACCAAGAAAATCCGAGGAATAACATAACAGCTACGGCTATCATTCCTAATATGAGTTTCCATGGAGATTCCATATTTGCGGTTATTTTTTCAAAATTATAAACAGCTAATCCAAGTGCGGCGGAAAAGATTAACAACCAAATCAGTGCGACGACACTTCGTATATCCCAAAACGAACGTTTGTTCATTATTATTGTTTTTTCGCCTCTTTGCGCATATCTCAAACTTTTCGGAAGCGGGGGAATAACCATATAATCTTCTGCCAGATTATTGCTGACAATAAATGTCTTTAAGTTCTTGTTCAAATCAAGAGTTTCGGTAACTTTTAATCCCTCATCAGTGTTCATTATGGTTGGTTTGTCCAATCTTTTTGCATAGTAATGCCACATATCATAAATTCCGGTACCATCGGTAGAGATGTATAAAGGAATGGTTTTTCCCGGGTCGATATGTTCAAGTTCGATTATATATTTGTTTTTGTTTATGATACCGAATTGGAAAAATTCGATTCTTAATCTTACACCTCGATAGTTACGAAGGTGCTCATCAAAGAGTTCAACATCTCCGAACAACCCCTTAAAATCGACATCAAAGGTTCTGCCGTTAAAATATATTTTTTTGTAACGAATATGTGCAATTATCGCTCCTGCAACAATACCTAAACCGATGATAATGAAAGCATAATCAACAAAAATGTGATTTATAAACGGTTCTATGAAATCTTTTGATTGTTTATAAACTTTTTGTGCAGATTCGTCATACATACCGTTGCTTAATTCAAAAGCACCGATTATAGACATCAAAAGACCGATAAAAATCCCCGGCAAAACAACCCAAAGGCTCAGCCTGTCCTTTGCTTTTACGGGAAAATTGTCAAGTTCGAGTTTGTACTTATAACTAAGATGTTTAGGAAATCTTTGTTTCATAATTACTATCCTTATTTATAACTAATGTGTATGTTATAGCATAATATTAAAAATAATCATCTTTTTTTTTATTTTTATCATATTTTAACTAAATGGGGTTAAATTGTGTTCAATGTCGGAAAGTAGATTGGGGGATTTACAGTAATGAGCTGTAGTTTCAGCAGCACCTGCGGCGGTTGCAGTTTTCGTGATTTGTCGTTTATAGATTATCAAAAGTACAAAGTAGATCAGGTGCGCAATCAATTACAGCTCATTGCCCGACAAAATTTTTCGTTTGAGGAGCCTGTTTTTATACAAGATCAAACTCGTCGCAGAGCGAGTTTGGCATTTTGTTTGCATAAAGGAAAAGTTGTTTTAGGTTTCAATGCTCTTAAAAGTTCTGAAATCGTTGATATAGATTATTGCAAGCTCTTAACGCCAGGTATAAATCAAAGTTTGCCGTTTATCAGAAAACTGTTGTCTGAAATTACAAAAGTTAATTTGATTGTTAAGGGCAAGAAAAATTCAAAAAAAATACAACGCATAGAAAAAGGCGATGTATGGATTACAGAAGCGGATAACGGTATAGATTTGGTTTTGGAATTTCCTTTTGAACTGAATTTGGAGTTGCGTCAGATTATTTTTGAGATGATTTATGCTCAAAATGAAATTATCAGAGTTTCTCATCGACAAAGCGTAAATCATCATCCTGAGACAATTATGGAGAAGATAAAACCTTTCTTAAGTATAGCCGGACGAGAGGTATATATTCCTGCTGGAACATTTTTACAGCCATCTAAAGCCGGAGAGCAAACGCTTATTTCACTGGCCGAAAAATATTTAGGTGATACTTCGGGAAAAATAGCCGACTTATTCTGCGGAGTAGGGACCTTTTCATATTCTCTTGCTTCAAATATAAAAAATAAGATTTTTTCAGTCGATTCGTCTGCAGAATTGTTAGCCGGGTTTCAAGATTCCGTAAATCGTCAAATGATACCCAATATTGAAATATTAAATCGTAACTTGTTCAAATATCCGCTTGCAGGGAAAGAACTATACGGCTTTTCGGCAATAGTTTTTGATCCGCCTCGAGCCGGTGCTAAAGAACAAGTTATGGCAATAAGTGTATTGCCGAGTGAAGAAAAACCGCAAAAAATAATTGCGATTTCGTGTAATCCTCATAGTTTTGTGCGAGATGCAAATATCCTAATATCAGGAGGTTATAACCTTGTTTCTGTCACTATGGTTGATCAATTTATATATTCGCGCCATAGTGAATTAGTTGCACTTTTTGAAAAAGAATAATTGATATAAACAAGCAATAAGCTCATTGTTTACAAAAGGCATAGATTCTTTTATATTCAAGGTATATTTTTAACTTTATAAGGAAAAGATTATGTTGAAGAAGTTGTTAATTGCCGGAGTTTTGCTTGTTTCGGCTTGTGCTCAGGAAAAAACGTTTATTCGTTATTGTCCTAATGTTGTTATTACTCCCTCTTATAGCAGAGTAACTAATTTTTATGACAAAGAGATTCAATATAAAGCTGAAATTATCGGCTTTGAAGGATATTGTCGTTATGATGAAAAAACAAAACAAACAAAAGCAGTTATAGCTCCTATATTTGAAGTTGCACGTCACTCTGATGCAGCCGGAAAAAACGTTGTAATCAATTACTATGCTGATACATCAAACAACCAAGATAAACTGATGGGACGTCAGCCTCACTCTTTCAAAACCGCAGTTGAAAAGAGGTTTGAAAGAGTAATGGTTACCGGTGATGAGATTGAAGTTCGTATTCCTAACGATAATCCGAGTTATCAAATTAATTTAGAGATGGCTCTTACCAAATCTCAATATCAATATAATCAAAAACAAGGTTTGAATTATTAACGGGAGGATTTATAGATGTGTTACGACCACAATAAATTAGAAATTAAAATGGCTGATGCGATTCGTTTTTTGTCCGCAGAGGCAATAGAAAAATCTAAATCCGGACACCCGGGAATGCCATTAGGTATGGCAGATGTTGCAACGGTTTTGTTTACTAAATATATAAAACTTAATCCTCAAGATGCTCGTTGGTTTGACCGTGACAGATTTGTTCTGTCGGCAGGACACGGCTCTATGTTAATGTATTCTGTTCTTTATTTAATGGGTTATCCTGATATTTCCATTGAAGACATCAAAAACTTCCGTCAGTTCCAAGCCAAAACGGCAGGACATCCTGAATATAATCACCTACCCGGTATTGATATGACTACCGGACCTTTGGGGCAGGGTATTACTTCTGCGGTAGGTATGGCTTTGGCTGAACGTAAAATAAATGCTCAATATGGCGATGATTTGTGCAATCACTATACTTATGTTATTGCCGGAGATGGTTGTTTAATGGAAGGCATTTCAGAAGAAGCAATCGCTATTGCCGGACATTTGAAATTGAATAAGCTTATCGTATTTTGGGATAACAATAATATAACAATCGACGGAACTGTTGATAAAGCCAGCTCGGTTGATCAAGTAAAGCGTTTTGAAGCAGCCGGTTGGAATGTTATTGAAATAAACGGTCATAAACATAAAGAAATTGCAAAAGCGATAGAAAAAGCTCAAAAATCTAAAAAGCCGACACTTATTGCCTGTAAGACTACCATCGGCTTTGGAGCTCCGACTAAATGCGGAACATCTTCTTGCCATGGTGCTCCTTTGGGTGCAGAAGAATTATCGGCAATGAAGAAAGAAATTAATTGGAATTATGAACCGTTTGAAGTTCCTGCCGAGGTATTGCAAGCATGGAGAAGTTCTTCCGAGCGTAATATGAAAGAATATACACGTTGGAATGAATTGCTCAAACAAAATAAAGAATTTGCGGATATAATCAGCAACAAATTGCCGCAAAATTGGGATGCAAACCTTAATTCGTTAAAGCAACAGGCGATTGATGAACAAACCAAAGTTGCAACGCGTAAAGCATCTCAAATGTGTATTGAAAAAATCGTTTCGGAAATTCCGCAAATTGTAGGAGGTTCCGCTGACTTAGCTGCTTCTAACCTTACATTTGTAAAGGGGATGAAAACAATTACGGCGGAGGACTATAACGGAAATAATGTTATGTACGGAATTAGAGAGCATGCAATGGCAGCCATTATGAATGGTATGACTTTACACGGCGGCATAATTCCTTATGGCGGTACGTTCTTTGTCTTTTCTGACTATATGCGCCCGTCTATCAGATTGTCTGCTTTGATGGGATTGCGTGTAATCTATGTTCTTACTCACGATTCAATCGGAGTAGGCGAAGACGGACCAACACACCAACCTATTGAGCATTTGGCTTCATATCGTGCAATGCCTAATGTTTTGATGTTCCGTCCTTGTGATGTTGTAGAAACGGCTGAAGCATGGCAGTTAGCCGTAAAAACAGAGGATAAACCCAGCCTTTTAGCGCTATCTCGTCAAAATCTTCCGACATTAAGAAAGAATAGCAATGAAAATTTAAGTGCCAAAGGCGGATATATCATTTCTGATATTTCAGACGGCAAAACTCGTCAGGCAACAATTATTGCAACCGGTTCAGAGGTTTCTATTGCTGTTGATGCTCAGGCAAGATTGCGTGAACAAGGAATAGAAGTTGCAGTCGTATCAATGCCTTGTACAGAACTTTTTGATGCTCAAGACAAAGCATACAGAGATGAAGTTCTTGGCAAAGCTCCAAGAGTTGTGGTTGAAGCTGCATCTCCGTTCGGTTGGGATAAATATTTAGGAGAAAAAGGTGAAATAATCGGTATTGACGGATTTGGCGCCTCTGCTCCTGCAGGCGAACTTTATAAACACTTTGGTTTAACCGCAGAAAACGTGGCAGAAACAGTAAAGAAGTATTGTTAGTATCGATTATCGGCTGTTATTTTGCAGGGCTTTCGCTTGTTGCGGAAGCTCTGCTTTTTGTTCCTGTAACCGTCTTTTTTCGGCGGCATCTTTTACCGCTTCAGTTAGTTTTACGTCGGGGATTATTCCTTCGGATATATAGTTTAGATTAACTAATTTTCCGTCCCAAATAAATGTATAAATTTTATCCAAGGCTTTATCATATTCACTTTTCTGCCCTTTAGGCATTGACTTATGGGAGGTTAGTTTTTTGATGGCATAATCCTGATAATTGTGTTTATGTTTCTTTTCCCATATTTCTAACATTGATTTAACAATAAAATATTGTTCTTGTTCAATGTCTTTAGGGTTTTCACTTAGAGGATTTATCTTTCCTTGTCGAATAGCTTTACCGTAAAAGGCGAAATCACCGTAAAAGATATTTGTTTTACCTTCTTGTTGATATTGTTCTCGCAAGAATAACAAGCTGTTTATTCTTGAGCCGATTTCATCATGAGCACAAATTTTTGCAAATTCTTCTGTTGTGGAATTGTATTCGAAAACCCCTCGTTTAGTGATGTCCGACAGTATAAATATATCGTTATTTTGGGTGTCCGGATTGGTGTTTTGATGCCAAAACTCATGAGCTTTTATAGCTCCTCTTTTTGTTTCGGCATTATGATATTTTGCAAAACTGACAATCATTCGTTTTTCTTTAGGCGAAAGATTGGGAATTGATAAAGTGTCCGGATTTATATGAGTAATCACTACCTGTTTTTTGCCATCAATTCGCTGATAATAACCATAAGTAATCATTTGGTTCAAATCGCCTGAAAAATTGACGGTATCTGATAAGTGAGGTGCCTTCTTGACATAATCGCTGATACTGTTGATAACACCATAACGAAAAGCATCGGTCATAGAGTATCCTATTAGAGCTTCTTTATTTTTCCGGATTTCATCCAATGAGTATGTCGGCGATTTTTCAACAGCAGTTATGAGGTCTTTTTTAGCATTGTCCTTTTTTCTGAAAAAGCTGTTATAAGACAACACCAAAGAACTGCCGACTATAAGTCCGCACACAAACCATTTTTTAAATTTCTTATTTAATTTACCAGCGTTTTTCATTTTGTCCTTTCTTGACAAAATTATACACCACTTTTATTTATTATCCAGTAAAAAATAAAAAAACTTGCAAAAAAAGATGGTCTGGCTATACTCACGGCAGAGTTAAAAATTTTAAGGAGAAAATATATGCCTTTAGTTACTATGCGTCAAATTTTAGACCATGCTGCCGAGAATAATTATGGTGTTCCGGCATTTAACATCAATGATATGGAACAAGTTATTGCCGTTTTGCAAGCTGCTCGCAAAGTTAATGCTCCGGTTATTTTGCAAACTTCAACCGGCGCTCGTAAATTTGCCGGCGACCCGATGATTCGCCACATGGTTGCAGCCGGAATTGAAATGTTTCCGGAATTGCCGATTTGTATTCACCAAGACCACGGTGCTTCGGTAGATATTTGCCAATCAGCAATCGTTAACGGCTATTCTTCTGTTATGATGGATGGTTCATTGGAAGCAGACGGAAAAACCCCTTCATCTTTTGAATATAACGTAAAGGTAACTAAAGATGTTGTTGCTCGTGCTCATGCAGTAGGTGCTTCCGTTGAAGGTGAGTTGGGTGTTATCGGCTCTTTGGAAACCGGTCAAGGCGACAAAGAAGACGGACATGGTGCAGAAGGTGTAATCGATAAAAAACGTCTTGTTACCGATCCTGATGAAGCAGCTCGTTTCGTTGCAGAAACAAAATTGGATGCTTTGGCTGTTGCCGTTGGTACATCACATGGTGCATATAAATTTACACGCAAACCTACCGGTGATATTTTGGCAATTGATGTAATTGAAAAAATTCATGCTAAATTACCGAATACTCACATGGTTATGCACGGTTCTTCTTCAGTTCCTCAAGAATTGCAAGATTTGATTAATGCTTATGGCGGTGCAATTCCTCAAACATTTGGTGTTCCTGTTGAAGAAATCGTTCGCGGTATTAAATCAGGTGTTCGCAAAGTTAACGTTGATACTGACTGCCGTATGGCTATTACCGGAGCAATTCGTAAGCTCTTTGCTGAAAATCCGAAAGAATTTGATCCGCGTAAATATCTCAAACCGGCTATTGAAGAAATGCAAAAAGTTTGTGAAGCTCGTTATATTTCGTTCGGTGCAGCAGAACAAGCAAGCAAAATCAAAGTTATTCCGATGTCTGAAATGGCAAAACGCTACGCATCAGGTGAACTTTAATATAAAGTCAAATAAAAAACCTCTCGTGATAACGAGAGGTTTTTTTTTATTTTTCAAAATTTATTGCAGTAGCAGTGCGAATTATATCAAATTTTTGTTTTGATAAAGCAGCAAGCCGTTTATTTATTTTTACTTTTTCCGGTTCGTCAACAATGCGCAACATTTGATTATATGCACGTTCTTGAATACTTATTTTTTCTCTGGGTGTGAGGTTATCTTTTCTTGCTCCTTTAAGAGCTTCATCTATCAAAAATTTGCCTTGAGGTCCCATTTTTTCGGCAGCTCCGAGTAATATCGAATATCTGCCATATCCTTCAACAGACATAGCAATAGCATATTTTGTCATACCCCAGTCTTCCATTTTATGTGCTGAGTATTGTGCAGTTGCCAAACTCTCTAATGTTAATCGCCTGTCATCAGGAGTATAAGAATATTCTGCTGCCATCGATAGGTGGTGGATTGCCTTTTCCAAATCTTTAGCTTTTTGTGAGTTTGCGGAAGTATAGCCGACAACATTTGCTCTTTCGGAATAAATGCTTCCCAGTTCAGAGTGTAATTTGAACAATGTTCTCGGGTCATCTGTTTTGCCTAATGCATTTTTGTATGCAACAGTTACTTTCTTCTTTCCTGCCGAACGAGGAGATAATCTTTTGCTACAAGCACTTATAACTTTATAGTCATCAGCATAAAATAAAGTGCGCTCTAAAAATTTTAATTCGGTGCCTTCTGCATAAGCGGTATCTTTCGGTGATACTCTGCGATAATTGTTAGCCGTATTTAAGAAAATTTTTGAGCGAACATTACCTGACAAGAAATAGGTAAAATCTTCCATTTTTTCAAACGCATTATCAAGCTGTTGAGTTGTAGCACATGTATCACAAATATTTACATTGGTTAAAAAGTCAACGGCGGTTTGCATATCCTTTACTTGTGAAATACGATGAAAAGCCATATTTGTTAGGGAATCGGTCTGATTATATTGTTTTAGTGTTTCAATGGATTGTGTATCTTCTTCATTGTAGAATCCGCAGAATAAAATTGTATCCAATAATTTTTCATCATCGCCATCAAGTCTTGCTTCAGCTATATCTTCAAATAAACCGCGCAATCCTTCTTCATAGATAACATCATCTATTTTTTCGGAGTCTTTTTTGATATCGAGTCCGCTGTCTTTGGCAACGGTTTTGACAATATTCGGAAATTGAGACTTTGTTTCTTCAATTAACAAAGTTCTAAATTCTTCATTTGTTAAAGCCGGCGGGCATTTGATTTTAATTTGTTCTGTTTCTTGATTTTCCGATTCTTGAACTTCTGTATTTTCATCATCTTGCATGGCTAAACCTCTTTTTTGTATTGATACTGACAATAGTGCCTTAAAATCGTACATTTGTCAATGTTGATACCTTTTACGAAAAAAGGGCATCTTATAAAAATAAGACGCCCTATCATCCCTAAAACTAATTATTTGGAGTTGCGATATCTTAGGGAGAAAAATAAAATAGAATAAAATGTATGTGATTTTGTCATAAACATAATCTTTTTTGTTTAATTT
>JAZRCM010000005.1:0-148500 GCA_045659785.1 Alphaproteobacteria bacterium
CCTGAAGGAACAGAAATGGTAATGCCTGGCGATAACATTCAAATGAAAGCAAAATTGATTAACCCGATTGCTATGGAAGAAGGTTTACGTTTTGCTATCCGTGAAGGTGGTCGTACCGTAGGTGCCGGCGTTGTATCTAAATTTATCAAATAATTTTGATATAGCCGAATAAATTAAACAAAAAACCGCTTTGATTTTCAAAGCGGTTTTTTGTTGCTATATAAATGCAATATTATACTGCATTTTTGCAATAATATTATTTACAAAAATGTTTTTAATTTATACTATTACTTCATTATTTACATAACCATAAAACTTAAGGAGAGAAAATAAATGGTAATTAAAAATATTTTTTGGGATGTTGACGGTGTTTTGGCAAATCTCAACTATGCTTATTATAACTTTTTAACAAAACACCCTAAATATGCTCCGATGTATGGTAACATTACTTGGGAACAACTTCCGGAAGTTTTGCCGATTGTACCTAAGTATGGTGCTTTAGAGTTGAAAACACATCCTACACTCGGAACAGAGCTTGATTATGATTTTTGTCACTCTCCGGAGTTTTTTACAAATCGTCCGTTGTACCCTAATGTAATTGAAACTTTGAGAGAATTTCATCAAAAAGGATATCGTCAATTCACAATGTCTGCAACTTTTGATGTAGAAACAAAAACTAAGTTTTTGAAAGAATTGTTAGCTCCGATAACAGACTTTTTGACTATCAAATGTGTTCAGCACGGCAAATTTATGCACGATACTGCTAAAGAAGATATGTTAAAAGCTTGTTTTGAAGAATATGGTCTGAAAGCTGAGGAAACAATCCTTGTTGATGACCGAATCTACAACCAATATGCGGCAATCAATGTTGGCGCTCATCCTATTCGTTATCGTTGCGAATTTACCACAGACCTTCCGGAAGACTTGAACTGGATACCTGAAGTTCACAGCATGGAAGAGCTGAAAGAATGGTTGGAAAAAAACAGTACAATGTAATATGCTAAAACTAAAAAGGGAGGCTTTCTAGCCTCCCTTTTTCATTTTAAGGTAAAACCTTAAATCATAGCCATACCGCCGTTGATGTTGATGGTTTGACCGGTAATGTATTGAGCTTCATCACTGGCCAAGAATGCTACAACATTGGCAATATCTTGAGCTTCACCAAGTTTTCCTTCAGGTATTTTTGCTAACAAAGCTGCTTTTACATCTTCAGGCAAAACGTCGGTCATCGGTGTACGGATAAAACCCGGAGCAATAGAGTTTACGGTAATACCACGTGAACCGACTTCTTGAGCCAAACATTTGTTCATAGCAATCATACCTGCTTTAGAAGCTGAGTAGTTTGCTTGACCTGCATTTCCGGTAACACCTACAACAGAAGCAATACCGATAATACGACCGAAACGACGTTTCATCATACCGCGAACAGCTGCTTTAGCCAATTTAAAACCGGCAGAAAGGTTTACATCTAAAACCAATTGCCAATCTTCGTCGCTCATACGGATGAAGAGGTTGTCTCTTGTCAAACCGGCATTGTTTACCAAAATATCAATACGACCGAGTTTTTCTTCTACTTTTTCTACCAAAGATTTAACATCATCGGCATTTGTGAGGTTAGCAGTGAAAACTTCTACTCTTTCCCCTAATTCTTCTTTGAGTTTGAGCATCGGTTCTTCACGCATATCGGTAAGAGCCAAAATGGCTCCTTGTGCATGCAATGTACGAGCGATTTTGTCGCCGATTCCACCGGCAGCACCGGTGATTAATGCAACTTTATTATCGAGTCTAAACATGTTATTTTCCTTTACTAGTTGTTATAAATTTTTAGCCAATTCTTCTATTTCTGAAGGTGTGCAAACAGAAGAACTGTTAATATCTTTGTATCCTCTTTTTACCATTCCGGATAGAACTTTTCCGGCACCTAATTCATAGATATCGGTAATTCCTTCGCTATGCATAAAATTCATTGTTTCGCGCCAACGAACAGAACCGGTAACTTGTTCTACAAGGTGTTTGATAATTTCTTTTTCGTTAGAAATCGGAGAAGCCAATACATTGGCAATCAAAGGTATTTGAGCAGGATTTGCATCTACTTCCATAAAAACACGAGCCATAACTTCTGCAGCAGGCTGCATTAACGGGCTATGGAAAGGAGCGCTAACCGGAAGTTTGATACAACGTTTTGCGCCAAATTCTCCGGCGATTTCTACTGCTTTTTCGATTGCAGCCATGTGTCCGGATAAAACAACTTGTCCGTCAGAGTTGTCGTTAGCGGCAACACAAAGATTGTTTTCGTCTTCACAGGCTTCTACCAAAGCGTTTACGTCTTTATAAGACAAGCCGATAACGGCAGCCATACCGCCAACACCTAAAGGAACGGCCTTTTGCATAGCATCACCTCTTGCTCTCAATAAGCGAGCGGTATCAGCCAAGGAAAAAACACCTGCGGCACAAGCTGCAGAATATTCTCCTAAAGAATGTCCGGCAACAAAGGTTGCTTTATCTTTCAATGAAATTCCGAATTCTTTTTCCAAAACTCTGACAACTGCCATAGAAACAGACATTAATGCCGGCTGAGTATTTGCCGTCATTGTTAGTTCTTGTTCCGGACCGTTAATCATTAATTGAAACAGATTTTGATTGAGTGTGCTGTCAACTTCTTCAAAAACCTCTCTGGCCGAGGCAAAGTTGTCAGCCAAATCTTTTCCCATGCCGACAAATTGTGATCCTTGTCCGGGAAAAACAAAAGCGTTTTTCATAAAAAAACCTCTTAAAATTGTTAATCGTAAGCATTGTTTAAACTGAAAAAAGTCAAAAAGTCAAGTTAAAAAACTTTTGTTAACTTTAGTGAAAGAATCTTAATGTTATGATACTGCGAGTTTAAAACAAAATTTTCAACAATAAATGTAAAAAACAATGGCAAAGAAACATCAAAAAAAACAAGATACATTTTACTATATCTTCGGCCGTCCGATTTTAGGTATTGCGGTTATAATTGCAAATATTTTTATAATAGGAAGTGTTTGTTGCTATTGTCATACGGACAATTCATTTAATAAAACCGGTGACGGAATCCAAAATATGTTCGGTATGTTCGGAGCAAATACCGCAGATTTTATTTTATCTGTTTTCGGATTATCTTTACCGATGTTTTTATTGGCTTTTTTCGGTTGGGCTAAAAAACTTTGTTCAAAACAAGAAATAACATACAAATGGTTTAGATTTTTTGTATGGTTATTAGGGTTACTTTTGACAGCATTGTGTCTTGATTATGCAAATAATTTGGGAGGAAATGCAGGCAAAATTTTATCGGTGAATTTACATAAGGTATTGCCTCCGTTCAGTTATTCGAAAGAGGTTGTTACGGTATTTGCCGGAATCTTTGGTTTTTGGGCCTTAAACTTTGCTGCCGGCGTGCCGATGAGCTTTTGGTGGAATAAGTTAAAATCATTAACAGTCTTTTTATATAAAACAGTTTGCCAAATATTGAGATATTCTTGGATTTTTATAAAAAGTCTGAAAAATTTGTCGCAATTATTCGGCAGAAAAAAACAAGAAACAAAACCGAGAAAAGAACCGAAGTTTAAATCGGATAAAGATGAGCCGTTAGAAATTAAAGCACCGAAAATTAAGGTTCAGTCCGAAAACAAAAATAAGCAGGTTAAAAAGCCGGAAAACAAAAACGGATATGTTTTTCCATCAGTTGATTTGCTATCAAAAGGTAAAAATAAAAATATCAACGTTATGAGCGAAAAAGAGCTTGATGAAACAGCTCGAAAACTTGAAGAAGTTTTACAAGAATTCGGAGTGAACGGAAAAATTGTAAAAATTCGTCCGGGTCCGGTTATTACACTGTATGAATTATCTCCCGCACCGGGAACAAAAACCTCGAGGGTTATCGGTTTGGCAGATGATATTGCACGTTCTATGTCTGCGGTATCGGTTCGTATTGCCGTGGTTACCGGTAAAAATACCATAGGTATAGAATTGCCTAATCCGGTGAGAGAAATAGTTTTGTTGCATGACTTGATTGCCGGCGATGGTTTTACAAATACAAAAAATGCCTTGAATGTTGTTTTGGGCAAAGATATGGGCGGCGAAAATGTTTATGCCGATTTGGCAAAAATGCCCCACCTTTTGGTTGCCGGTACTACCGGTTCGGGTAAATCTGTCGGTATGAACTCGATGATTTTGTCTTTGTTATATAAAATGAGTCCGGCGGAATGTCGTTTGATTATGATTGACCCGAAAATGTTGGAATTTTCCGTTTATAACGGAATACCTCATCTTTTGACACCGGTTATTACCGACCCGGCAAAAGCGGTTCTCGGTTTGAAATGGGCTGTTAAAGAGATGGAAGACAGATATAGAGCTATGGCTCAACTCAATGTCCGAAATATTTCCGGCTATAATACCCGTTTAGAAGAATTACGGAACAGCGGTGAAAAGCCGGTCAGAACAATTCAAACCGGTTTTGATCCGGAAACAGGTGCTCCGATTTATGAAAAGCAAGAAATAGATTTAACACCGTTACCGTATATTGTGGTTATTGTTGATGAAGTTGCAGATTTGATGTTGGTGGCAAGTAAAGAAGTTGAGGCGGCTATTCAGCGTTTGTCTCAAATGGCTCGTGCTGCGGGGATTCACCTTATTTTGGCAACACAAAGACCTTCGGTTAACGTTATTACCGGTGTTATTAAAGCAAACTTCCCGACGAGAATCAGCTTCCAAGTTACGTCAAAAGTTGACAGTAAGGTTATTTTGGGAGTTCAGGGTGCCGAACAATTATTGGGTATGGGGGATATGTTATATATGCCGACCGGACAAACACCTGTTCGTGTTCACGGAAGTTTTGTTAAAGACAGTGAAGTTGAAGCGATAGTAGAGTTTTTGAAGAGCCAAAGCACTCCGGAATATGTTGAAGGAATTACCGAAGGGGAGTTGGATACAAAAGATTCCGGTTCGGTGTTTGACAGAACATCAATGGGTGCAGGAATGGGCGGAGACGAAGGTCTGTATGCTCAGGCAGTAGAGATTGTTCGTAACGACAACAAAACATCAATAAGCTATGTTCAACGTCGTTTACGTATAGGCTATAATCGAGCTGCTTCCCTTGTAGAAAGAATGGAAGCAGAAGGGATTATTTATACTGATCCTACCGGTAAAAAATGTGTAGCATAGATTAGTCAATAACTCCATAATCTCCGGTTACCAACAAGAGCAATGCTAAAAGAAAACCTACCATGGCAAATCCGGCTTTTACGGAGATGTCATCGGGGATTTTGTTGTATTTGTTTAAGAAGAATACGAAAACCGGAGCGGTTAACAACAATGCAGTAACATATCCGGGATTAGGAGCTATTCTCAAAGCAAGAGTTTTTGCCGTAATAAGAGCGGTACTGAAACCGATAATATAAATTCCTGCTTTGGTAACTCGAGGTGCGAAAACTTGCTGAAAAAATTCTTTTATATTCGGTCGTTGTTGTTTTATATACCAATATGAGTTTATTAGTCCGCTGACAAAGGTTGCGACAGTTAAATAATAAACAACGGCAGCCCATACGGAAGAACCTCTCATTGCGATTTCTTTGGTGGCAATACTCATTCCCGAAAGTGATAAAATTGCCGGTAACATATATGCGGCCAATTCGTACGAAACAGGACTTTTTATCATATACCAATAACTGACCGTAAATCCGAATAAAAGTAAGATTATGGTAATAACGGTTGTTCCGTCATCAATAACATATTTGAAATTTTCGGGAGTAAGAAACCACCAAAAAATTGTAGTGGCCATAGCCGTCAATGCCATAACTCGTGATGTCGGTCCGGCACCATATTTTGCAGAAGCGAAAAATAAATGCGAATCGTAAATGGCAATCATTACTCCTTGGATTATCAATAACAACCAATAAAAAGCAGAAGTCTGCGGTGTAAACAAAAAACAAAAAGGAAAAAATAAAAAAGATATACCGAAACCTCGCCATATTCCCAAAAGATATGCGTTTAATTTGTAATATTGGTTAAAAATCGTATATATGGCGGTAAAAAATCCGTATATAAGCCCGTTTATAATCCAAAGCATATTTCTCTCCTTTTGTTTAGAAATATGCTCTTAAAAAGCAAATAAAAGGCTATAGTTCTTTTATTTTTTCTATAATAGCATCTTTTTGGTTAGAATTAGCCTTAAATATTTTTGCCGCATTATAATCTACCGCTTTACATGCGTCTTTTATGGTTAATATGTTTTTTAATTCATCGGGAACGTCTTCGGTTGAAATAGGATTTCCCAAAGCCTCTGTCGAGGCTTTTATCATTGTTTTTTGCATTTCTTTCAATTCGCTGTTAATTAATTCGTTGATAAAATTAACGACGTTTGTCGGAAGCTTTTTCCACTCTTTGGTTATGTCGCTGTTTTGTTCCTGAAGTTTTTTATCAAAAACAGAATATTCTTCTGCGAAATTGTCGGTAAAAGCTTTGCGGTAAAACTTCATGTTATAGCCGTGTTTTTGGCATATAGCCGGATACGCTACCATGTGTTTGAAATGAATTGCGGTTAAAAATTTCTGCGGTTCCGTAAGTGATGTAATATCCTTAAATCTGTCTAATGCGTTAATGTAATTATATGCAAAAGATATGATAAAAAATACCGGAAGGAAGATGATTGTAAAAAATTCTCCGACAGATATTTTGTTTTTAAGCTCTGTATGTTCGGAATTATATTTATTTATACTTTTTTGAATCGTTGACAAAGTAACGGCAGTAACGATTAAAATTATAAACTCAAACAAAAACCAATAAAAAACGTGTCTCAACGTAAATTCATCAAAAGACAAGGTTAAAGACAGAAATAAATCAAAAATAAACAAAACAGGAGCGGTCCACAAACAGAAAACAGTTGTTTTAGACGGTGATATACGTTTTTTTATGATAAAAAATAACTGAAAAACATAAAACATCGGCAGTATCCATCCGCGTAATATCGGATTTATCTTAATTCTTCCGATGAAGCGGATTGCTTGCCAATTTTTATAAAACCAAAATAGCTGATAAAATCCCAATGAGAAAACGGTACACCAAAACATTTTTTTGGCAGAAATCGGGTAAAAGATAATATTTCTGTTTTTTTCAGTCATTTTCAGTCCTATTGAAAAAGCCCTGTCAAGCAGGGCTTTGTATGTTTATTTGTTAAAAGATTCTATCCAAGAAATTATAGCAGATTGAGGGTTAAGACCAACTTTTGTATCAACCTGTTGACCATCTTTGAATAAGAACATTGTAGGAATACTTCTGATTCCGTATCCGGCAGCAGTATTCGGGGCTTCGTCAACATTCATCTTGCAAATTTTAACTTTGTCGCCCATTACTTTTGAAACTTCTTCCAATATCGGACCGAGTTGACGACACGGACCGCACCATTCTGCCCAAAAGTCAACCAATACAAGTCCGCTGCTTTTTAATACTTCTGTCTCAAATTGTTCGTCGTTTATAGATAACATTTGTTTTCCTTTCTATTGTGAATTGTCTTTGTTGATATAATCATTTATAATCCATATTAAAGATTAATTTTATAAAGACAATATTTTTTATAAGATTTCCATCATATTTGCCGTGTTGGTCCACAAAATATAAGTTTTTATTTCCTTCTGCGGATATATTTTTTGCATCAGTTTTTTATATGCTCTTAATTGAGAAACATATCCCGAAGGGGCTTTATCCGGCACATTTTTATTTGTTTTGTAATCAACGATAATAACTTGATTGTCATCAATAATAAGGCGATCGATTTGTCCGGATATAATCTTTCCGTCAACCTCTCCCATAATCGGAACTTCTGCCTTGGAGTTAATTCCGAAAACTTTTCCGAACTCTTTATTGTTGAGCAAAAATGTTATTTCTTGGCATATTTTTTCAACTTCAATCTCATTAAAATCCGGAACTTTTTGAGCCAAAAAATCTTTTATGGTTTGGTTTTGTTTATCCATGTTTGTATTAGGAAGAAATTGTAACAATTTATGGATTATTTCACCTCTCTTATACAATATTCTGTCGTTGTTTACGGCTAGAGGAGAAATACTTGCCGGTTCGTTATCCGGTTTTGACGGTCTTAACGGTTTTGAAAGCGGACTTTCTTTTTGAGCTTGTTCGTACATAAAGTCAGGTATGTCCGTCTGTAATTCTTCTCTTTTGTTTTGGATTTTATTTTCTTTCTCAAAATATTGCTTGCTTGTAACGGATAATATTTCATTATCATCCGGGGTTGCTATTTGAGAAAATGTTTCTTTGAATAAAGAATACCAAGAATCTTCGGATATTTCTTGTTTTTTTCTGAATCCGCAGAATATCATCCTGTCTTCGGCTCTGGTAACTGCAACATACATTAAGCGACGATATTCTTCCATCATTTTTTGTTTTTGTGTTTCTTTAAGCTTTTTACAAAAACAGTCATAATCATCTTTTGATGAAGGGTAGACAAAGATGTCATTATTCCAAATAAAGTTTGCATCTTCTTTGCAGGTCGGAATACCCGTTGTATCAGGCAGAATAACAATAGGAGCCTGCAGTCCTTTTGAGCCGTGAACGGTCATTATTCTTATCATATTGTTTTCGCCTTGTTCTTGTTCTCTTTTGATTTCAACATCATCAGATGAAATCCAACGGATAAAATTTTGCAAAGTCGGGATATTTTCTATTTCAAAATTAAGGCTTAAATTCATAAATTCGTTTAATCCGTCTTCAGCTTCAAGTCCCATTCTTGAATAATATTTTTTACGTCCTCCCATTTCGCTTAATACATAATTGTATAAATCGAAAGGTCGCATATAATCGACTTTATTTAACAGATTTTCGATGTTTTGTGCTACTTCTCTATATTTTTCGTTTGATTGTAAAGATTTCCATAAAGAACCTTTTCTATTCCAACAAAGCTCGAACAAGTCGTCGTCATCAAGGTTAAATAATGGTGATTTTAACACTTCTGCAAGGCTTAAATCGTCATCAGGAAGCAGTAAAAAGTTACCCAAACTTATTAAATCTTGAACGGCAATTTGTTCTAACACTTTTATTCGGTCAATGCCGGCGATATTTATGCTGAGTTTTTTACATTCTCTTATGAAATTTTCGCAAAAATCGTTTCTTCTTCTTACAAGAATTAAGAAGTCTCCATATTGAACAGGTCTTTTTTGAGACTCTAAAATTTCTTTATTGTCCACCATTTGTTTTATTTTAGCGGCAATCATTTTAGCCATTTGCGAAGATGTTGATTCTTCCGAAAATCTTTTTATGGGAAGCTCCCATTTGTCATCATTTTTTTCTTTTTCCGGTTCTATTGCGTCCCAAAATTCAACTTTTCCGCTTTCACCTTCTCTAAAAGCAATATGTTCTACATTTTCATTTTCGGACGCAACGCCTTTTCGTATGCTTTCCACGCTGAAAAGTTGATTTACCGCACTCAAAACAGCAGATGTTGAACGGAAAGAAACCTCTAAATTAACTTTCTCAAAATCGGGAGTAATTTGAGAAAAGTGATTACACATTTCATCAAATTTATCAGGGTCAGCTCCTTGGAAGCTGTAAATTGATTGTTTTCGGTCGCCGACGGCAAAAATTGTTCGGGTGTTTTCAGAGTTACCTTCTCCGGCAAAAAATTCGTCACTGATAGCTTTTACAATAGCCCATTGGTCGGGAGAAGTATCTTGTGCCTCATCTATCAAGATATTATCAATACCGCCGTCTAATTTGAACAACACCCATTTTGTTGCTTCTCTGTTTTCTAAAAGTAAGCGAGTGCGATATATTACATCATCAAAATCTAATTTTGCATGAATTCTTTTAAACTCATTATATTTTTCGATTAATTCCGATGCTAAGTTTAGAACACTTTTGGTAAAGTTATATAAATGAAAAGATTTTAGCTTCTCCCTTAAATCCATACAGCGCATGGCTTCATCATTAAATATAAGAATTAAATCGTCACGTTTGCTTAATCCTTTTATGGTTTTCGGGTTTCGTATGGAATCACTGCCGGTAAGAAAAACGGCAATGTATTTTTCATATTCTTCAATATAGTTTTTATTTTCTATACAATTTACCGGAAAATCTACACCTATTTCCATAAGAGAAGATAAAGTATCCTTATCCGCTTTTGCAAAAAAGCCGCTTATAATATCTTCTAAAGTCAAATAATCCGGAATATTTATTTGTTTTGATATTTCTGATAATAAATTTTCTTTTGAGCCGTATTTAGCCAAAGAACGATCTATTTTTATACGATTTTTCAATACGTTATTAATTGCTGTACCAAATGAAAATTCAGAGATGTTTTCAGTGATATGTTTTATGGATTTACCGATTTCACTTTGTGGGTTTTGGGCAGCAAAAGATAGTATTTGCCTTTTTATGTCGTTTAGTGCTTGAGATGAATTTCTTTCATCCATAATTTCAAAATATGGTGAAATATTTGCTTCTAAAGGGAATCTTTTTAATATTTCTTCACAAAAACTATGGATGGTTTTAATTTTCATCCCCCCCGGAGTATCCAACAAAATCGCGAATAGTTGTCTGGCTTTGGATTTTAATTTTTTTGCATCATTTGCATTATTCGGTAGTTCTCCGTACAGTTTTATGAGCTCTTCCTCTAAATCTTTTTCTTTCATGACTGCCCATTTACTCAATCTTTCAGCAATACGGGAACTCATTTCAACGGCTGCGGCCTTGGTATATGTAAGGCATAAAATTTTGGTGCGGTCAGCTCCTTCTAACAACAACCGCAACACTCTGTCCGAGAGAACTTTGGTTTTTCCGGTTCCTGCAGATGCTCCTACCCATACTGATTTTTTAGGATTTGCGGCAAGGCGTTGTTGCAAAGTAGCTCGGTTGCCCAGTAAATCTCTTTTTTGTTTTATTTCATCACTAGTCTTCATCACCGCTGTTTACTCCCCATTCATTTAAACGCGAAAGATGTGTGTAATCGCAATACTTGTCTTTATATTTGGGTTGAACGATATATTCACTGTTTTCGTCGTCAAAATGTTCAATAATTTCAGATAGTTTATCGATATATGTGTCTAGTAAGACATCAACATTTTTGTTAAAAGAACTTTCTTTATTTTGCAGTTTCCAATAATGCAAACTTTTTACCGGCTTAGCTTTTATTCCTTCAAAATCTCCTCTTTGGGCGATAATTCCTTCTATCGGCAACTGTGGAGCATAGCCTTTTTCTACTTTTGTCTTGCTGGGAGCAGTACCGGTTTTATAATCAATAACACACACGGTTCCTTCTGTCGTTTCATCTATTCTGTCGGCTTTTGCGCCTACGATAAACTCTCCTCCCGAGCTTTGAAAAGACGTTCTTCCCTTTACTTCGCAATGAGTATGTTTTATTTCTATTCGCAAGTTTTCTTCTTTTTGCAAAATCCAATCAATCATTTTTTCAATTTTGATTTTCCAAAAAAGTTTTATATCGTCTTCTATTTCATTCTCTTCCAATAATTTATCTGCGAGTTCCATCATAATACTTTTCGGATTTTCGGGAAGATGTTCAGGATATTGTTTATAAAATTGTTCTAAAACTTCATGGACAATATTTCCCATATCTACGGCATCGGGGTCTTGTTCAAAATCGTTTAGTTTTTTTAATTTTAAGATTTTAGATGCAAAAACACTATATGGGTCACATATCAATCTTCCCATATCAGAAGCCCATAGTTCTCGAGGACGTGCTTCTAAAGGAGGGGCAGGGTGAGGAGTTTCTATCGGGGTAATATTTTTGGTTCGGTCGAATTGTCTACACCAATAATTATACGGCGTAAGATATAATTTATTTATATCATATTCTATCGCCTTTAGTACGGTTTCAAGCCTCATCCACCAACGGGATTTTACCGTAGGGGTGTTTTGTACTCGGTCTGAGCGAGTGAGAAAAACCTCTTTAGCTGCGCACATTTCACAAAAATCATGAGCCAATACTCCGATGGCTTTTTCCGGTAAAGGATAGCCGAATTTTTCTTTCATCGGTCGAGAAAGCCATGCTCCGGAAGATGTGTTTGCTGGCATAATCCCTTCGCTTAAACCACTTACGATAATGCAATCAAAAGAGCATAATCTGGCTTCTATCGGTCCTAAAATTCGTAATCTGGGGTGTGCTCCGTATTTTGAGCGAACTATTGTTCCGCTTAATAATGCCGTGAATAAATCGGCATATTGTCCTTGTTTGATTTCTCCTAAGGTTTCTGCATGTTCTAATAGGTTGCTCATCAATGATGCCGCGACCTCTCCTTCTTCTTCACACCATAAAATTTCTGCTCCGTTTTTATCCTTATCGGAAGCTAAGAGTTCGGCAAGTTGCAGATGTTTACTCAAAAGTTCTTTGAAAGAAGCTTTTGGTTGATTCATCAAATTATATAAATCACTAAAAAGGCTTTTTTGATTTATTATAAAGTCATTATCTTGTTTTTTTTTACAGTTTCTGTTGCGTAGAATATTTTTTTCATAATCTCTTATTTGGCGACGTATTTCGAAATTTGTTTTGCCGACACAGGTAAACGGATGTTTATAAAGACTCAATAAAGAGAGAGGAGAAAAATCATTTTCACAAACATCTGCGATAAGTCGTAAAAATATTCCCTGCGGAGTATGTGATAAAGGAATGCCGGCCGAATCGTCTGCTTTTATATCCCAACGCAAAAGTTCATTAGAAACAGTACGGGCAAGATTTCTGTCTTCTGTTACTAATGCGGTGGTTTTTTCGGGAGTTTCTAAATTGTGTCGCATGATTGAAGCAATGACGAAAGCTTCTTCTTTAGAATCTCTGCATTCGATTAATTTTAATCCTTCAAATGCTGTTTCGGGAAAAGAATCCTTATTAAGCGACAACCATTTGTCGGACGAATCGGCAGGGCGCATAATTTCAGAAAAAAGTTTTTCTCTTTCGCTATTGTCAGAGGATACAACATCAGGTATGTCATGACGTGATATACCTAAAAATTCCAACAGATTTTTTAGTTCAAATTGCGGATGTGTTTCTTCTATCTTTTCCCAAGACGAATCGTCTAAAAACTTATCCAAACCTGATAGATAAACACTGCCGTTTTTTAATTCCGAAACTGTTTTTACCAGCTCTTTCATTGCCGGAAAAGTAGCTGTTGTTCCTGCAATGATAATTTCTTTTTCTTGAGGTTTGTTTTGTAAATTTTTGCACTGTTCCAAAAGAAGTTTATTATTGTAATCACCTATGTCACTTAAATTTCTTTCTTCTAAAATTTGCGGATAAAATTCGGTTATTATTTTTAGAAATTGCAAAGTGTTTTGCCAGTGAGAAGCGTATTCTTCGGGAACAATATTGTTAAGTTTTTCAAACTCAAGCCGTTCGTTATTAACCAGATCAATCAGAGAAGAAAGTTCATTGGCCAAATAGCAGGCTTGAGATGTAGTTAAACTTTCGACTTTAAAGTTGTCCGGACGTGCACAAATAAGTCTTATAAATATCATAAGCCTTTCTACAGAGCTTATAACCGGCGGAAGATTTAGCTCGTTTCCGGAAAAGAAAAAACCGTCTTCGTCAATACTGCCTAACGGCAATATTTGAGGCAGAAGAGTGGCATTCATACCATGTAATTTTACAAAAGCATTACGCAGTTCCCGAACGGTTCTTCTGTTTGGCAGAAAAACGGTTACATCAGTCAGTTCAAGCAAATTATCTTGGTATTTTTTTAGCAGATGTTCTGCGAGTATATCGACTAATGAACAACCGACGGGAATATTGTAAATATTAGGCAACTAAGCCTCCTTATTTTATTTCGTTAATAAGTTTTTCTAATGCTCTGCTTCTGTGAGACATTTTGTTTTTTATATCATCACCAAGCTCGGCAAAAGTTTTATCGAACCCTTCCGGAACAAAAATAGGATCATATCCGAATCCTCCATTTCCTGATGGAGTTTCAGAAATATTTCCATCAACTCTGCCTTCAAAGATCATGGTTTTTTCATTAGGAATAGCTAAAGCCATACAACACGAAAAGTGAGCTTTTCGTGTTTTTTTATCTGATTCTGCCACTTCTTTTAATAACATTTTCATTCCTTCGTTAAAATCACGATTAGGAGCATAACGTGCAGAATAAACTCCGGGGCGACCATTGAGAGCATCAACACATAATCCCGAATCGTCAGCCAAACAAGGAAGGCCGCACATCATACACAAGCTTTCTGCTTTTAATTTTGCATTTTCTTCAAAGGTTGTTCCTGTTTCTTCAACATCCCCGAGTCTTAAATCTGCAGCAGATTGTACTTCTATTTTCAGAGGTGCAAGCAATGTTTTTATTTCGGCAATTTTACCGGCATTATGGCTGGCAACGACTAATTTTGTTATTTTCATTTATTTAATTCCTAAAGCTTCTTTTTGTTTTTCAATAAGTTGTTTTATTCCGTCTTTAGCTAAAGACATCAGTTCAAAAAATTCTTTTTCATCAAAAGGTTCTTCTTCCGCGGTTCCTTGAATTTCTACGATTTTTCCGCTTTCAGTTAAAACAAAATTCATATCAACCTGTGCATGCGAATCTTCTTCATAATCAACATCTATGATTTTTTCTCCGTTATGAATGTCACAAGAAATTGCCGCTACAAATTCTTTAATCGGGTTTTCTTTAATTTTCTTTTGTTCAATCAAATATTGAATAGCCTGATAAAGAGCTACGAATCCTCCGGTTATTGATGCTGTTCTTGTTCCTCCGTCTGCTTGAATGACATCACAATCGATACAAATAGAAATATCTTTTAATGCAGTTAAATCGACAACGGCTCGCAGTGAACGACCGATAAGGCGTTGTATTTCTTGAGTGCGACCCGATGGTTGTTTTAGTTCTCTAGGGGATCTCTGACGATTTGAACGAGGTAGCATAGCATATTCTGCCGTAATCCATCCTCTGTTTTGTCCTTTAAGCCAGTTAGGAACTTTTTCCTCGACGCTTGCTGTGCAAATTATGTGTGTGTTTCCGAATTTTACTAAACAGGAACCTTCTGCATAAGGGCTAAATCCGGGGATTAATTCAATATCTCTGATTTGATTGTTTTCTCTGTTATTATTACGCATTTTTATATCTCTTTTTTATTTAATTTTCTGGATTGTAAAATACGATATTTTATCCGGATAAGCAATAAAAAACCGGAGATGATTCTCCGGTTTTTGTATTAAGCGATTTTGTTTGCGGAACGTTTGCGTTGTATCGGGTCAAGAATACGTTTACGCAAACGAATCGTCTTTGGTGTAACTTCCAACAATTCGTCATCTTGGATATAAGACAAACCTTCTTCCAAACTTATGCGGCGAGGAGGAGTGAGGCAAATAGCTTCATCTTTTCCGGCAGCACGAATGTTGGTTAGTTGTTTTGAACGACAAGGGTTGATTTCCAAATCATTAGGTTTGGTGTGTTCGCCGATAATCATACCCACATAAACAGGAACGTTCGGGTCAATGAACATCGGACCTCTGTCTTCTAATTTCCAAAGAGAATAAGCGATAGATGTTCCGTCTTCACTGGAAATCAGCACTCCGTTTCTGCGACCTTCAATTTCTCCTTTGTGAGGTTCATAAGCATAAAAACTGCGGTTCATAACACCAGTTCCGTGAGTATCGGTTAAAAATTCGGAGTGATAGCCGATTAAACCGCGGGTAGGAGCATGGAAAACCAAACGAACTTTATTGCCTGCTTGTGCCGGAATCATTTCGATTAATTCAGCTCGACGCATTCCCATTTTTTCTACAACAGTGCCTGAAAATTCTTCATCAACGTCAACCACAACTTCGTCAATAGGTTCCAAAATATTGCCGTTTTCATCTTTTTGGAACACAACACGAGGGCGAGAAATAGAGAGTTCGAATCCTTCACGGCGCATTGTTTCTATCAAAACACCTAATTGCAATTCTCCTCTTCCTGCTACTTCAAATGCATCAGAGTTTGGAGTTGTGGTTATCTTGAGAGCAATATTTCCTTCAGCTTCTTTTTGCAATCTTTCGGCAATAACTCGAGATGTTACTTTTTCACCTTCTCTTCCGGCTAACGGCGAATCGTTAACCGCAAAAGTCATTACCAAAGTAGGAGGGTCGATAGGTTGTGCTTCTATCGCCTCGGTAACGTCAAAATGACATAGTGTATCGGCAACGGTTCCTTTTACAACACCGGCAATAGCCACAATATCTCCGGCATGAGCTTCGTCTAAACTTTGACGAGTGAGACCGCGATATGCCATAATTTTGTTGATACGGAAACGTTCAATTTCTTTATTTCCGGCACCGAGAACTTTGATTGTTTCACCGGCTTTAACACTACCTGAATAAATTTTACCGGTAAGCATACGTCCTACAAACTTATCTGCTTCCAATGTTGTTGCAAGCATGGAAAAAGGTTTGTCCGGATAACATACGGGAGCGGAAACTTTGGAAAGAATTAAATCAAACAACAGGCTTAAATCTTTCTTTTCGTCATTTAGGTCTTCTACTGCCCAACCGTTACGACCGGAAGCATACAAGACCGGAAAATCAAGTTGTTCATCAGTTGCGTTAAGACTTACAAACAAATCGAACACTTCGTTTAATACTTCATCGACACGAGCATCAGGTTTGTCAGCCTTGTTGATAACAACGATAGGTTTTAATCCGACTTTCAGGGCTTTTCCTAAAACGAATTTTGTCTGGGGCATTGGTCCTTCTGAGCTGTCAACCAACAAAATTACACCGTCAACCATAGACATAATACGTTCAACTTCGCCGCCAAAGTCTGCGTGTCCCGGAGTATCTACGATATTAATTCTTACACCTTTCCATTCTACGGAAGTACATTTTGATAAAATAGTGATACCTCTTTCTCTTTCGAGTTCGTTAGAATCCATAACACAGGTTTCAACTTTTTGATTATCACGAAAAGTTCCGCTTTGTTTTAATAGTCCGTCAACAAGGGTTGTTTTTCCGTGGTCAACGTGGGCTATAATAGCGATATTTCTTAATTCCATTGTTTTTCTTTCAATTTGTTATTTTAAATTTAGGCGCACAATAGCACAAGTTTGTCTGTTTTCAAGAAAAAAATAAAACAAAAATCAGCCCGTTAAGGACTGATTGAATAAAAAATAACCCCCGCAACAGCGAGGGTTGAAACGAAAAATTATTCGTTGGCATTTGGCCAGTTTTTTGCATTTTCAGCGTTGAAAGCAACCCATTGAGGATCAGCTTCATCTTCAGTTGTGATTGCTTCTTGTGGGCATTCTGCAATGCAAACGCCGCAGCTGATACATGTATCAGGATCAATTACCAATTGAGTATCACCTTCGTGAAAAGCATCAACAGGGCATACATCAACACAAGATTTGCATTTAATGCAATTGTCATTAACGACAGAAACCATGGTCTATCTCCTTAAAGATTATTTTAAATTTCAGACCTAAATCTAATCGTATTTACAATAAAATCAAGTAAAAAATAATATATGCTCTTGCGGATGTGTTTTTTTCTCCCCATATAATAAGCAATAACAAAATTTGGAGAATAAATATGAGTGAAAAAATGAACTTCCAGGCAGAAGTAAATAAGATGTTGAATATTGTGGTTAATTCACTTTATTCGGAAAAATATATTTTCTTGCGCGAACTTATTTCTAATGCCTCCGATGCTTGTGACAAGCTTAAATATTTGTCATTGACCAATCCGGAAATTGCAAAAGGCAACGGAGAACTGAAAATTGTTTTAACTCCCAATGATAAAGAAAATACTCTTACGATTTCCGATAACGGTATCGGTATGAACAAAGATGATTTGATAAATCATTTGGGAACGATAGCAAAATCAGGCACCTCGGATTTTGTTGCCAATATGAAAGAAAACGGTTCTGCCGCAGATTTGATAGGTCAGTTCGGTGTCGGATTTTATTCTGCATTTATGGTTGCCGAAAAAGTTGAGATAATTACCAAAAAAGCCGGCGAGGAACAAGCTTATAAATGGACATCTAACGGTATTGACGGTTTTGAAATCGAATCGGCGGAAAAAAGCGAAAACGGAACGGAAATAAAATTATTTTTGAAAGAAGATGATAAAAACTTTACCGATACAATTTATCTCCGTCATTTAATCAGAACATATTCTGATCACATCAGTTATCCGATTGTTTTGAATTTAAGTGAAGCCGGCGAAGAAACCATTAATACCGGTTCTGCTTTATGGACCAGAAACAAAGGTGAAATTACTCAAGAGCAATATAAAGAATTTTACCAACATATTTCACATAATTTTGATGAACCTTGGTTAACTTTACATTTTAAGGCAGAAGGAAGCATAGAATATACATCGTTGTTGTTTATTCCGTCGAGTCAGCCTTATGATTTGTTTCAGCCGGATAAAAAACAGGGATTGAAACTCTATGTAAACAGAGTGTTTATTTCCGATAAGGTAGAAGAATTGATGCCCAACTATTTACGTTTTGTGAAGGGAATCGTTGATTCTTCGGATTTGCCGTTAAATATTTCTCGTGAAATGTTGCAACAAAATGCGTTGATTGCAAAAATCAAGAACGGAATTGTCGGAAGATTGTTAAAAGATTTGAAAAAGCGTATTGAAGATTATGACGATTATATCAAATTTTGGAACGATTTCGGAATTGCTTTCAAAGAAGGTATTTATGAAGACTTTTCGAATCGAGAAGAAATAGCATCTTTGTCGTTGTTCAGTTCTACAAAAAGCGATGACAAATTAACAAGTTTAGATGCTTATATCGAACGCATGCAACCGGAACAAAATGCTATTTATTATATTACCGGAGATGATGTAAAAGTTTTGGCAAACAATCCTCAGTTGGAAGCATTTAAGCAAAAAGGATTGGAAGTTTTGCTTTTAACCGATCCGATAGATGAGTTTTGGACTCAAACTTTGCCTAATTATAAAGGAAAAGTTATTAAGCACATTTCGCAAGCAGATGTTGATTTTTCTTTTGAAAGAAAAGAAGAAAAAGCAGAAGCGGGAAGTTTGGAAAAACTTATAAATTATATGCAGGATTTGTTTAAGGAAGAAGTAGGAAAAGTCGAATCGACAGAAAAACTCACATCAAGCCCGGTAAGTTTGACTGTTGAAAACGGACAAATGAGTATTCATTTAGAAAGATTGATGCGAAATCATCAGCAACAAACCGCATTTAATTCGACTCGTATTTTAGAAATAAATCCGTATCACCCGTTGATTATAAAACTGAGCGAATCGATAGAAGATGAAAGTAAAAAGCCTGAAATTGAAAAAATTTCAAAAATATTGCTTGATCAGGCAAAAATTGCCGAGGGAGAGCCGATAAAAGACAGTTCTTTTTATGTTTCTGCGATAAGCGAATATATTTTGAAAGGCTTTTAATCCACAAATATCGCCGATTTTTACATCGGCGATATTTTTTGTCTTGCTTTTTGTCAAAAAAGAATATATACTGACAGCATATTACAAATTATGAAGATAAGTATTTTAACCGCAACAGATTGAATGGCTATGGATTTTGACAAAGATTTTTCTTTGTAACTCAAGCTCTCAACTATTTTAATGAAGTACGAGATAAATTTAATGAAGTATTTCGATACAAGATAAAGAGCCTTCGCTGGGCCGCCCGTTGTTCTGTTCTTTTTTGGAGAACTAAGCTGTTTTATGGAAACATATAATAGCCGTCTTTATGAGCACATTTGAAATTGCGATTTCAGGGATCAAAGTAGAATCGTTTTAAAATAGTTTTGCAGTAAGGAAAGAAGGAAATAGATTTTGAAGGTTTGTTGTATTTAATTAATATGCGTATGTCTTATAGCAATTATGACAGCGAAGTAAGCGTAAAGAGCATCATCAAGTGGGTAGGTATTGGCTTGGGCGCAATCTTTTTGATTGCGTGTCTCATCAGTTCTATCTACAGTATAGATCCTGGTCATCGTGCTGCAAAGATAACTCTCGGCAAAGTCGAGCAGAAGTCGTACCCTAACGGCGTAGGCTTTAAGTGGCCTTTCATCTCTTCTATGCAGGAGATTGACGTCCGTACGCAGAAGATGGAGGAGCAGACAAGCTCTTATACATCTGATGTGCAGACAGCCCAGATGCAGTATGTCTTCACATACGATCTTCGTCCCGATAATGTCCATGTACTCTACGAGACCGTAGGTATGGACTATGAGTCAAAGATCGTGGTACCTAAACTTAATGACGTCCTTAAGGATGTTGTAGGAAAGTGGCAGGCACAGGATCTTGTTTCTAATCGAGACAAGGCTCGTGAGGAGGTCCTTGCAGGTTTGCAGAGCCAGCTTGATACACGTTTCTTCCAGAATATCTCGTTCCAGTTTATTAACATAGACTATAGCGAGAGGTTCGAAGACGCTATTGAGAGTAAAGTTATCGCCGAGCAGAAGGCTCAGGAGGCGGTGAACAACACTCAGCGTATTAAGGAGGAGGCAGACCAGAAGGTAATTACTGCGAAGGCTGAAGCTGAGGCGATGGAGATCAAGGCTAAGGCTCTTGAGCGCAACAAGTCGCTCGTGGATTATGAGGCCGTTCTTAAGTGGGACGGTAAGTTGCCTCAGTATATGCTGGGCAACTCGGTACCTATGATTAACATAGGCAAGTAATCCGTGCGTTACGCATTATGAGAACAGGTCCTGCGTGAGCAGGACCTTTCTTTTGTTTAAATGCTAAATTTTATTTGCTTTGAATGTTTTTATGTGTTAGTTACATACTTAATTTTATGTAACTTTTCAGGAAAAAATTGTGGCTAAAAAACGTCGAGTTATGTTTTTGCAATTAAGTCATTTGCGTCGAACTGTCAAAAAGTCGGCAATAGCCGTGCTTTTTGTGATGGTTTTTGCATTTATGTTGCTTAATAAAGCCAATAATGATCTCATTGAAAAAACTTCAACAACCGCCGGAGAAATCATAACTCCGATTACCGAAATTTTGATTATGCCGGCAAGTATTATGCTCAACGGTTATGATTATCTTCGCAGTCTTAGAAAAATCGATGAAGAAAATCAAGCTTTAAGAGAAGAAAATAGAAAACTTATTATTGCAAATGCAAAAAGTAAGGCTTTGGAGATAGAAAATAAAATTTTATCTGATTTGTTGAATTATCAGGTTCCCAAAGAGGCTAGTTTTATTACGGCAAAAGTTGTGGCAGAGGAAGGAACGGCTTTTTCTCATTCGTTAACAGTGTTTATTGACGGCAATAAGAATGTTGCTAAAGGACAGGTTGTTATCAGTGATAAAGGTGTTATCGGAAGAGTTGAAGATGTCGGATATAATTATGCTAAAATAGCAATGATAAACAACATTAACTCTCGAATTTCAGTGATGGTGGAAAGTTCTAGAATCAGAGGAATGCTGGTGGGGCAAAATGACGAATGGCCGGAGTTAAAGTTTTTACCGCTTGATGCAAAAATTGAAAAAGGCGACAAAATAATTACTTCCGGAATCGGCGGTGTTTTTCCGGTCGGGCTTCCGGTGGGAGAAGTTGCATCAGTTGAAAAAAATATTGTAAAAATAAAACCGGCAAACAATTTGTCGAGAATGGAATATGTAATGATTGTCGATTATAAACTTCCCGATCCGGCTGACGAATTGTATGGAGAAGTCGGCAAATGAGAGAAAATTGGCGAGATACGTTAAGTAATTGGATGGTAAGATCGTTACCACTGTTTGTATCTGTTTTATGGTTGTTTATTTCGTTTATTCCTTTGAATTCTGAAATCAGTAACAATGCGCGTCCGATGTTCGGACTTTTATGTGTGTTTTTTTGGGTGGTATATCGCCCGTATTTATTCGGTTTGGGTGCTGTTTTTTTGCTCGGAGTTTTTGCGGATCTGCAAACAATAGCTCCTTTGGGAATAAATTTATTTATGTTTTTGGTTATGTATTTGTTGGTAACGAATTTATCAAAATATATACCGGAAAAAACTTTTGAATTAATGTGGTTAGGGCTGGCTTTACTTCTTTTGGCCGTTATGCTATCCGGTTGGTTTTTGTTATCAGTTTATTATGCTCAATTTTTGCCTGTGAAAGGAATGATTTTTTCATATTTTCTAAGCCTGGCTGTATATCCTGTTGTTGGTGGGATAAATGCTGTCATTGTCAATAATTGTTTGCAGGAAGACAACTGATGAATAGAGATAACAGCAAGGGAAAAGTCTTAATAGAAAGAACGTTAATCTGGGGCGGAATACAATTTTTCCTGCTGTTGGTTATTGTCGGAAGATTATATTTTTTGCAAGTTTATGAAGCAGATAAATATGCGACGATGGCTGATGAAAACAGAATATCTTCACGAATCTTGGTGCCTCCGAGAGGTGTTATTTATGACAGAAATGATGTTCCTGTTGCAAATAATAAACAAAACTTTCAGGCGATGATTGTTGCCGAACAGGCAAATAACGTAAATGAAACTTTGGAAAAGTTTAAAAAACTTATGCCTTTGAGCGAAAAGGAAGAAGCTCGTATTCGTCGTGATTTGAAAAGATATCGAAGATTTGTTCCTATAAAAATAAAAGAAGGTCTGAGCTGGGAAGAAGTTTCCAAAATATTGCTTGTTTCTGCAGAAATGCCAGGGATTATTGTTGATGACGGTTTGAGTCGAGATTATCCTTTTGATAAACAAATGGCTCACGTTTTGGGCTATGTTGCTGCCGTGTCAGAAAAAGACTTGAAGAAAGATAGCGATCCTTTGTTGGAAACTCCGGGATTTAAGGTCGGAAAAATAGGTTTAGAACGCCGTTATGAAAAAGAATTACGTGGTGAGGGCGGAAACCTGAAATTAGAGGTTAATGCCGTCGGGCGAGTTATGAAAGAAATTGAAAGAGAAGACGGTATTGCCGGTGAAAATCTGAAATTGACGATAGACAGCAGATTGCAGAAAAAAGCTTATGACTTATTCGGAGAGGAAAGCGGTTCTGCGGTGGTGATAGATGTTAATAGCGGTGAAATCCTGACATTTTTATCTATGCCGTCTTATAATCCTAATGATTTTGTGCAAGGAGTCAGTCAGGAACTTTACGGAAGTTTGTTGAATGATGAAAAACAACCTTTGATAAACAAAACAATCAGCGGTCGTTATTCTCCGGGCTCTACTTTTAAGATGATAGTTGCTTTAGCAGCATTGGAGGCCGGAATTATAAAAAGGGATACAAAGGTCGGTTGTTACGGCAAAATAGATGTTGGTAATCATTTATTCCACTGTTGGAAAAAGGAAGGTCATGGTCCGGTTAATTTGGAAGAAGCATTACAGCATTCTTGTGATATTTATTTTTATGAGGTTGCTCAAAAGGTAGGTATTGATAAAATCGCCGCTATGGCACGCAGATTTGGTTTGGGCTCAAAGACATCTCTTGATTTTGATGATGAAAAAGCAGGTATTATTCCTGATAAAGCTTGGAAGTTAGCAAATTTGAAATCACCATGGCAAGGCGGAGAAACTTTAATTGCCGGTATCGGTCAAGGATATATTTTGACAACACCGTTACAGCTGGCGGTAATGACCGCACGAATCGCTAACGGCGGAAAAATGGTGGAACCGAGTTTGACACCGGTAAGCGAAGAAACAATTTCCAAATATAAAAATATAAAGATAAATCCTGCTTATATGGCTTTGGTAAAAGAAGGTATGTGTAGTGTGGTTAATAAAACCGGCGGAACGGCATTTATGTCACAGTTTGATTATAAAGGTAAAAAAATGTGCGGAAAAACCGGAACGACACAAGTAAGGCGTATTACTTTACAAGAAAGACAGAGTGGAATCGTAAAACAAGAAGATATGCCTTGGAAATATCGAAATCATGCTTTGTTTGTCGGATATGCTCCGCATATAAATCCTAAATATGCCGTTGCGGTTTTGGTTGAACACGGAGGTGGCGGTTCTTCTGTTGCAGCTCCGATAGGTTCAAAGCTTTTGAGAGAAGCTCTGATGTTAGATGAGGAGAAAAAATAGATGTATAAATATAAATCAGGTTTTAGAAATCCGAATCTGACGTTGAAAGAAAAGTTATATAACCTAAATCTTACATATTTTTTCTTTATTTTTCTGTTGGGTGGAATCGGAGTAATGATGCTTTATTCTGCTGCAAACGGTGATTGGGATGTTTGGGCGCTAAAGCATTTTGTTCGTTTTGCTTTCGGTGTCAGTGTTATGGTTGTCTTGACGTTTTGTGATATAAAAATTTTTCTGCGGTACGCATACTATTTCTATTTTGCAACTTTGTTTTTATTGATTGTTGTGGAGATAGCCGGACATACGGGGATGGGTGCAACCAGATGGATAAATCTCGGTTTTATGAAGCTTCAGCCTTCGGAGTTGATGAAAATTGCTTTGGTTTTGGCTTTAGCTAAATATTTTCATTCCACAACTTTGCAGAATATAGAAACGATAAGGGGTATAATTCAGCCTTTAATGATGGCTTTTGTTCCGGCGATTTTGATTATAATGCAACCGGATTTGGGAACAGCTCTTATGTTGCTGTTTACAACGGGAGTAATTCTTTTTGTTGTTGGCGTGCAGTTGTGGAAATTTGTTGCGGTCGGTGCAGGTGTTTTGGTGATGTTGCCGATTGCATGGCAGTTTTTACACGATTATCAGCAAAAAAGAGTGCTTACTTTCTTAAATCCGGAAAGAGATCCTCTCGGAGCAGGATACCATATAATGCAATCAAAAATTGCTTTAGGTTCGGGAGGTGTTTTCGGGAAAGGCTTTTTGCACGGAACACAAAGCCATTTGAACTTTTTGCCGGAAAAACATACGGACTTTATTTTTACGATGTTGTCGGAAGAATTTGGAATTATCGGAGCAATTTTTGTTTTGTTCGTAAACTTTTTGATTTTGATGTATAGCTACTCTTTTGCTCTGCGTACAACCAGTTATTTCGGAAAGTTAGTTATTATCGGTTTAACCACCAATTACTTTCTTTATATATTTATAAATATTGCAATGGTTTTAGGTCTTCTTCCGGTTGTTGGTGTTCCTTTACCACTCATTTCCTATGGCGGTACGGTAATGCTCTCGGTTATGGCAAGTTTTGGTATTATAATGGCAATATATGTAAACAGAAATACCAACTTGGGTAAAGACTGAAAACTTTTGCAAAAGGCAGAAAAGCCATAAACAAAAACCCTCAGCATTGCTGAGGGTTTTTGTTTTCTTTGTTTTTTTATTTTACGAAAAGTTGAACTTCTGCAACTTTGGATTTTTCATTGATTTGAGCATTCAAATTAATACTTCCTGCGTTAGCGCCCATGCTTACAACTTCGTTAAAAATACGAGCGGCATGTTCTTGTGCTTCAGCTTTGGTTTTTGAATTTGAAACAGCTACAATTTCAAAAACAGCATTCGGTTTACGATTTAATGCAGACTTAACGGCTGTAGAAAGACCTTCTTTATAATCTACATTTTTATCAGCAAAGCGAACAGAGAATAAAGGCAAGTTGTTTGTTGTAACTTGTTTATTTTGTGTTAAAGGTCTGCTGATACGTTTTAACGGAGAAGCCGCAACAGGTTTTGTTGTACGATGCATCATAACCGGACGAGATACAACCGCGCCGGTATTGCTTCCGGTCTTAACGCTTTCGCGCAATCCGTCAATTTCTTGACTAGATTGTATAGCACTTTGTTGTTGGAAGTTTGCTGCACCGGTAACATTTTCGTTTAATGCAGCTGCTTTTTGAGCAATAGTCATAGCTTCGTTTTGAAGTTCACGTAATTGTTTGTGATCTTCATCTACGGCACCGGAAATGCTGAAAGCGGCAGAAATTGCATTTTCCAAATAGGTAACAGATGTCAAAGTATCAGATGTCTTTGCCGAAAGATTTTCCAAAGCATTAGCATTGGCAAACATTGTTTGTACGTTACCTTGAGCTTGTTGAAGCATAGCATACATATTCGGGTTGCCCGGAGTTGTACCTGATTGAAGTTTTGTTTCTACATTAGAAACGGTTTTTTGATAAAGAGTTGCATTGTTTGAAATATTTGCATTAATTTTTTCTAATTCTCTTTCATTAGATTTTTGGGCTTGAGAGATTAATTTCAGTTCTTGTCTGAAAGCTGTAACTCTTTGTCCGACAAAAGTTCCGGTATAAGAACCGTCGACAACGTTTGAACTTTTAGCATAAATGCCTTCTTGCGAATCAGAACCCAAGAGCGAAGGAAAAGAACTTCCGTCAGAAGCACAACCGCTAAGACCTAATACACAAATTGCCGCAAGCGTATTTAAAGCAATATTTTTCATTTAACAACTACCTTTATATAAAAATTTAAATTTTTAACCTAATGTTTTTTTACACTTTTATCTGATTTTGTAAAGATAATTCTGTATATTTATGGTAACAAAATACACGTATTCGATAAAATAATAAAAAAAATTTAAATTTTGATAAATTTTGCTTGCAAAAAAAAATAAAAGAATGTATTAAGAGTGACGTAACGAGAAAATATGCGCTCGTAGCTCAATTGGATAGAGCATCTGACTACGGATCAGAAGGTTGTGAGTTCGAATCCCGCCGAGCGCGCCATAAACTACCACCCGAAAGGGTGGTTTTTTGTTGATATTATCAAATTTTCATATAGACTTTTATAATTATTGATATTAACTTTATATGCAGATAATTAATAAAAGAAAGGATGAATAATGAGTAAAAAAGTTGTTGTTTTGACAGGCGTGCTTGCCTTGGTTCTCGGTGTAGTTGCCGGTTGCATGATCGGATGTAACAAATCTAAAGTTGCCGTAGTTAATATTCAAAGAGTTGTTAACAGCTCAGAACAAGTGCAAATGTTGAAAAATGAACAAATTGCAAAATCGCAAGAATTGGCAAAATGGTTAGAAGAATCTCAAAAAGAAGTTGATGGCGAAAAGAATAAAGAAAAGAAAGAAGCTCTTTTGAAAAAATATGGTGAAGAATTTGCTCAAAAAAGAGATGAACTTGCAAGAGAATATGCTCAAAAACTTCAAAATATTGATGAAAATATCACTCAAACCATTGTTAATGAAGCTAAAGATAAAGGATATAGCTTAGTATTAACAAAGAATGTAGCAATTTACGGTGGTGATGATATTACTGAAGAAGTAATGAAAGCTATAGAATAAAAAAGGGAGCGGGGTTGAAAACCCCGCTTTTATTTTGTTTTGTCTGTTTTATATTTTTGGATAAGTAAATCTTCTTCCTTTATTCCGTTTTGTCTTCCAAGAAGATTTCTGAATAAAGTTTTTACATCAACTTTTGAGCCGTAAGCAATTTGACAACGTTTCAAAGTTTTTGACATTTTTGTTCCTAAAATATCTGATAAACTGCAATTAAATAATGATTTTTCAAGAAAACTGTCAAGCTTGCTGATGTGTACGGCAGTCATTCCCAGTTGTTGAGCTACTTTGATATTGTTTTTGCTGTCGTCTAAAAGAACAGATTCTTCTATACACGCACCTTGCTTATCAAAAAATGGTTGCCAACTTTTTATATCTGTTTTCAGTTGCATATTATTGTCTTCTATTCCGCTTACCGGAATTTTTTTACTTCCGAGAAAAACGGTCATTTTTGTAGGTAATTTTTCTCCTTGTAATAAATTTTCTTTAATTTTATCTGACGGCACGTCATTAATAACCCTTTGCCATGCCGCTCCCGCAATGGACGAAAGACCGTCACTGCGTATTACAATATCTCCGTGTTTTCCCAATCTTTTCATAAATTCTTTTAATGACGGGTCTGGAGATATTAGATTAAAATCAAGGCTTTTGACTAAATTTTTGCAGTATTCATCAAATTTTTTATCATCTCCGCAATATTCACGAGCAAATTTAAATAGCCCGTTAGGACCTCCTGCTTTTTTTATTTTAGGAAGTTCTCTGAGCAGTTTTTTTCGACCGTGAACTTTTGCCAGACATTTAATGCTTTTATATATGAACGACAAGTAGAATCGACGGTTTGAATAACTGTTAATTACTCCGTCAATATCAATTACAACAATACCTTTTTTCTTGTCGGGTGTGTTCATTTGCTAAACCTCTGTTTATTATACTAATATAAAAAAAGAGGTTCTGACAAATGTTTTTTATATCTGAGCCAGTTTGGCTATTTCTGCTCTCAGCTCGTCTATGCCTTTATTTTTTTCTGAGCTTGTCGGCATTATTTCGATATGTGCTGCCGGATGTTCTTTCAGCATTTTTTGGGTTTCATTGATTATCTTTGTTAAGGCAACAGATGAGATTTTATCGGCTTTTGTTAAAACTATCTGATAATTAACTGCTGCTTTATCCAGCATTTCCATAATTTCTTTATCAACTTTTTTTATGCCGTGGCGAGAATCAATAAGCAAAAATACTCGTTTGAGGTTTACTCTTCCTTGCAAATAAGCAAAAATCATTTTTTGCCATTTCTTTACCAATGATTCCGGAGCTTGAGCGAATCCGTATCCGGGCATATCTACCATATATAATTTATCAGCTAAATTAAAGTAGTTCAGTTGTTGCGTTCTTCCCGGTGTTCCTGATGTTTTGGCCAAAGTTTTTCTGCCGGTAAGAGCATTAATAAGGCTGGATTTACCAACGTTAGAACGTCCGGCAAAAGCTATTTCATCAAGAATATTATCGGGAGGCAACTGCTCTAGATTTGCAACTCCTAACATAAACTGGCAAGAAGAGGCAAACAGGTTTTTACCTGTTGCCAATTCTTCACCGGTGTATTTTGAATCTTCTTTTATCATCTTAAGCCTTGTTTTTGATTAAGATAGCGCGTTGTTGGATTATAGCCAACAAGTTGCTGAAAGACCAATAAATTACCAAACCGGCAGCAAAATGTCCCATCATAAATGTAAATATCAACGGCATAAGAGCAAAGGCTCTTGCTTGATCTTTATTGGTTGGGGCAGGATTCATCTTTTGTTGGATATACATTGTCAACCCCATAACAATCGGCCAAACACCAATGTCCAAAAATCCCGGAATCGGTAAATGTGACCATGCAGAAATAACCATCGGATCAGGAGCTGATAAGTCTTTAATCCAACCGATAAACGGAGCATGACGAATTTCTATTGCAATATTTAATACTTTATATAAAGAGAAAAATACCGGAATTTGAATAAACATCGGCAAACAACCAGAAGCCGGATTAACTTTTTCTTTTTGATATAACAAAACAGTTTCTTGTTGCAGTTTCATTTTATCTTCTGCAAATTTTTCTTGCAATTCCTTTAACTTCGGTTGCAATTTTTTCATTTTAGCCATGTTTTCAAATGACTTGTTTGCGATAGGGAACATAGCAAGACGAAGCAATGTTGCAAACAGAAGAATGGCCCATCCCATGTTTCCGATTAAATTATACAGAAAGTCTAAGATGTAGAAAAACGGTTTTGTTAAAAAGTAGTACCAACCGAAATCTACGGCTAAATCAAACTTATTGATATGTAAGTCATCTGTATATTTGTCGAGCAATTTTATTTCTTTTGCTCCGGCATACAACATTTCTTGAGCGGAACCGACGGTGCCGGCCGATATGGTAACGGGAGCACCTACATAGTCCGTTTGATAAAATGTATCGTTTCTGCTGAATTTAGCTTTAATTTTTTGTTTTGAGTTTATTATGATGGAAGAGAACCAGTAACGGTCAGAAAAACCAAACCATCCGCCGTTAGATTCAAATTCTTTGTTTTCTTTCTTTAAATCGGAATATTTAACTTCTTCGAGTTCATCATCAAAAACACCGATAGGGCCTTCATGAACAACACTCGCTCCCATGGTTTTTTCTTGGTTGCGAGCGATTAATCCGTAAGGATATAAAGTAACGCTTTTATCCGTGTTATTTTCTACATATTGGTCGATGTTAAACATATAGTCGTTATCAATGGAGAATTTAGTTATAAAACGTAATCCTTCTCCATTATCCCATTCCAAAACAACAGGAGTTTCTGGAGTTAATTTATCTCCTTTTATGGTCCATAATGTATCAGAATTTGGAAGTTTTACGTCTTTATCTGAAGCCAACCAACCAAATTCAGCATAATATGGATTTGCAGATTTGGTTGGAGCAAAAAGTTCTACATCATCACTGTCAACATCAAGTGTTTGCTTATATTTTTTTAGCCACAAATTATCGATGCGTCCGCCGTTTGCACGAATAGAACCTTTGATGGAATCGTTATCTATATCGATACGCTGTGATGAAATCAAGATTTCTTCTGTCGGTAAATTTTCTTGCGGAAGAGCTTCGTTATTTTCCGTTGATGTTTTCGGAGTTTCTGCAATAGCTGTTTCAACAACCGGTTGCGGTTCTTCAATGTTTTCCTTTTTATCGGAAAACAAAAAGTTACTTAAAAATATAACGCCTAATGACAACAAAACAGCGGCGTAAAAACTTTTTAATTCGTCTTTCATTTTTAGATTTTTTCCTGTCAGTATATTGAATTGATTTAGAATATAGCAGTATTTGTTCTTATTGCAAGCTATAAAGATGTTTTGTGCTTATCTTCTTTGGGCGGAACGGGATCATAACCTTTTCCTCCCCAAGGGTGGCAACGCAAAATTCGCTTAGTTCCCAAATATATTCCTTTTATAACTCCGTGAGTTTCAATGGCCTCAATCATATATTGTGAGCAACTTGGCTGGTATCTGCATACATTAGGCATAAGCGGAGATATCGCTTTTTGATAAAATTTAACCAGCAGAATGAACGGTAGTCGAATTATTTTCCGCATCATTTTTTTGTTCCTCGGGGAAAAATTTCCGGTTAACTTTGTTTATTGCATAACAAAGGTCTTGGCATATTTTTTGAAAATCAGCATCTGCGGTTGAGTATCTGGCAATAAGTACATAGTCAAAATCAGGCAGTGCGTTTTGTTCAAAATACAATGCCGCCGCAGCACGAAGTCTGCGACGACAGCGATTTCTTATATGTGCTTTCCCTAACTTTTTGGTTGTTGTGTAACCTATTCTTGTTTCTCCCGTAGGCGAATCTAATTTGCTTGGAGCCGCTTGAAGAACGAGAGTGCGAGTTGGTACAGACTCGCCCGATTTTGTAAGTCTTACAAAATCACGACGTTTTTTTAATACCGAAAAAGAGGGCATTTGCCACAGCCTTAAGCAGAAAGTTTTGCGCGACCTCTTGCTCTACGAGCAGCCAAAACTTTACGTCCGCCTTGAGTAGCCATACGTGCACGGAAGCCGTGACGACGAGCTCTAACGAGTTTAGAAGGTTGATATGTGCGTTTCATTTTATTTCTCCGGTTTATTATAGTTATTTAAAGCTCTGATGAACAGAGTCCTCGGTTTCGAGGAATTTATACGGGTAAAATATTGTATTGTCAATATAAAAAAAACAAATTAAACTTTGCAAAAAAGAGGGGAATATGCAGATGAAAAACAGCTATTTATGTATAGGCATAATGACCGGAAACTCGCTTGATGCGGTTGATGTGGTATTAACAAAGTTTGAGAATAATTTGATAGAAGATGTTTGCGGATATACGAAAGATATACCGCAAAATATTGCAAACGGTTTTCGGGTATTAAAAAGTAAACTAGTTGATAACGGCGGTAATATTGAACAAATATACGGCGAAGAAAAGGATTTTTTTACAGACATTCATAATCAATATATAAGTTTGATTGCTGAAGCAATAAACGAAATGTTGAAGCAATATCATATTAATAAAAAAGATATTGATGCAATCGGTTTTCACGGACAGACCTGTTATCACTTACCGCCCTCTGTTGCGAAAAATGAAATTGACGTAAATACTTTACAAATCGGTAGCGGGCAAATGTTGAGCGATTTAACCGAAATTCCCGTAGTTTTTGATTTTCGTTCAGATGATATTATGAACGGCGGTGAGGGGGCTCCTTTAGCGCCGGTTCATAATCAGCATTTAGCAATGGATTTGCAACAAAAAGGTGTTTTTCCGGTGGTTTTTTGTAATGGCGGAAACACGGGAAATATTGCAATAATTTATGAAGACAATGTTGTCGGTTGGGATGTCGGACCATTTAATCATTTTGTTGATGAGTTAGTCAGAAATGAGAAAAATGAAAATTGCGATTATGACGGAAAATACGGTTCAAAAGGAAAAGTCGATTATAATTTATTGGAAAAACTTTTCGAACAATCAGTTTTGACACAAGATGGCGATAATTTCTTGTTGAGAATGCCTCCTAAATCATCGGATCCGGCATGGTATAAATTTGCGGGAACCGAGCTTGTGTTTGAGGATAAAGTTCGAACTGCGGAATTTTTCAGTGCATATATAATGGTTTACGGATTAAAATATTCTCCGGTAAATACGCCTGATTATTTTTTGGTGTTCGGTGGCGGTTGGAATAATCCGATAATAAGAAAAGATTTTGAACGTTTATTAAGGGGGCAGGCAGAAGTTTTACCGCAACATAAAGATATTTTTGCCGATATACAAAATGAGAGGGCAGAAGTTAAATGGTCGGATGAATACGGTTATAACGGAAAATATATGGAAGCTCGTATTTTTGCGGATATGGCAAAATGCAAATTGACAAATGAGCCGTTTTCTTTTCCTGCTACAAGCGGATGTAAAAGTCCTACCGTCGGAGGTGTTGTAGTTTATCCCAAAGGAGATAATGCGCAATTATGGTCGCGAGCGGCTAAAGGTTGGATTAATAAATAAGCAAAAAGAAAAGCTCCGAAATTTCGGAGCTTTATCTCGGTAAGGAGAACAATTATAACGTGTGGCTTGTTTGTGAGAAAGCAAAGCCAGAAAGTTCTTTTGACGGAGTTTGTTTCATAACTTCCTCCTCTGCTCTTAGAACTTTACTAAAGGCATCGTTTGGATTTACTTCTGTTGTAGTGTTACTAGAGATTGAAGGGCTTTGTTTAACTTGGTACCTTGTTTCTAGAGAGGGGATATTGCTGTTAACCCAATTCTCAGCTAAACCATCTCTAGATATGGAAACAGGATGTCCTTTACCGAAAAAATCTGACAATGCTGTCATTGTTGTTTCCCAATCTCCACGAATATGGAACGCCAAAGGAGTTTTTTTGATAACTTCCTTTGCTTCTTTTAGCACATTGCTATTGTTTATTTTCTTTTCTGTTAGTTGTGTTCTTATTCCTAAAGTTGCCATTTTGGGTTCTCCTTAATAATTCCCACTCTTCTTTTTTGTCTATTATCTCAATATTTAAAAGTTTTGTCAATAAAAAAATTACATAAATATAAAAATCGGTTGGATTTATTTATTTTTCTACTTTATAATGCACTTGTTTTTACAATTTGTCTAGAGAGTAGCATGTCTTTATTAAAATCTATAGCAACTTTTGGTGGTTGGACGCTAATAAGCAGAATTACGGGCTTTTTGCGAGATGTCGTATTGGCAAATTATTTAGGAGCCGGTATCGTTTCCGATGCTTTTTTTGTTGCATTGAAACTACCGAATCTTTTTAGAAGTTTGTTTGCCGAGGGGGCTTTTACATCAGCATTTGTTCCTATATTTTCGCAAAAGTTGGTTGGAGAAGGAAAAAAACAGGCAATTAAATTTGCGGCACAGGCTATTTCTGTTTTGGCGTTATTTGTTGGTCTTTTCGTTTTACTTATGGAAGTATTTATGCCGGCGGTGGTTATGATTTTGGCTCCGGGATTTGTTGATGATGCCGGAAAAATAGAACTGGCGGTTTTTTTGTCAAGAATCACTTTCCCGTTTTTGTTGCTGGTTTCTATTGTTTCTTTTCAGTCCGGAGTTCTTAATTCTTTAGGAAAATTTGCCGCACCCGCTTCAGCTCCGGTAATTTTGAATTTGACGATGATAGCATCTGTCTTTGTTTTAATGCCGTTTATTGCAACTCCTGCATATCGTATCGCAATAGCTGTTCCTACTGCAGGTGTTTTGGAGATTTTGTGGTTGCACTTCTTTTTGAAAAGACAAGATGTGTTTATTAAACCTCAACCCGATGTGTTTTCGTTGGTTAAAACCGAAGAAATAAAAACTTTATTTAAGCGAATCGCTCCCGGAGTTTTCGGAGCCGGAATTTATCAAATAAATATGATGGTTGATACAATTTTGGTTTCGTTGGTCGGAACAGGTGCAATCTCTTGGTTATATTATGCGAATCGTTTACAACAGTTACCTTTAGGTGTGGTCGGAGCCGCTATCGGTGTAGCTCTTTTGCCGATATTATCAAAACAATTAAAAGCGGAAGAAGTTGAGGAAGCAAAACAAACTCAGGATAAAGCAATAGAGTATGGAGCAATACTTTCGATGCCTGCAGCTGTTGCGTTGATTGTTTTGGCAGAGCCGATTGTTAATGTCTTATTTCAACACGGTAAATTTGGAGTTTTTGAAACGGAAATGACCGCAAAGGCTGTTGTTGTTTATGCGATAAGTCTTCCGGTGTATGTTATGGTAAAAGCATTAACCCCAAACTTTTTTGCCCGTTGTGATACGAAAACACCGGTTAAATACAGCGCGGTGGTCTTAATTGCAAATTTGGTATTTGCTTTGCTTTTGATGAAACCTTTTGGGCATGTGGGAATAGCTTCGGCTGCAACTTTGTCGGCATTTGTTTCTTTATATCAATATATACGGGGTTTGAAAAAAAGAGGTTTTTGGAGTTTTTCGAAAGAACTTAAAAAACGAATCGCAAAGATATTTCTGTGTTCTTTGATTATGGGGGCATTTTTGCATATCGAAACATGGTGCTTAAGTTTATTTATGGGCGAATGGCTGGAATTTTCGTTAATTGTTAAATTTATCTTATTGGCAATAATCGGAATGCTTGCTTTATTACTTTTCTTGATTATGATAAAAATAACAGGTGTCATGGATGCTTTTGTATGGCTAAAAAGCTTTTTAAATAAAAGGAGAAAATTATGCTGAAAGAAAAGTTGTTACATTTTATAAAAAAGATGAAACAAATGTTTCTCTCCGGTACGGAAATGATAAAAAAAGCTTTTAATTCGTGGCCTAAAGCTTTTATCGGAGGTTTTGCTTTTTTGATTTTGGCTTATTATCCTTTAGGCGGAAAAATAAGTGAAAATATAGATAAAACGGCAGACTATGATTTTTCTTCTTTATCTGCGGAGCAGTCCCAAACAGTAGAATTAGCGGCTTTCTTAATCAATCGAGAAGTAAATGAAAATATGTGGACAGCAAACTTGCCGTTTTTCTTTCCTGCATACAGTTTGGATAATATGCCTAATTTTCAAACCGGTATAATCCAATCTTTGGCAAAGGTTGTTAAAGCCTTGTCTTTGCAAGTACAATGTGCCGATGATACGAAAGAAGAAAAAAATATAAAATCGGCTGCGGTTTTATTGAAATATCCGGCTAACGTGTGGCTTTTCCATCCGGATAATAAGTTAAAAATGGCTCCGTCTTCATCTGCTCAATATAAAAAAGCCAGAAAAAAACTTAAAGATTTCAATATTGCATTAAAAGAAGAAAAATGTTTTTGGGTTCGAGATAAAGAGAGCTTATATAAAATAAATGAGGCGGTTATAAAAGGACTGTCAAAAGCTGTAAGCGATATTGAAGATGAGGTCAGAGAAGGAAGTAATCGTTGGACGGATACTAAAGCTGATGATGTCTTCTATCTTAACCAAGGACGAGTTTACGGATATATGTTGGTTTTGAAAAAATTGGGCAGAGATTATAAACAGGTTTTGATGTCGGAAGAATTGTATCAAGATTGGACCGTTGCTACCCGAGCTTTACAAAATGCGGCGGAAATGATGCCGGAAATTGTGGTTAACGGCAAAATTGATGACAGCATAAAACCGAATCATTTAATGAATTTAGGCTATTATATTATTAAAGCTGAAAATATATTAACAAAAATAAATATTAAGTTGAGCGGAGAATCTGAAAATGCGAATTGAAACACAGGCTTCACCGGATGAAAATATTATGCACTTTTATCCGGAAAACGGACTGAATATAAAGAACAGCACAAGATATATAGATATAAAATCTATTCGTAAGTCGCCGTTAGCGGAGAGCCTTTTCGATTTAGGCGGAATTAATGCGGTTTTAATAACACCAGATTCTGTATCTGTTACCAAAAATGAAGATGTTTCCTGGGGGGATATAAAGCCGTTGGTTTTGGCGGAAATTATGGATTTTCTAACATCAGGAGCTCAAATTGTAATAGAAGACGAATCGGAACAAGAAGAAGATATAATTGAAAAAATAAACGGCTTGTTGAATGCTCGCATACGTCCGGCAATTCAGCGTGACGGAGGCGATATAGCTTTGCGCAAATTTGAAGGAGGAATTGCGTATGTTGAGCTTCAGGGTAAATGTGTAGGTTGCCCTTATGCGCAGAGAACATTGAAAGATGGTGTGGAAAAGATTTTAAAAACATACATTCCGGAAGTAAAAGCTGTAGAAAAATATGAAAATTAAAATACTAAAACTTTTTGCATTGTTGTTTTTACTGGTTGCTTTTGATGCGAAAGCAAACGGTGAGTTTCGTTTTGAAGCTCAACCGGAAGGGATTTTTATTGATAATGTTAATGTTGCGGTTCTAAAAAAGATTTTTGCAGATTATGATTATACCGAATTTGTCAGAGAATCTAAAAAAATTCCGCCGTTAATGCTACAATCAATGCCGTTTGATTTTAATGACATAAAATCAAAAGATGAGAGAAATAAGCTTTTTATTCAAATAATCACGCCATTGGTGATGAAAGTTAATGAAGACATTACGATAGAGCGTAAAAAGCTTTTTGATTTGAAATCTGCAAATGCCAAAAAAGAAGGATTATCGGAACAACAGAAAAAAGAAGCAGAAGATTTAGCAATAAAATATGATGTTTTTACCAGGATGAAGGGAAAAGAACGATACGATATTATTTTGGAAGAACTGACCGAAAAAATTGATATTATTCCCGCATCTTTATTAATCGCCGTTGCCGTTGCCGAAAGTAATTGGGGAACCGCAAGAGAAGTAAAAGAAGGAAATGCTCTTTTTAAGGAAAAAGAATGGTTTACCGATAAAGGTATTAAACCGGCAAAAGAAGATGATGACAGTTACAGAATAAAAGTTTATCCGAATTTATTGTCAGCGATAGAAGGCTATGCTTTGAAGTTGAATAAAGATATTAATTTCAGCTATTTTAGAGTATCTCGCAAATTTTTACGAATTCATAATCAGGTTTTAAAGGGAAGGGTTACCGTGCATAATATGGTAACAGGTTCTCCTTTGGAAAATTATGCCGGATTACTGAACTATATTTTGACTTTCTATGATTTGGTAAACGTTGACGAATCGCAATTAGACAGCATCAGCAGTTTGGAGAAATAAATGTTAAAAGTTACCCCGATTTTGTGTCGTGCCGGAAAAATGGATAATTATGCTTATTTGTTAGAAGATGTAACAACTAAGACGGTTGCCGTTTTAGATGTTTCCGAGGCTGAGCCGGTTATTAATGAGTGTGAAAAACAAGGTGTTTCTCCAAAGTTTATTTTTACGACACATCACCATTTTGACCATGTTGAAGGAAATCTTGCCATAAAAGAAAAATATGGAGCAGAAATAGTCGGAGCCGAAGCCGACAGATTTCGAATCGCCGGTATGGATATTATGCTCAATGACGGAGATGTTTTCAAATTAGGAGATAGCGAAGCACATATTATCTCAGCCGATGGACATACTATCGGTCATATTTTGTGGTATTTTGCAAAAGATAAAGTTTTATTTACCGGTGATGTGTTGTTTAATTTATGTATAGGCGGGCTGTTTGAGGGGACCGCAGAGCAAATGTGGAATACTCTGGAGAAAATTAAAAAGTTACCGGATGATGTGGTTTTTTATCCCGGACATGAATATACAATGTACGGTTTTCACAATTTACATGGTCTTCCCGGCGAAAGATATATCGAAAAAGCAAAAAAAAGATTGGCACAAGGACTTCCGGTTGCTCCGGTTTCTTTAGGCGAAGAAAAAATTTGTAATCCGTATTTATCGGCAGACAGTTTTACGGAATTTTGTAAACTGGTTTAGTTTATCTTAAGCTTTTATTAGCTATTGTTATATAAATTGAAAGAGTGTAACTTTTAAGGTATAACAATGTTTTATATTCTGGCAGGTTTTATTTTTGGTGCTTTGATTCCGTATATGTCACGTCGTTTTGCAAAATTTATGCCGGCGACTGCGGCTTATGCAATTTACCGCTTAATAAAACCTAATAAAAAATCTTCAAAAAGAAATGATAAATATAAAAGACTGCTAAAAGATTATAAATTAAGGAGTCTTGTTTATGCTTGTATATCGGCACTATTGTCCGGACTGGTTTTATACAGACTGGGAGAGGCAAATATATGCTGGTGGCTGGGCTTTGTTTGGACATTGTTGTTGCTTACTGAAATTGATATAAAAATGTTTTTATTGCCGGATATTTTAACCGTACCTCTGTTGATTTGCGGTTTTGTATTTGCAACGATAAGCAATCCGTTTATTTCTCCTGTTGAAAGTTCTATTGCGGCCTTGGCCGGATATGTAATTCCGGTTATTGCAACCTTGGCAATGTTGTGGAGAAGTGTTGATGCTTTCGGTGGCGGAGATATAAAATTACTTACGGCGATAGGCGCATGGTTAGGGGTAGAGCCGCTTATATATACCATATTGGCTTCTTGTGTAATATTTGGTATTTATTCTTTGATAAAACGTCAAAGAGCTGGGGCATTCGGTCCTGCTTTAGCGGTTGGTGCGATTTTGGTTTTATTGTCTGTTTTTTAACTTGTAGCGAGGTCTGAAATGGGAATTATAAGTATGTCCGATGAACGTACAAAAGCCAGAAAAGTTATTGAAACAAATAACTTTGACTATTTGATAATGTTCGTAATTTGTATGGATGCGGTTGCTTTAGGATTGCTCACAATAGGGATTGGTAATGTTGATTTTATGAAGACGATGTTTTTGTTAGATCGTCTTTGTATGGCAATTTTCATCGTTGAAATGTTGTTGAAAATGTATGCTTACGGGCCAAAATTTTTCAAATCGGGGTGGAATATTTTTGATTTAATTGTTGTCGGTATTTCTTCAATGCCTTTAACAAGTTATTTGATTATTTTGCGTGCTTTCAGATTATTCCGTTTGCTCCGATATATAAATCGTTTCAAACAAATGAAAAGTATCATAAATATCATGCTCTCTATTTTGCCTAATTTTGTGGCAATGGCGGTGGTCTTGTGCGTATTTGTTTATGTGTTCGGGGTCATGGGTGTTGCATTATTCGGCGAACAAGTTGCGGCATTCGGTGATTTATGGTCGTCTATCTTCAGCTTGTTACAAGCATTTACTTTGGACGGCTGGGCTTCAACAATAGCACGTCCGGTAATGAGAATATATCCTCATTCTTGGATATTCTTTTTCAGTTTTGTTATGGTTTCTTTCTTGTTGGTAACAAGTTTTGCCTTAAGCGTCATAACATCTATGGTGAAAAAGGAATTTAAGATACAGTCAAAATTATAATGAAAAGAAAAAATGCAAAAATACCGGATTTTTCCGGTATTTTTTGCTGTAATGAACTTGACAATGCAAAAAACAATCACTAACTAAAGTATAACAAAAATTTTAAGGAGTTTCAGACTATGAATGTAAGACCATTATATGACAGAGTTTTAGTCAAAAGATTGGATGAATTAACAACAACCGCCGGCGGAATTATTATTCCGGATACAGCGAAAGAAAAACCTTCAGAAGGTATTGTTGAAGCCGTAGGAACCGGTGCTCGTACCGAAGACGGAAAGGTTATTCCGATGACAGTTAAAGTCGGCGACCATGTTTTGTTTGCTAAATGGGGCGGAACAGAAATTAAAATTAATGGCGAAGAAAGACTTATCATTAAAGAGTCTGAATTGTTGGGTATTGTAGAATAAAATATAAGGATTTAAAATAATGGCAGTTAAAGAAATTAAATTCGGAAACGAAGCTCGTAGCAAAATGCTCAACGGTGTTAGCATTCTTGCAAAAACAGTAAAAGTTACATTAGGTCCTAAAGGTCGTAATGTTATTTTGGATAAATCTTTCGGCGCTCCGAAGATTACAAAAGATGGTGTTTCTGTTGCAAAAGAAATTGAATTGGCAGATAAATTTGAAAATATGGGTGCTCAATTAGTTAAAGAAGTTGCTCAAAAAACAGCAGATAAAGCCGGTGATGGAACAACAACCGCTACTGTTTTGGCAGAAGCAATCATTAAGGAGGGTTGCAAGGCTGTTGCTGCCGGCATGAATCCTATGGATTTGAAACGTGGTATTGATATGGCTGTTGAAGCAGTTGTAGAAGATGTAAAATCTCGTTCTACCGCAATCAAAACATCTGAAGAAATTGCTCAAGTTGGTACAATTTCTGCAAATGGTGACAGAACAATCGGCGAATATTTAGCTCAAGCAATGGAAAAAGTCGGCAACGAAGGTGTAATTACCGTTGAAGATGCCAAAGGTTTGGAAACAGAATTGGAAGTTGTTGAAGGTATGCAATTTGACAGAGGTTATTTGTCTCCGTACTTTGTGACTAATCCTGAAAAAATGAACTGCGAATATGATAATCCGTTCATTTTGCTTTATGATAAGAAATTGAGCAATTTACAACCTTTGGTTCCGGTTTTGGAAGCTATTGTTCAATCTGCTCGTCCGTTATTGATTATTGCCGAAGATATTGAAGGTGAAGCTTTGGCTACTTTGGTTGTTAACCGTATTCGAGGTGGTTTGAAAGTTTGTGCCGTAAAAGCTCCGGGTTTTGGCGACAGAAGAAAAGCTATGCTCGAAGATATTGCTATTTTAACCGGTGGTCAGGTTATTTCCGAAGATTTGGGTATGAAACTCGAAAATATCACTTTGGATATGTTGGGTACATCTAAAAAAGTTGAAATCACAAAAGATGATACAACAATTATCGATGGTGACGGTGTTAAAGAGTTTATTAAATCTCGTGTTGAACAAATCAGAAAACAAATTGAAGAAACATCTTCTGATTATGATCGTGAAAAATTGCAAGAACGTTTGGCAAAATTGTCAGGTGGTGTAGCTGTGATTAAAGTAGGCGGAGCATCAGAAGTTGAAGTTAAAGAAAAGAAAGATCGAATCGATGATGCTTTGCACGCAACTCGTGCAGCCGTAAAAGAAGGTGTGGTTGCCGGCGGTGGTGTTGCTTTGTTATATGCAACAAGAGCTTTAGACAAAGTAAATCCGGAAAATCAAGATCAAAGAGTTGGTGTTGATATCATTCGCAAAGCTATCCAAGCTCCAATTCGCCAAATTGCAGAAAATGCTGGTGTAGATGGTGCAGTTGTTGCCGGAAAAGTTTTGGAAAGCAAAGATACAAACTTTGGTTATAATGCTCAAAGCGGCGAATATGTTGATATGGTAAAATCAGGTATTATTGATCCGACCAAAGTTGTTCGTACAGCTTTGCAAGATGCAGCTTCTGTCGGCGGATTGTTGATTACTACCGAATCGATGGTAACCGAGGCTCCGAAGAAAGAATGCGGTTGCGGATGTGGAGAAGGTCACTCTGCAATGGGACCGGGAGCAATGGGCTTCTAGTTTTATAGAAACGAATAAAATACCCGTTCATATTTTGAGCGGGTATTTTTTTTAGTGATAATTTAACCAAGAAATGATAAAGTTTGCTGTGAATTAACCGAAATGAAAAGTAAGTGATAATGAAGAAACATTTTTATATATTTCGACACGGGCAAACAATTTGGAATGCGGAAGGTCGTCCGCAAGGACAACACGAATATCCGGTACCATTGACGGTAACGGGTCAGGAGCAAGCTCGTAAATTATCACAAAGACTAAAAGATAAGAAAATAAAACGAATCTTTAGTTCCGACTTGTTGCGAGCAAAACAAACCGGAGAAATTGTTGCAAAAGAACTTAATGTCCCCATAGATTTTGATAAGCGTTTGCGAGAAGTTGATTATGGGATATTAAATGGTCTTTATACAATAGAAAGAGAAGAAGTTTATCCGGATTTCAAAAAGTGTTACGAGGATATCAGGGTGCCTTTCCCTGAAGGTGAGAGCCTTTATTCCGTTGCAGAACGAATCAGAGAAACATTGAAAGAAATTGCGGTTAATGTTTCTAACCGCGTGGTCGGAATTTCTACTCATGGTCACGCAATTACGGCTTTGATAGATGTTGTTTTTGATTATAAGGTTCAACGAATCGAAAATTGTGACTATGTACATATAACATATACTCCGGAAAAAGACTTGTTTGAAGCGGTGGAATTGCCTCCGAGAAGAGAGGAATACAAAGCTCAAATAGTGAATTATTAGAGCGAAAAAAATTTTTTTGAAAAAAGTTTAAAATTATGCTTGCAAAATTTTTTGTATGTGGTATTAAATACTTCGTTCTAACGATGCGGGCGTAGCTCAGGGGTAGAGCGCAACCTTGCCAAGGTTGATGTCGAGGGTTCGAATCCCTTCACCCGCTCCAATTTATAAAGTGAAATCAAACACTTAAAAATGGCTTTGAAGAGAGGAAAATGGTTCCTCTCTTTTTTTGTGTAAAAATTTTTACACACATAAAATATCTATCAAAGCATTAGAAAATAAAGGGTTTCAGATTTTTAATATCTTGGACATCATCACTCATTTTACACAATTTTTTGCACAAATTCTGTGCAAAAAATGATAATTTTTTTACACACCCTCTCTTTTGAAAGAAATAAAATTAAAAAAATAAAAAGATTTTAAAATAAAATAACCTATTTAAAGAGGTTATTTGTGATACAATAAGAAAAAGTTCTAAAAAGATTCTATTGGTGAATTAGGCTGGTATAAGAATAAAGAATCCATGTTTGCTAAATGGGAAGATTGATTATAGTGGTCTTCAATCATTTTAGAACTTGTACCACACTGTTGTGCAATATTAATGATTGGAACTTGATTTTCAACTAATGTAGAAATGTATGTGTGCCTATATGAATATAGGACTTTGTGATTATTATGTTCTATACCACACCTATCAAGTAATTTTCTAAAACCATTATCTAATTCATTTACTGCTTTTAGGTTAAAGGTGTTTCTTTCAAGATTACTATTACAGATACTAATGATTTTAATTTCATTTTCATTAAATAGGATATTATGTTTTTCACAAAAATCTTGTTGATGTTTTTTTAACTCACTTAATAGATTTATAACATAAGGAGATAAAGCAATATCTCTTTTTCTTTTTTGTTTAGCATTATACACATCTTTTAATAATCCTCCATTTTTGTAATTTGGTATAAATTGGTTCCAAAAAGTGATTCTTATCTCACAAGGTCTTACACCAGTATGGTGTAGAATATTGATATAATAATACAACAACTGTTTTCTTCTTTTGGTGTGTCTGTTGATTTCAATTTCTATTTCTTTCAGTAATGTTGAATTAATTAAATCAATTTCCTTTTGAGTAAACCAAGTTCTTTTCCCACTTAAGTCATCAAAAATTGGATTGCCACTTTCATCAAAGGTGTTTTCTTTTGCTCTGATTGTTGGCAACTTTATTAATTTATTGATTCTTTCATTTTCATAGCACCATTTAAAGAATGTTCTCAAAGTGCTATTTTCTCTAATAATTGTTGATGGTTTTACAGGAACTGAGGTGTTGTTCTTCTTTTTTGATGGGATTTGCTTTCTGTAGTCAACATATTTTTTTAAATCTAAATTAGTTAATTTGTTGATGTCATTGATTTTTGCTCTATTCCCAATTTCTTTTGAGAAATAGGGAATAAAACATCTATTCATATGTTCTTTAAATAAAGGATTGGTATTTACAGCAAGAAAATCTGTAGCATTTGCTAAAAAACTATTTTTTCTAATGATGTTTTCATCATTTTCTTGTTTTTTAGCATTAAAAATATCTTTTGCTCTTTTTAGTGCAATGTTCTTATCATCAGTTCCTAAGGTTGCTCTGAATACACTATTTCCACATATTTTTTTAGGAATGTAGATATACCAAGAATATCCTCTTTTCTGTATAGTGTAATTTTCTAATTTTATCTTCATACTAAACTCCATAGGTAATATTAAAATACAAAAAGTGTAGTAATCAAATGTATTGAGTACAAAAAAACATACCCAAAATCAGTTGAGTTCTACATATAATTTTTTTGTTATATAATTACCATCACTATAGAAGATGGTTAGTATGTTGAAAATTAGTGGTTATTATAGAAAACCAACAAGCACATTATAGGATGAATAGAAGAAAAAGTCAAATTTTTATCTCAACAATTTCTGATTAATCAATTCTTGCCCTTCATTAATTAATTCATCAATTTTACCAATAATTGTTTCATCAACATCTGGCAAATCTTTTAGGATAGTCAAATTCTGAATAATAGTTGAAATACAAGATAATGAAGGTGATTTGACTTCACATACCAATTTGCTCATATAAAATTTATTAGAATTTAAAAATTGTTCTGAAAACTGATACCTATTATCAATTAATCCCAAATCATTTTTAACAAAATCATAGCAGTTTTTTAAAAATTGAATATTTTTTTCAGGTAAAGTTATTTGATTAACATATTGTCTCATTTTTCTTAACTGATTTTGTTGTTCAATATTTTTCATAACATTCATTTTAATTCCTTCTGGTAATAAAAATATTTATCAAAAAATATTGAAAATCAATATGTTCAGCAAAAGTCAAATTAAATATTTTCATATTTTAAAATAATATTTTTGCTTAATTCCAAGTGGAAATGATATTTTTATAAATACAATTAGGACACACCCATTTGATTTTTAAATCAGTAAAATATTGTAGGTAAATCCACATTATTAAGGGTAATAAAAACAGAAATTAAAACCTTCTGTTGTTCTAATTATATCCAAAAATAATAAGGAGAAAAAATGAGCAATATTATTGGAACAAAATATACTACAAGAGAATTACAGCAAATTGATTTTTATAATAGAATTAAAAATTTAAATAAATTAAATCTATCATTTAGTGCAATTAGGGATAGAAATATTAAGAAATTGAATGAATATCAATTTATTGACCCAATTTATATAATTAAATTAAAAGCAATTGATGAACCTAATTTTAATTCATTAGTTAATGAAATAAATTATAAAATTAAAGAGCACAATAAATCACTTCCAAAATTGGAAAAAATAACTGATACAATACATCAATTTATGGATAATCCCCAATTTATATCAATAAATCCCAAAACTTATGATAGAGAAAATGACTTATTCAATCACATTCATAACATATTGAGATTTTATTTTAGTAATAAATTGGGTAAAAGATGGTATAATAAATTAGATAAAATACCTACTTTATTTTTATTTGATGAAAATGGAAAAGCAAGAGATGTAGAAGAACATAGCCATTATCATCTGCTAATTGATATAACAGATGATGAAGCAAAAGAACTAACAGATTTTATATTTTACAATCTTTTAAATCTTCACCAAAATCATTACACTACAATAAAATGTGATGATTTAGGAAATGTTGATGGCATAATATATTGTAAAAATAAAGGTATAGATATATGTAAATTTCCTCAACATAATTTAGCAGAAAAGAAGGAACATATAGATAAATCAACAGGTGAGATAACTTATTCTATTACATATTTAAAACCTAAATATTCTAAATTAGATATAGATTTAACATCAGCAACTAATGATGGCATTTATTCATATTCCATAAAAGAAGATATAACTGATGAAAAAAAGCAGTTATTGGGAATGGATTTTTACAATAAAATAAGCAAAATCTACAATAAACAAGAGGTATTGTTTGCTAATTCCTAATTGGAATTGAATAAATACATATATATAACAAAAGGAATTAATATGTATGAAAAGTTAGAAAAATTAGATGAAATAGAAAAGCAAATTGATGTAAATATGGATTATCTGGAAGATGAATTGAAAAAAATTGATATAAATGATTTATCACAATTTTCAGCACCACTTCAAAATAATGAGTTTAAGGCATTCTTGATAGAAAAAAACTTCAAAACTTTATATAACATTTTATCACCTAAAACTGTTGAACACTACTATCCTGCTAATTATACCATAATGATGGCAGTTGTTTGTAATCCATTTTTAGCTAATTGTGAGAAAAAAGTATTGATTAAAAGAATGTTAGAATTAGGTTTTAAGATAAATGCCAGAAACATTTATGGAGAATCAGCACTTTATTTAGCAATTAAGAGAGGGTTAAAAGATATTGTCATCTTTTTGTTGGAAAATGGTGCAAATCCTAATAATGCCAATCAAATAGGCATAAATCCAATGATGGTAGCAACTTACAATGATTGGATTTATTTAGCATCATTATTGATATATTTTGGAGCAGATATTGATAAAAAATGTAAAATCAACAATATGGGATTAAAAGATATATCACAACTTAATTTATCATTAGGTGTGGAAAACCTTTTAGCAGAATTTAGGGATATATATTAACTAAATTAGGGCATATTTTAGCAAAATTGTGCCCTTTTTATTATTATGTGTAATAAATTGTTTAATTTCATAAGAAGAATCATAGAGAAATCTATGGTTCTTTATTTTTTCAAAAAAATATTTGACTCTAAGAAATATATAAAATAACCTAACATTGCATCAGTTGATTACTGATGTGAGGCTTAGAACCCTCTGATGGTTATCTGATAAAATCAGATGTAAAAAACTACCTTTTTGCAATGGCAGGAAGGTAGTTAATAAGATATGTTTATATCAAATAAGCTACACTATTCCATCAATAGGTTCTAACTTCCTGCTACCTCCAATCAAGGTAGCATTTTTTGTATTGTTATAAGGAGTTAGAAAAGAATGTTAGTAAATTGTCCCTTTTGTAAAAATGAAATAGATGATTCTGCCATAGCTTGTCCTTATTGTGGAGCAACTTTTAGAGCAAGAAAAGAGGAAAATGATAAACGAGCTTTGTTGATTGGTATATGTGTATTACTATACATTGTATTATCAATTCCAATGAAAACTTATAATTACATTGTAGAATCATTTAACACAATTAAATATGAACCAAATGTTTGGTGTGGTTATTTTCATAAAAATCCACCTACTGGTGCTACAGGTAATTTTGAAATTGTTGAGGATAGTATTAAAAATGGTGGAAGTACATTCTGTAGAGATGGAAATATGTTTCCATCTTGGAGAAAGGGTAAATGGTTTTCTTTGTTAGGTTCTTCTTCTAATCAAAATTCGGCATGTAAAATTTGTGGGAGTCCTTCTTATGAACAACTTGAGTATTATAAAGATAATATAGTCATTGTTGAAGGAGATATAGAAGATGAACACTATATTAGAGTCAAAAGCATAAGAGAAAAATAGTATAAAAATAATTTAGAAAAATGGAGTAGTAGAATATGATTTGTCCAAATTGTAAAGCAACAATAGCACCATCAACAATAACTTGTCCCCATTGTGGAGGTAATGTTCAAGCTGAAATAATAAGAGCCAGACAAAATGCTAAATTAGAATTTGAAGCTATGAAAATTTTATTTATTATTGGTATTGGTTGTTGGATTTTTGTGTATTTAATGGTTTATGTATTTAATTGATATTCTTATTACAAAAATTTGTGTGGAGTTGTTGAAAATAACAATTCTGAAGATATGGATGTTACATTGGAATATAATTTGTATGATAAAGATGAAATAAAAATTAAACATTCTTACATTCGTCTAACAATAGATGGCAATGGTAAAGCAAAATTTGATGAATTTTTATTCAGAGAAAATTTTGATGATTATAATATCAAAATTCATTCTGTTAGAAAAGATTGATTTTTACATAAAATGTAAAAACAATAAAATATCACTATTCCAAAATATTAATAAATGACTGGAGCAAAAAAATGGGGAAAAATAAGGAATCTAATAAGAATACAAAAAATGTAAAAAAAGATGAGGAAAAAGATAACCTTCAGCAAGATATACTTACAATTGTAATTGGGGTAATTTTTGTTATTTCATTATATACTTTATTAACATCTGTTATTGATGTGCCCAAAGAAATAGTATGTGGTGTTATAGGTGGTTTCGTTCTTTTGTTTGTATTTTTTTATTATGGTAACAATAAACAAGAAAAATCATTATCAAAAGATAATGTAGATAATACTATAAAAACATTAGATAAACTCAATATGTTAAAACAATCTGGGGCAATCAGTGATAATGATTATGATGCAATGAAAAAAGGATTGTTATCAGAAAATAATCATAAATCCCAAAAGCACATCCTTGTTATAGTATTAATCATATTAGGAGGAATATTCTTTATTTATAATTTGGGGTCTTATAGTTCAGAAGATGAGGGTGCTTGTTATACTTTATTAGTAAAGAAAGCAACTCATAGAGCAGAAAGATATAGTACAGATTTAATAAAAAATGTTACATCTTCTATTGAAAGAAGTGGTCATTGTAAACTTAATTACACTATTTTTAAGGGTAATGGATTGTTGTTTTATAATGGTTTTGGAGGAAGCTCAAGACCAACTTATTGGTGCATTAAAAATAAAGAGGGGAGATATAAGGTTTACATAGATGAAGATAGAATTGACATTGATTCAAAGGTACTAAATTCTGTGGGAGAATCAGGAAAAAATCTTTGCCAAGCATATGAAAGCTTAATTAATTTGTACAGTTTTTGGGACCCTTGGACCAGAATTGTAGATTGATTTTATAAAATCAATTAACCAATAAATGGGGGGTAGAATATTCTATTCCCCATTTATTTTACCATAACTTGAAATCCAAAAGCAAAAATAAAATGCTTTATTTTTCTATATATCCATACACAGTTGGTCTTGTGATGTTAAATTGTCTTGCAATTTTAGCAATTGGAATCCCTTGTTGATATAAATTATTCAATTCACTTACTTGTTCATTAGATAACTTATTTTTACCACCTTTATATTTTCCCTTTGCTTTAGCAATAGCAACACCTTCTCTTACTCTTTGGTTTATCAACTCTCTTTCTAAAGAACTTACTGCTGCTAACATTGTCATCATCAATTGCTGATATGGGTCTTGTTTATTTGGTTCAAATGTTAGATTCTCTTTATGGAATTTAATTATTGATCCAATTTGATTGATTTCATTAACTATATTTAATAAATCTCTGGTGTTTCTTGCTAACCTATCCATTGAGTGAACATTTACAATATCACCACTTCTTAAATTTGATAACATTGCTTCTAATTGTGGTCTTGCTCTATCTTTGCCAGATAATTTATCTTCATACTCCCTATCACAAGGAACATCAATTAACTGTCTTTCAGTAGATTGGACTATTGTGGAAACTCTTTTATAGTTAAAAATCATTGCTAAAATCCTTTATGTGTAAAGTGTAAATCTATAATGTTGCTTTACATTATGATAAAAGTGTAAAATCGTCAAGTGTTTTAATGTTGATTTTACAGTATTGTATATGGAAAGATTAACTATTGTTGGATTTTACAATGTGTCATTGTTGATTTTAAGGTTCCTAAATTAGTTATAAAAATCCATATGTATAAAGTGTTTTGGTAGTCCATTTTTATTGAGTGATGATGTTGTTGGTGTGTAAAAAACAGCAAAAATCAATCATTATGATTCTTTGTGTTCCTTGTGGAATAAAGGATAATGGAGTTTCTAATGACCTTGCCAAGGTTGATGTCGAGGGTTCGAATCCCTTCACCCGCTCCAATTCCAAAACCTCTCCTTGTGAGAGGTTTTTTGTTTTTATGAGTTATAGAATTGTTTAAAACATAAGTAAAAATAAAGGGCAAAAACGCCCTTTATATAATTTAAACTGGCGGATGAGGAGGGATTTTTTTAGTTCTATTTGTAACATTCGCTCTGCGGTACTGTCGTTTGCGAGCTCATTAACAAATATTCACCGCTCACAACGAAAAGCTTCACCGGAGCTTTTCTATCGGTTCGCGCCCTCTCGGGTTCAAATCCCACTTTTAAAGTTTTGGCGGATGAGGAGGGATTTGAACCCCCGTTACGGGATTACCGTAAACACGATTTCGAGTCGCGCGCATTCAGCCTCTCTGCCACTCATCCTTCTTGTTTCTTCTTTTTGTATTAAGATTAAAAAAGGAAATTTGCAAGTTTTTTTTATAAAAATGTGTTGCGAAAATTGACAAAAATCTAAGTTGTGTTATACTCCTTTCGGTTTTGCAAATTTTTAATTTCCAATTATATGAAAAAGTTTTATGTAATCGCTGCAATTATCACGTTTTTTTATATTTGCAGTAAAGTTACCTTGCCTGATGCGCATCCGCCGGAGGATATTGAGAATCAGCCCGAAGATGTTATTCTTCCCGATACGACCGAAATGCAAATACTTCCCGAAAATGAGGAAATGTATTTGAGTATTGAAGATGAAGTGATTATTTGTCTTGCCTATGTGGAAGACTATAAATCTACATCATATTTTTGCGGAAGCAGATGGACAATCGGGTACGGATCTACAACTTATGCCAATGGCGAAAGAGTGAAGCCGGGAGAGCAAATAACAAAGCTTGATGCACAAAGATGTGCCAGAAGTTTTTTGCGAAAATATGTTTTTCCTTATATTGACAGGTATGTAACAAAACCGCTTACAAGACAAGAAATTATCGGAACTTCCATGTTTATATATAATGTAGGTCCGGGAAATTTTATTAAGAGCGATTTTTTACAAGCCGTAAATGAGGGAATGACACCTTTTGAGACTACTCGCAGAATGACACAATTTACAAAGTCTGCCGGTCGTTTTGCTCCCGGATTGTTGAAAAGAGAATGGGTACAGAGTGCAATATATTGCGGATATATCACTCCTTACGAACTTCTTGACCTTACACCTGCCGGTTTTTATAACTACGGAATAGGAGAGTTTTTTATAAATAATTATCCTTCTTGGGACGGTTATTATAATTATAAACTTAACTCCGAATTTGTTGAAGATTTTCTTCGCAAAAATAAGGCTACCGGTACAAGTGTTTATGACATTATCTGAAAAATCCCGACTGTTTAAAAACGGTCGGGATTCTTTTATACTAAAATTTAAGTCCGATACCGGTTATGACAGCATATCCCCTATTGTCGTCAAAGGTTTCTGCCTGATGATAATTAAGATATGCTCCTACTAAATAAATATCAAAATATTTGTTATAGTTATATATGTTTGACCAGATAAGTAAATTATCCTGATGTCTGGTGTTTTTTGCCGAAGTGTTGAGATAAGCAAAGTTAGTTTGATATTTTTCCCATTTGTAACCGGCGCTGATGTTCCAAGCTTCTGATTCTCGATAATTGTCAAAAAATACCGGCAAATGTGAATTTACTTTATAATCGGAAATAGGATTTTTTTTGCCGTCGATGTAGGCTTTTTTGTATCCTGAGGCAATATTAAAGTTTTTATATTCAACAGTTGCTCCAAAAGAAAACTCGTTATCAGTACGATTGAAAAGCCCGTAACCGGCAGAGGTATATAAAGTCCATTCACTAAATTTATGTTTTTTTTGCAATGCAACGGTATATCCGTCTTCTTGTTTTTCGTAATCAACATAACGACTGGTCATACCTCGGCGGTTGGCATTATCGGGAGTGTATGAAAAACCTGCTTTGAAACCGTTTAAATCGGGAGTTATATAATTAAATTTCGGTGCACGTCCGTCATTTAGTATGGAGGTTGATTTTGGTGTTGCATATAGAGTTGATTTGAAGCCGTTATTCCAGTTGGGATTATTTAAGAAATATGTGGCATTAGAATCGTCTATTTTTAAAAATGTAATTTCTTTTGCTCCTTTATGAAGGATATGAGCGACATTATATGTGTAGCCCAAATAAAAGCTTCCGTATTGTGATTCATCTAAAAAATAAGGATAAAAACGATATTCTCCCCATCTGCGATTTTTATCATCTTGCCTAAACATTATTGTTGTTGAAGCGTGGATTCCGCTTTTGTGATTTTGGTTAAAAATGTAATCTGCTTTAATGGTAGAATCTGCTCGCAAAACCCAACGATTAGGATATTTATTTACATTATTTGTTTGTGAAACACCATAATAGGCTCCGGCTAAACCATGGGCTTGTAAATTCCACTCTCCGGCATTTGCGGAGGAACAAAATGCTGTAAAAAATAAACAGGACAGAAATATTTTTTTCATTTTTAGCCTTATTAAATTAGTCATAAGTATTTTGTAAGTTTGATAACAAATCATGAATACGAGATATGTTAAATTTTATTTGTTTAACTCTTGATGTTTCAAGTTCGTTTTCAAAAACGTAAAGGGCATCATGATAAGTTGATAAAGATTCTTGCAAAGCTTCTATATTATTTTCGCTTCTTCCTTCAAAAAATAATAAATCACCGATTTTTTCCTGAATTTCAGCCCAAAGTTTAGGTTGTTTTTTTTCGGTTATGATTTTTTGTTGGTTTTTGTATGCTACGATTGCAAGTCTGCATATTTCCATATTTTTTGTGGTGTAACCGAGATTATGTAATAAATATCCGAGTTGTCCTTCTATTTTACCCCAAAATTCAGGAAACAGGGCTTGTGTATATACTTTTTCTGCTTCACGCAGTTGGAAAAGAGCATCACGTAAAGCCTGTTTTTCTTGTGTTTTTTTCCAATAATTTTGGTATAAATCGGATATTTTGTAACAAACATTTCCGTATTCGTAGGGATATGTATATTTGCTCAAGTGTTTTTGAGCGGTTTGATAATTTTTTATAGCTCCCTTAAAATATGAAGACGGTTGTTTTTTCATATTTTTGCTTGCACAATCATAAAGCTGCCCCAGATGGTAATAAATGCAGCCGATATGAGTGTTATGTGTTATTGTGTCGCAATGTTTTAGAGCCGATTCAAATAAATCTTTTATAACCTTAAAATCTTCAATGTTTGAACTTTCATAAGCTAAACTTAAATAAGTTATTCCCAAAAAATTGAGTACATAAGACATATACTCCATACCTAATGCTTGAACAGAATCTATTTGCGATAGTTTGTTTACGATTTTTTTCAGTAAATATTTTTTGTATATTTGTTTTTCTGTTCCGGAATTGTTTATTGAGCTGACAATCGCTCCATAGAGCAATAGCAAAAGAGATGGAGGCATATCTTCTTTTGAGCCGTCAAGAATCGAAGCCGGAATATAAAAATAGTCCATCAGCGAAACGAAAGAATTGCCGTAATCTTCATATTGGTTTTTACTTTGAAAATTCAGTCTGATTTTTTCTTTATCTCTATATCCCCAAACGATAACCTCAGCTTTTGTCTGTCTTAATATTGATTGCCCCATGTCAATAAGGTCAAATATATTGCGACTTTCCAGATTTAGAAATGAATGGTCGAAATTTTCGGTATATGCGTGAGCTTCTATGCCTTCGCATTTATTAAGCATTTGTGCCAAATTTATAGCTCCGCAACTATCGATGTTGTCATAAAAATCGGCAACAACAATTTTGAATTTTGGATCATTCATACTTCCGCAATCAAAATCAGAGATTTTGTCGGTTGTATTTAATAAATTCTTCCAAAAATTCCAAGCCATTAAAAATCATTATCCTTATTTGAGAATTGTTTAATGTCATTAATACGGGCTTGTAAATCTTCAATTACCTGACGATTGATATCCTTAAAGCTTTGCGGACCATCACTAATATTTTGCAGTCTGTACATAAACCAAACGGTAATAAGAGAAGATGCCAGAAGTAGAGAAAAGTGATTGTCAGCCAAAGCTTGAAACACACCTAAGAACAGCAAAAGAATTTGAATTCTTACAACATAATTTGCAACAAGGTTAGGCAACATTCCCTGTTCGATTGCTTTACTGTAAGAGGTATTTTGCTGTATGTTTGAATATTTATCCATAAAAGATAATTTTAATAAAAATGCCCATAAAATATCAATAACGAAGTATAGGCAGAATATTAAAATGCAACCGGCCGCATTTTCGGTAGAAGTCCATACCATCAATGAAAACAACAAAAAACCAAAACAACTTGCTTCGCTATCTGATATTTTTAATCTTGCCGGATACCATGTAAATGACATAAGAGCTAAAAATCCGGCGGTAAAAATAATTCCTAAAATGCCTAAAAAGGACGGAATTGCTCCTATAAGCCCTAAAACGGCAATTCCGATGGCGACAGTTATCGATTGTATGGATAGCATTGAATCACCGGTATTGACATACTTGTATATTAAGCTAAATACAAACCAAGCCAAACCTATTCCGGCTTTTACTATTAAAGGATTTGTATCAGCTATAAATGTTGTTGCTTCATCAGGTATTGCGAAAGATGAAACAAAAGAACCTAACAAAAGAGCTAATGGTATAATAAATTTGTTATTTTTAAATATTGTTCCGATTATACCGATTGTTATGGCAGCAATAAAAGGAACAATCAATTCTACGGAAGTCAAAACGGTTAAAAAGTCTTTATTGTCGTATATGGTATAATACAGAATCGTAGAAATTGCAAATAATGGCACAACCAAAGGCAAAAACAGAGAGGTGTTTTTGGTATTATCAGTATTAAAACGTCCTCTCTTTTTAACAATAAAACTATATATTATAGCCGGAAGAATAAAGCTTGCAAAAGCTGCAATCAATGTAATTAAAAAAGTACTGTTCATTAATAAACCTCCGTATTTTGATAAATTATGCCATAATATTAATCTCTAAATTATTTAATTACAATATAGGATTTAATATATTGTTATACAGTTTCTTCAGTAAATAATTTATTTTCGGTATAGGTTGTTTGGTAATCATTGCAGAATCGTTTATAACCGTGCTTAACAAATTAAAGTCATCTTTCCCGCCATTTTTTATTGATTGATGCAGCGGATAAATGTAGTTAACCGGTGTATTGTATATGTTTTTAAGAATAACTTTGTCGTTTAAGACAATATCATCAACTCCGGCTAGAGAACAAAATTCTTCAACCAATGTATTTATACGTTCTTTTTCATCTTTTTCTTTTAATAAATCCGATATTTTTTCATCTCTTGCGGCCGACAGAATTGAGCATAAAGCATAAGCGGAAAAATATTCCCAAAAACTCAATAATGAATTGCTGCTTACATTGATTTCAAGTTTGCTTTCGGTGAAAATATCCAAAATATCTTTATCTGCTTCTTTATCTTTCGGAGGACAAAGTGTGATGCTTGTTCCTCTGCCCAAAAGGGATATAGTCTGTTTGTTGTTGATAATATATCCGTTAAAATATGCTGCATGTAAATTTTCTCCGAGGATAGGAGTTAAGTAACTCAAATCTTTTATGGGAGTAAAACATACAACGGGAGCATTGCCGATTTTGGAACGGGAAACGCAACTCAACATAGTATTCAGTTTGTTGGCAAAGGCGGTAATAATCACCATTTTTGCAGGCTCTTTCATGATTTCCGCTGCGTTTAATTTGTGACGTTTCTGGGTTAAACTACGGTCTTCTTTTATTGAGATACCGTCAGTTGATAAACTTTCCCCCGAAGAGTGTTTGTCGGTTAATAAAATGACATTTTGTCCGCTACTTTGAATTTGTGCACCTAAATAATATGCCAAAGTATTGTTGCCTATGATATAAATCGGATTAGTCATCTTATTTTTCCTTTTTTAATTTTGCAATAAAGAAGCCATCAACACCTCCGTCTTTTGCAAAATGACAAGGAAGACATCGCATGAAACCTTCTTCCGTAATCATTTCTTGTAAAGAATCGGCATCTTTGTTGTCGAATAATTCGGTTGTTATAGGGACAATTTTATACTGCGGATTAGTTGAAATAAAATTAATTATTTGTTTTTCGCCTTCATCTTTTGCAAGAGAACATACTGAATAAAGCAGAATCCCTCCTTTTTTAAGACACGAATCGATGTTTCCCAGAATATTTTTTTGAATATCGACACATTGTTCCACATCTTTTATACTTCTGTTATGAACTATTTCAGGGTGACGACGAAGGGTTCCCGTTGCCGAGCATGGAGCATCAAGCAGTATAATATCGAATTTTTCTTTACATTCCTGCAAAAAAGAATTTGCATCGGCACATATTGTTTTTACCGTCTGCATTTTTAATCGAGCAAGATTTTCTTGCATAGTTTGCAATCTTTTTTCGGAAATATCCAAAGCGGTAACATCTGCTCCGGCATTGATTAGTTGTGCGGTTTTTCCTCCGGGCGCGGCACATAAATCAAGAACCTTTAGTCCTTTTATATCTTGTAGCGTTTTAACCGCCATGGAAGACGCCATATCTTGTACCCACCATTCGCCATTTTCATATTCGGGAAGTTGTTTTATTTCTCCGGCGGACTGTATTCTGATGCTGTTATTCGGCATCAGTTTGCCGTTTAATTTTGTTGTCCATGCTTCAAAATCTTTTTTTGTTGTTATATCTAAAGGCGGTTCTTGAGCGGAATGTTTTTCAATAAGAGAAATCTGCTTTTGTGTATAATCTTTTTGTAATATTTGGCGAAAAGATTTTGTAAAAAACGGAACATTTTGTGCTTGAAGAATATTTTCTTTATCGTTGCATATTTTTCGCAATATTGCGTTGATAAAACCTCCGGAATATTTGTTGCCGATTTTTTTTGCTAAAGCCACATAGCTGTTGACTACCGCATAAGTAGGTGTACGAAAATATAATGCCTCTGCGCAGCCCATAATCAATAAAAAATGTGGAGGTTGCATTTTTTGAGGCATCGGTTTTGACGAATATTTGTTGATAACTTTTTTCAAAAACTCCTGTTTACGCAAAGTTGTCATAACCAAGCGTTTTATAAAAGCCATATCCTGTGTTTTTATTTCGGTATTTTCAAAACCTTCAAATCCGTTGTTATTTAAAGATTTTTGATATGTTTCAAAAGCAATTTCTCTAATATCCAAAATTCTCACTCCTAAAAAGTATATTCACAGTTTAGAAAAATGTAAAAATAATTACAAGTGAGAAAATAATTTAACCCTATTGTATTTTTTATCAAAATATTATAGTCTGTCGAGCAGGATTTTATATAAAGTTGAAAATACAGAAGAAGAAAGGTGTTTTTATGAGTGAAAATAGTGCTCGCCACAACGGAAAAACTTTTGAACAGTGGCAAAAAGAATGGGAAATGGAAGACAGATACAATTTTCGTACTATTGAGGGAAAATGGCAAAAAATTTGGGACGAGGAAAAAACTTATCATGTAGATATAAATAAAGATAAAGAAAAATTCTATGTGTTGGTAGAGTTCCCATATCCGTCAGGTGCGGGATTGCACGTCGGTCACCCTCGTTCTTATACGGCACTGGATGTTGTCGCTCGTAAAAAAAGAATGCAAGGCTTTAACGTTTTATATCCGATGGGTTTTGATGCATTCGGGCTTCCTGCCGAAAATTATGCAATCAAAACCGGCGTACATCCAGCCGTTTCAACAAAGGAAAATATTGCAAACTTTACTCGCCAATTGAAATCTTTAGGTTTCAGTTTTGATTGGGACAGATGTGTAACAACTTGTGATCCTGAATATTATAAATGGACACAATGGATGTTCTTGAAGTTTTTTGAAAAAGGATTGGCATATAAAGATAAAATTGCAATCAACTGGTGTCCGAGCTGTAAAGTAGGTTTGGCAAACGAAGAAGTTGTGAACGGCTGTTGTGAACGTTGCGGAGCTCAAGTTGTTCGTAAAGATAAAGAACAATGGATGATTGCCATCACGAAATATGCTGACAGATTAATTGATGACTTAAATGATTTAGATTTTATCGACAGAGTAAAAGCACAACAAGTTAATTGGATCGGACGTTCGGAAGGTGCTGAATTGGACTTTGATTTTGCCGATGATAAATTGACCGTATTTACAACTCGTCCGGATACAGCATTTGGTGTTACTTATATGGTTTTGGCTCCGGAACATCCTTTTGTTGAAAAATATATGGATAGGTTTGAAAATCCGGAAGAAATCAAAGCTTATGTTAACGAAACAGCTAAAAAGTCAGAGCTTCAACGTAGTATGAGTGAAGAAAAAACCGGTGTTGAATTGAAAGGTATTCAAGCTCGAAACCCGTATAACGGAAAGATGATTCCGGTGTTTATTTCCGACTATGTTTTAACCGGATATGGTACAGGTGCAATCATGGCTGTTCCTGCTCACGATCAGCGAGACTATGATTTTGCAAAAGTATTTAATTTGCCGATAATCCAAGTTTTGGAAGGTGGTGATATATCTGAAAAGGCTTGGGAAGAAGATGGTGCTCATATTAATTCTGATTTCTTAAATGGTATGAATAAAGAAGACGGAATGAGAGCTGCTATTGATTATGCGGTTAAAAACGGTTTTGGAAAATCAAAAATAAACTTCAAATTGCGTGACTGGGTGTTCTCTCGTCAACGCTATTGGGGTGAACCTATCCCGATGGTTTATTGTGAACATTGCGGTTGGCAACCGATTCCTGAATCGGAATTGCCTTTGACATTGCCGGAAGTTCCGGATTATTTGCCTAATGATGAAGGCGAATCTCCTTTGTCAAAAGCAGAGGACTGGGTTAATACAACTTGTCCGAAATGTGGCGGAAAAGCTCGTCGCGAAACTGATGTTATGCCTAACTGGGCCGGTTCTTCTTGGTATTTCTTGCGTTATTGCGATCCGCATAATGATAAAGAATTTGCCTCTAAAGAAGCCTTGGATTATTGGATGAACGTAGATTGGTATAACGGTGGTATGGAACATACTACTCTGCACTTGTTATACTCTCGTTTCTGGCACAAGTTTTTGCATGATTGCGGTTGCGTTCCTACCAAAGAACCTTACAATCGTCGCACATCGCATGGTATGATTTTGGCATCAAACGGCGAAAAAATGTCAAAATCTCGCGGTAATGTAATTAATCCTGATGATATTGTAAATTCATATGGCGCGGATACCTTCCGTTTGTATGAAATGTTTATCGGACCTTTCGATCAAGTTGCAATGTGGTCAGAAGAAAGTTTGATGGGGGTATATCGTTTTGTCGGTAAAATTTATGGTTTGTTCAAGAAAGTTGCAGACGTTGAACCGACAACAGCAGATTTGAGAGCAATGCATAAATGTATTTTGGAAGTTACCGACAGAATAGACGGTATGCGTTTTAATACTGCCGTTTCGTCATTAATGACTTATGTAAACTATATGAGCGGATTAGATCAAATTCCTCAAGCATTATATGAAACAATGATGAAACTTCTTTCTCCTTTTGCTCCTCACTTGAGTGAAGAAATGTGGGCTCGCATGGGTAAAAACACTTTGGTTCTTGATGAAGCTTGGCCGCAAGGCGATGCTAAATTGGCCGAAGATAACGTTGTTACATTGGCAGTTCAAATTTGCGGAAAAATGCGCGGAACTATCGAAATGCCTAAAGATGCACCGCAGGCGGATATTGAGAAAAAAGCTTTTGAACTCGAAAATGTTGCTCGTCAACTTGAGGGAAAAGAGATTAAGAAAATAATTGTTGTACCAAACAGGATTGTGAACATTGTTGCATAAAAAATATATATTTATTTTGCTGCTGATGTTGGCAGCTTGTGGGTTTGAACCGTTGTATGTTGAAAGACAACAGGACGATACATGGTATTTCGGCGGAAATTTTGATACTTCTATTTCGCAAGAGATGGCAAAGGTCAAAATTCAGCCGATATCCGACAGATTTGGTCAAATGTTGAGAAATAATTTGATAGATTTGATTTCTCCCAAAGGTCAGCCGGAAGAACCTAAATATCGTTTATATGTTCGTTTAGCTAAAAAAAGCGAAACTAACCAAGCTTTGCGTTCGGATATTACTGCAACCAGAAAAATGGTAAGATACAAAGTTGCATATTATATGATGGAAGGAACGGAAAAGGTTTTGGAAGGCGATAGCTTGGCTTTTACAAGTTATGATATTTTGGCAAATCCGTATTCTACAACAATGGCAAAGAAAAAAGGAGATGAAGAAGCCGCAAGCATAATTGCTAATGACATATCCTTGCGTTTAGGTGCATATTTTCATAAAATTATAACCAATAGAGGCGAGCTGGATGATTTTAAAGCCGTTACAGATAGATAATTTTATCAAAAATCCTGATAAAAACATCAAGGCTATATTGGTTTACGGAACTAATGACGGTTTAATATTGGACACGGCAAAACGTTTGGCTCGTTCCATTTGTTCTGACTTAACGGATGCTTTTCAGGTTTCGGATATTTTGGGCGAAGATATTGTTGGTGATTTCGGTAGATTGTGCGGAGATTATAACAGTCAGTCTTTGATGGGCGGACGGCGAGTTGTGATGGTGCGTGATGTTACTGATGCCATAACCAAAGATTTACGAAAGATGTTGGCGGAAAGTAAATCGGATAATTTGTTAATATTGTCATCGGGAACACTCAATAACAGTTCTTCTTTGGTAAAGTTTTTCAAGGAGGGCGAAAATATTGCCTTAATCTCTTGTTATGAAGATAAGAACGAAGACATATATAATGTATTAAAAACCTTGGGTTTAACATTTCCTCCGGCTTCAATTCAACTTTTATATTCACGTCTGTCCGGCGACAGAATGATAAATATGGCTGAGCTTGAAAAACTAAAAACTTATATGGGGGATTCTAAAGAGGTTACTCCGGAAATTATTACAAAAGTAATCAGTGACCAGTCCGAATCGGGAACGGACGATATTTGCTATGCCGTTTTTGAGGGGGATAGAGCAAAAGCTGATAGCCTTTATCTTAAATATCTCAAAGAGGGAAACGATGCTTTTTCGGTGGCAAGAGCTCTTTCAAATCATGCATTTAAATTATTGACCTGCATTGCTGGTATAGAAAGCGGAGAAACTGCTGATAAAGCGATTCAACGTTTAGTTCCGAAGCTGATATTTTATCGTGTTGATTCTTTCAAGCAACAGCTTAAAATGTGGAATAAGGATAAAATATTGCGAGTGACGGAATTGTTATATGAAACAGAAAAAAATTGTAAAACGACAGGTATGCCGACAGAGGAGATTGTAGGTATGACCATATTACAGCTTTCCGGAGCAGCGAGAAAATAATGTATAGCGAAAAATTTCAAAAGTTTATTGAAATGTGGCAAAAAGAATTTGCCATGGAAAAGAGTATTGATGAAAAACTCTGTTTAGACCGAGACGGAAATCCGATACCTTGGTACACTTTTCCGGCAATAGAATATCTGTCGCAATTTGATTATGGTGAGAAGAAGATTTTTGAATACGGGTGCGGATATTCTTCATCATTTTGGGCGCAAAGAGCATTAAATGTTACCAGTATAGAAGATAAAACAACATGGTTTGAGCGTTGGACGGCAGAGTTTAAGCACGAAAATTTGGATATTCGCTGGCGAGATGAAGGCGAAGGGTACGAAAATGCCATTTTTGAAGACGGTTTGAAATATGATGTTATCGTTGTTGACGGCAAAAGACGTGAAAAATGTGCCGAAGCAGCGGTAAAAGCCTTGGCTGACGGCGGAATGATAATATTGGATGACAGCGACAGAATTAATACCAGTGAAGAATATCGCAAAGCAGTAGCTTTTTTGAAAAATGCGGGTTTGATACAGGTGGATTTTTACGGTTTTTGTCCGATGAATTGTTATACTAAAACGACATCCGTATTTTTGCATAGGGATTTTGATTTTAAATCAAAATACCCGATTCAACCGATAAACGGTTGGGGAAATTTGTGGTCAATGCAGAGAAAAGAGCGTAAAGAATTTTATAAAAAACACGGTTAGATGTAATGAAATTTTTACAATGTCGATTGCAAAAATAGATTGTTTTTTAATTTTTTATATGTTAGAATCACACCATGTTGATAAGGAATTAGTTATCAATAAGTGTATTGTAATAGGCTAGTTCTTTGTTTTTTATTATTTTTTATTTGCGCAAATGCAAAGGCTTTTTTAAGGGGAAGAGCAATGAAAACACGTAATTTTATCTTATTCGTGCTCGCTGCAGTGGTATGCGGTGCGTTTTTGTGTGCCGATTCGCAAGCAAGTGTATGTTTTGCGGGGGATGCTACTTGTTCAGCTACTGGGGCATTTGAAGAATGGCCGGAACAAGATTTAAATGACAAGGCTTGTGAAGCTGAGGGGTATGTGAAAGATAAAACGTGTGGAGAAGGTGAGATTACGTACACTTGTCCATATAAGCGTAATTATAGAAAGTGTTGTGGTTCTGAGTTTAGATATGAGGCGTGTATCCATCCTTTGGTGCAGACAGGGCGTTGTGGTACCAGAGTTAGTTGTAAGTGCCCTGATGAATATTCGGTGACATCTGAATATGCATCTAATAATAACTGCCAGCCCGGAGGTGGATATTGTATGACAAATGATGGAACAAGCGATGTCATAAAATATAAAACCTGTACTTGTGATCCTAGTGTATTTGTTGAGGATGGAAATAGTTGTCCTAATAATCAGGCTGTAAGCAAAACTTGTAAGGGGATACGATGGCAAAATTCTCAGAAGACGGCAACTGAACCGTATTACAGAGTGGATTGTTATTGTAAAAGGGGGTCTAGTTCTGACGGTTATACCAGTGATAGCGATACGGCATATCCTTTTGCATCCTGTACTTATGGCAAGGTTACCGGTTCAAAAACCTGTATAGATAGTAATTCTCAGCGTGAGTATTATCAAAAGTGCCGTAGTCCGGAAGAGGCTTGTAAGGATGATGGTTATAAATATACTGATTGTTCTACTAAGCATGGTTGTAAAACAGAGAACAAGGTTAGTTGGAACGGAACATATGATTATTTGGAGTCATATAACTGTATAGCCGGAAAAATGTGTCCGCATCCTGTTAGTCCGTCTTTGTATACTTGTGTTTTTGATAAGACTTCGTGGTGCGTTTCTAAAGAATTTACGCAAACTACCAGTTCAAAGCCTACTAATGGTCAGGCTTGTACAACTCCGGATGGTATTCCGGGGACAATGGAAGTTTGTCCGGGGAATGATAGTAATTCTTTGTTTTATTACAAGTGTAAGATTCGTTGTGATCAACGTATGAAAAAAGAAGCTGGTGTTAGTTTGATGGCGGATATTCGTTTTGGTACGGTAAAGGATTCTCAGGAGCAGAGTTGGAATAATGCTTACTGGGTTAAATTGGATAATCCTAAAGGTGGTTTTAAGGCTGGGTATCATTTGTTCTTGAGAGGTGATTTTAGGTTACCTGATGCAGGGCAGGCTTATGATAGTAAATCTAGTGGTAATAAAGTTATATATGCAAATTCCAATTCTGCAAATGGAATGTATGCATCAATAAATGGTATTGGGGCATTGTATCTTCTTGACCCGATTAAGTATTCTGACTGTAAAGAAGAGTATGAAAATAGCGGTGGACGAGATTGGTTAAAAGGTGATAATGATATCTACTGGAGAAACTATAATCCGAAATTAGTGATTCCGTTAAATTATGCTAATGAAGTTTTAAGTCGAGATTTTAACAATATTGATATTGTTCTTGGCACCTATAATGATCAAGGCGTTGAAAAGGATTGGATGGGAAGAACTTTTATGATTAATAAGCGTAGTGGCGATAAGGTAACTACCTATGTTTGGAGAAATATGGGGCTGATTCATCAGATGCCTGATGATTTTTCATCGGAACTAGGTGATTCAGCAAGGGTTCGTTACTCAAAAGATAGGACTATAATAAAGCAAACTTATGGTACTAAAATTAAATTTATGGGTGATACTTATATTGAAGCATATAATGCTAAATATGAAGATACGTATTATCCTGATTATGTAAGTGGAGATTCCAAGCAGCCGTTTGGAATGCTAACATTCCATGCTAATGATTACCATATTGTGGAATTTAAAGATGCAGATATGTCAGAGAGTTATAGTGGTGAGGCACCAGATGTTGATGCTCCTGAGGAAGGCGGTGTGTTAGTTATTGATAACTCTAAAGTTTTGTTAAATAATGTTTTTTCTTATCTCAATGTTGATGTTAGAAATAAATCTGATTTAACTGTTTCTGCATTAAACACATTAGGTAGACATAATTCTTATGGCAGAACTACTACAGGTATGGAGAATAAAGGTCGTAAATATTGTGTAGGTAATGTTGTAACAGGTGGCTCAAAAGTTAAAGTAACTAGCACTATTATGGAAATATATGAGGATAGGTACTTATATGTTAAAGGTGGTAGTAGTGTGACATCAACAAAACCTATTCGCTTACGTACAGCAGGAAATAGTGTTGCATGTATAGCAGATTCTTCTAGTTCGATAACATCGTATGGTACTAAGTATGATACATCTACTGTAAGCAACTATTCATTGGGTAGTTGGTCACCTAAAATTACATATAAATCTAGCGGAAAGAGAATTATTTATTCTGGAGGCGATTCCGGATGCCTTCCGTACACACAAAATAGTAAATGGGATTCAAATTCAACTTATAAAAAACATTGTACTGGGTATAAGAGGAGTAGTGACGCTGATATGCTTACTAATAATAACTTAGACGATAGCGGAACATATAATACCCCTGCTTATATGAGGATGTCTGTACGATATTCTGGTTCACCTAATAATTATGATACCAGTACAACAGGATATTACATGTTTTGGTACCCTCGCTTAGAGGCAAAATGTTCTGATTGTACAACGATGTTGTCTTGTAAGGATAGAGGAGAGTCTTATTCGAATATAGTGGAAGGATATTGTGGGTATGGTGCGAGCGGAAACTATGATGCACCAGGACCAAGATGGATGGGGACTGTTAGAGGCTATTATTATCGTTGCCATAATAGTACTCAATATTGTGCAAACAGTAATAAATATTCTTACAATTGTTCAGGAACTAACAGATTTTTGTGTTCAGGATGCAGTTATTGCGATGAAGGTCTAGCTTATTCCGACTGGACTGATGTGTCTGGTGGTTTTAAAACAGAGCAAAAAGTGGATCCGCTTGATATGCAATAATATGGATTTACAAGGGTTACATTTTATAGGAGTATAAAACATAAAAATTTAAAAAAATTATTATCTACAACTATTTTTAATTGCTTAAATGTTATATAAAGTGATTTTGTAAAGTATGTTGTATTAAAGATAAAATTAATAGTTAATCTTAATATAAACTTTAAAAACAATTTATTTTATGAAGACAATGAAGTTTTGGTTTGTAATGGCAGTAGCTGCTGTTCTTACCGGTATGGTGTTTACCTCTTGTGAAGAAGTTGATCCAATCCTTCCTCCTGAGGTTATTGAAAGCGAAGTACTCGAGAGCGGTTGCAGTAGCACCGTTACCGAGGAGGCCGGTACTGAAGGTACCTCTCTCTCTTACGAAAGTTGGATTTATGTTCGCCAGACAACGCGTGCATCTTCCGACAGTAAAATTTCTGTCACTTTGTTTAACCGTTTTAACAATGTTGTCGAGGAAGTTGATGTTGCAGACTTTAATTTCGGTACACCCGAGGTTAAACTTGAGCATCGAGCAATCGATAGTCGTGTTGAGCAGACCTATGTTACGGTAACAGACTCTGTTTTGGTCTATAGCCTTAATTATGAGAACGGATTTAAGCTTGAGTATGAGCTTATGTATGAAACTCCGGAGTATAATGATGGTATAACTAAGCAGATGATGCCTTATCATAGCATCGGTCAGATTACCGATAATGGTATGAAGCTTAGCGGAATGGAGGATCAAGTAGTTGACGGGGTTAATTATTTCCGAAAACTTATCCAACATTCAATAACCGTAAACTATAATGGCAAAACCTACGATGTTTCTGCTTCCGTAGTCGTTCGTTCAGAGGAGCCTGCAGAAGATATTTTGTTAGCAAGTGAGAAGATTAATGAAGGAATCGAGCTTGTTTCGACAGACGTAGAAAATGCCAAAGGAGTTTATCGTTCTTGGATTGAGGTAAAGCAGACTTGGTCTGAAAGCGGTGTTAAAACCTTTAAGAAAGAAGTATTGCTGAGCCATAATGTTGATTATCCTAACAATATTGGACAGAAGATTATTCGTGAAAAATTTGAGAATCTTGATGACTTTACATTTTCGACTTCACAGGAGGATACTAAAACAGATTCCGGTGATTTTGAGGATGGAATTGCAATCGACAGTTGTTATCAGACTTTCTATGCTAAAGTAGTTAAGAATGATGCTTCTTCTGTTGCTTTTAATGTCGGAATTGAAACCCTTAATGAAAAAGCCCGATATAATGACGGTATTCTTAAGTGTGATTTTCCAAGTCTCGGATTTTCTGATTTTAAGGCGTCGTACAGTCGAGTTAGTGATTGGTATGTTGATGAGCAGACAAATTATAGTTGCATAGATTATAAGATGTCATTCAGTCTTGTGTATGGAGCTCAAGAGGCATATACTTCAGTATTTAATTACAGGTTTGCAGTAAAATAATTATAGGCTTGTAATTCTCTAATCAAAGCACCGCTGTCTTTTATGACTGCGGTGTTTTTTTGTGTGTAAATTTTTATTTGCTTGAGTGAAGTTTTTGTGTTATAAGGTAAATAGTTTTTTTGAATTATTTATTTAGTATTAATCACATAAAAAATTAGCGTATGGAAAAGTATACTCTTTTAGGAAGATGTGTTTGGGGTACTATCTTGATGATTGCTCTTATCGTTGCAATACCTTTTGCAATTTTGGAGTTGATTTTGAAGCCCTTTAGCAGATGCTTTGCTTAAGCCTCTGAAAACATCAAAACAAAACACCGTAGCTTTGAGGCCACGGTGTTTTATTTTTTTATGCGATTAGCATTTATATTTATCTCGAGCTACATATTTTGTATGCAACAAGTGATGTGCGTTTTCTCCGCCAGGTTCTCCGAGATATTCTTTATAAAGAGTTTTAACGGATTCGTTGTGGTGAGATAAACGAGTTTTTGCGTTCAAATCTTCGTTTAGAAGACCTGCAGCACGTTGTTTGCGGATTTTGTCGGTAATACCCCACGGCTTAGCATATCCCGAGCCAATAACGCGAGGCTGACCGCCACCGGCAACACAACCGCCACGACATGCCATAACTTCAATAAAGTGATATGGCAACTCTTCGCCTTTCTCTTTAGCTTCACGAATACGGCACAAGATTTCTTCAACATTACCGATACCATGAGCAACAGCAATTTTGACATCGTTGCCGTTAATGGTTACGGTTGTTTCTTTAATGCCTTCCAGTCCGTCGATTTCTTTGAAATCAAGGTTGCCGAGTTCTTGTCCGGTAATGTAGTAATATGCGGTACGCAAGGCCGCTGTCATAACACCGCCGGTGGTTCCGAAGATTGTTCCGGCTCCGGTATATTCTCCGAGAGGATTATCGGCTTCTTCTTCCTTAATGTTACGGAAGTCAATACCTGCTTGTTTTATCATTTTTGCCAATTCACGAGTGGTGATGGAAACATCAATATCTTGGAAACCTGATGATTTCATATCTTCACTGCGAACGATTTCCCACTTTTTAGCGGTACATGGCATTACGGATATAACTTTGATTTTTGCCGGATCGATACCCATTTTATCGGCATAATATGTTTTTGCCAAAGCTCCGACCATTGCTTGCGGAGATTTACAGGTTGAGAAGTTTGGAATCATATCGGAATAATATTTTTCCAATAAGTCAACCCATGCCGGACAGCAAGATGTAAACATCGGCAAGCTTTCCGGAGCTTGTGTAAAGCGACGAACAAATTCGGTTGCTTCTTCAATGATGGTTAAATCTGCACCGAAGTTTGTATCAAAAACTTTATCAAAGCCCATGCGACGAAGTGTTGCATAAGTTTTTCCGGTCAAGTTTTCGCCAAATTCGAAACCGAATTCTTCTCCGATAGCAACACGAACAGCCGGCGCAATTTGAACAATGGTATAAATATCCGGATTGCGCAACATCGCCCAAACTTTTTCGGTGTCATCGTATTCTACAATAGCTCCAGTCGGGCAGTGTGCAGAACATTGTCCGCATTTAATACAAGGACTGTCCTCAAGTTTTATGCCGTTTGCCGGAGTGATACGAGTTGCAAGACCTCGATTGAGGTAGCTCAATGCCCACACATTTTGTTGGTTTTGGCATACTTCAACGCAACGTCCGCATAAAATACATTTTGAGTTATCAAAAACAATGGATTTGGTTGAATCGTCAATTTCGTATTTTTTAGTAAGGTTTGGTAACGGTGCGTCAATAATGTTAAATGTATTTGCCATTTCTTGTAATTCGCATTGTCCTGAACGAGCGCATGATAAACAAGAATTAGGGTGATTACTTAACAACAATTTTAGCACCATACGGCGAACTTCATAAAGTTCGGCATCTGATGATATAACTTCCATACCTTCGGCAACAGGAGTGCAACAAGAACGCATAATACGACCGTTTACACGAACGATACACATACCGCAACCGGCTGACGGGTCAACATCAGGGTGGTTACACAATGTCGGAATTTCAATTTGTAATTTGCGAGCAGCTTCTAAAATAGAGGTGCCGGCATCTACTTCAACTTCACGATTATCAATAGTTAGTTTTACCATATTAAAAGCTCCTCTTATTTTTCGTTTTTAGCTACTTTAGATTCATATTCTTCTAAGAAGAAACGCAATGTTGACAATACGGGGTTAGGAGCTGTTTGTCCTAATCCGCAGAGCGATGCTTTTTGCATTGCATTGGCAATTTGTCGCAATTGCTCAATATCGGCTTTTGTTCCGCGTCCTTTAATGATTTTCTCAAGCAAAAGAAGCATTTGTTTTCCGCCGATACGACAAGGAGCGCATTTTCCGCAAGATTCATCAACAGTAAAGTCAAGATAGAATTTTGCGATGTCAACCATATCAGATGTTTCATCCATTACAATCATACCGCCTGAGCCCATAATAGAGCCTACTTTCTTGAGTTCTTCATAGCAAAGCGGCAAGTTCAGATATTCTGTCGGAATAACACCGCCGGAAGGACCTCCGGTTTGAACGGCTTTGAGCTCTTTTCCGTTAGGAACACCGCCACCGATTTCGTTTACAATTTCATTAATTGTTGTTCCCATCGGAACTTCAATTAAGCCGGAGTGTTCAACTTGTCCGGTTAAAGCAAATACTTTTGTTCCTTTTGATGTTGCAGTACCGAAAGATGCAAACCAATCTGCTCCTTTTAAGATAATCGGAGCAACGTTAGCCAAAGTTTCTACGTTGTTAATGCAACTCGGTTTATTCCATAATCCTCTGTCTGTCGGATATGGCGGACGTGGACGAGGAGTTCCTCTCTTGCCTTCAATAGAGTTAATGAGGGCTGTTTCTTCGCCGCAAACAAATGCACCTGCGCCGAGACGAATATCAATGTTAAAACTGAAATCAGTGCCCATAATATTATTGCCGAGCAAACGAGTTTTCTTACAAGCTTTAATAGCTTTTTCGATACGTTCAACGGCCAAAGGATATTCTGCACGGATATAGAACCAACCCTCGGTAGCTCCGATTGCATAAGCGGCAATCATCATACCTTCAATAACACCGTGAGGATTTGCTTCCAAGATACTGCGGTCCATATATGCACCTGGGTCGCCTTCGTCACCGTTACAGATAATAAATTTATCACCGTCGGTTTTAACTCTTGAGGCAAAATCCCATTTCATACCGGTAGAGAAACCGGCACCACCACGACCTCTTAAACCTGATTTTTTGATTTCTTCAACAACTTGCTCAGGTGTCATGGTCTTTAATACTTTTTCGAGTGCCAAATAACCGCCGCCGGCAATATATTCTTGAATATCTTCAGGATCCATGTGACCGGCTTGTTTTAATACAACTTTTTCTTGTTTCTTGAAGAAAGGCAAGTCTAAAGACAGAACATATTCTTGCAAGAAATCAGGAAGAACAAACTCTTGTCCTTCTTCTAATTTGAGAGCAGGAACAACGTGTTCTGTAATGATAATGCGAGAAATCAACGGTTCTACACGTTTATACAAAACGTCTTTTTGACCTTTTATTTCTACTCGGATTAACGGACCTTGTGCGCATAATCCCATACATCCGGTAGCAACAATGCGGACTTTTCCTTGCAGTCCGTGTTCTTCAATAGATTTTTTCATTAAATCAAGAATGCTGTCACTGCCGGAAGATTTACAACCGGTAGAGTGACAACAATAGATATTACACTCATATCGGTCTAAATCTTGTTTTTTATTTTTGGCAATCTCGTGAATGTCAAATCTTTTTTCAATTTCGCTCATATCGGCCATGTTTTCTACTCCTTGCTTTCGTCTTCAAATTTTTTACGCCATTCGGCAAGAATATTGGCAACATCGCCGGCGCCTACACGACCGTATGTTTTGCCGTTAACAACACAAACCGGAGCCAATCCGCAACAACCGACGCAACGTACACATTGTAAGTGAAACATTTTATCGGGTGTGCTTTCGCCTTCATTAATTCCGAGTTGTTTTTTAAATTCTTCCAAAGTTTTATCATTGCCTTTAAGATAGCAGGCTGTACCTGTACAAACAGATATAACCGCTTTTCCGGGGGCATCTAATTTGAAAAAGTTATAGAAAGTCAGAACTTCATAAATTCTTGCTAAAGGGATATTCATAGCTTGAGCTAATTCCATGGCATCTTCCCATGGAACATATCCTTTAACATCTTGAAGCTCATGCAAAGCCATAATCAAAGAGCCACGCTTTTTACGCCATTTGTTGGCGATTTGCGCTGCGACTGAAGCATCACCCATACTGTTTCCTCCCTAGTGATTAAATAAAACCATGCCTATACGATATTAAGAAAACAGCCGTTTTACAAGTGAAAAGTTATTTTTTTAAGAACTATAAATGTCCTTTTTTGAATAACTGTTGATACTTGTAAATACTGCCACCCTCAACATTCCAACTAAAATCTTTGTGCATGGCATTAAAAGTCATTTGTTTTAGTTTATCGTTGTGGCGATAAAATGTTATAAGAGCTTTTTCTAAAGTCTCTGTATAGGCATTAATATTGTTTTTAAGGCGTTGTGCCGTAAGATTGTTTCCGTAAACTCTGCGTTTGCTTGGAGCAAAAAATACTTCGGTTCTGAAACCGTCAACTCCGTCTTCAATTGTATCGACAAGTCCGCCTGTTGACATCGCAACCGGCAAGGCTCCTTTGGCCATAGCTTCCATCTGTGTCAAACCGCAAGGTTCAAAACGGCAAGGCATCATATAGAAATCAGATGCAAGTTGGATAGCATATGCAAAATCATCTTGATAACCTCTGAATACGAAAATACGTTCACCATATTTCGGATTTTTTTTGCAAATCTTATCTTTGAGGTTAGTAAGGTGCTCGAAATATTTTGCGTCTCCCGCACCACCCAGTATAAATACCGGGGGTTCGATATTTTTTAAACCTGAAAATTTATCGGCTAAATTGATAATTGATTGAGCTGCAATATCGTATCCTTTTTGCTCAACTAAACGGCTTGTTGCGCAAATAATAGGCGTTTGCTCAACATTTTTAATTGATTTTGCAATGTCATCAAATTTATATATATCAACCAGAGGGATGACTTTTTGCTTAAATTCATCATCGGTTGCTATTTTTGATATAAGTTTTACAAATTCTTTTTTGTTTTCAAGTTTTGCTTCTAAAGAATTTTCATCATAAATTTTGAATGTAAACGGGGCGAAATATTTATTAATATTATCAATTTTTTGTTGATTTGGAGAAATTAATCTTTTGTCATATCCGTTTACAATTCCGAAAAAGTTACGGTGATCTTTACGAATTTTCAAAATATCACGAAAATCATAACCGAAATCAAGTTCTTTAGAAACCTCTTCCATATAGTTTTTGGATACGGTTACAACTCTGTCTGCTAAATGAAAATTACAAGAGGCTTGATTGTAGCAATCGTGAACAATGAGTGTATGGTCAGCACGAGGATTACTGTTTTTGATAGCTTTGGCATTTTTGAAAACCAGACGGCTCAAATCTTCATATAAAGAATTCAATATTTTTGAAGTGTTATCATAATCCCATCCTTGATATCCCAAGTGGTGCGCCAAATGGATAACCGGTATTCTTTTCAGTTTATCGGCAAGAGAGCTTTCCATTGTTCCAGCTTCAACCTTAGCTAATGAAAAATATTTTAATAATCCTGACAAAGCGCCACTGTGCCAATCGTTTGCAACTATCAAATTTGGGGTTGCGACATAAGAATTATTTTTCTGATATAAGCTTTCTATCAAACAATAAACAGCTTTAGAAAAAAATGCGAATCGTTCAACTTCGTTAATGTTGTTGCTGTTTAAAATGTAGCATCCGTCTTGTGCCGGATTGTTTTGCGGATGCGGATTGATAGAAAAGAATCTGTCATTTTCCAAGAAAATATAATCAACATTGTTCATATTACCGAGGTAAACATTAACATCATGTTTTACCAAAGTATTGCGAGCTCCGATAAACGGAACTTTTAAGGTTGCGATTTTTTTGACATCAATGTTTTTTTTCTGGGCTCCAAAATATGTTTTTCCGTCAAAAGATGCTTTTTTCTTGCCGGTATCACCAATATACATCGGAGTTACGATAGATATTCTGTCTTGTGTGTCTGCAAAAGTAGAATTAAATGATTCCGGCAATTCTGAAGCGACCATTCCCAAGCCACCCCATTTCATAAAGGTCGCCGTTTCAGCAGTAATCATCCATGCGTTGATATTATCAAAAGTAGGCCATTCTTCTTTAGATAGGCACTGTCTGCGTCCTAAATTTTGGATTTCGGATAAAATGGGGTTGTTGACTACTCCAAAAGATATGTTCAGTTTTTTCTTGTTAAAATCTTTAGATAACGGTTTATAAGTGTTTTCTTTTGTTCCGCAAACAACTGTGGCGTTCATTACAATTCTCTCTATGCAAAAATAATCAAATCATTTATGAGAAAAATCTTATATCGTCAGATTTAATAATTAATTAAGACGGTATATAAAAAACTTCCTCTCTTGACTTGTTATGTTTTAATTACTAAATTTTATATAAGTAAAATATACGACTTTAATAATAAAAATTAAAGAGGAAAAAATGGATAGTAACAAAAATACTGTAGAAGAAGAAAAGATTGAGGGTTTAGAAAATATCGAAGATGTTGCAGTTGAAGATACCGTTAGCGAGGATATTCATCTTACCGAAGAAGATATCGCAGCTTTGAAACAAGAAAATGCTAAACTCAAAGAAGACTATTTGCGAGCTTATGCCGATTTGGAAAATACCAAAAGACGTTGTGCCCAAGAGTTGGAAAAAAATTCAAAATATGCAATAGCATCTTTTGCCAAAGATTTGTTGGTTGTTGCCGATAATCTTCATAGAGCTCTGGAAGCAGCCGGAGACGAGCATGTTGAACAATTCAAAAAAGGCGTAGAACTTACCGAATCGGAATTGATGAAAGTTTTTAATAAGTTCGGTATTACAAAAATGGAAATAATGGGTGAAGTGTTTAATCCTTCATACCACCAAGTTGTTCAAGAAGTAGAAGATAAGACTAAGCCTGCCGGAACAATAATTGCCGAGTTGCAGACAGGTTATATGATAAATGACAGAATATTGCGAGAAGCGATGGTTGTCGTTACCAGATAAAAAAGAGCGGAATTTCCGCTCTTTTTTTTTGCAAAAAAAATTTATAAAATAAAACCCTCCGAAAGGAGGGTTATAAGTTGCTTATTTTTTTATTTAATTATTTAGCAGCTTTTTTAGCGGCAACTTTAGCAATACGAGCAGGAGTTGCTTTTTTAGCTTTAGCAACAGGTTTTTCAGCAACACCTTTTTTCTTTTCAACAGATTTTTTAATCTTCAAAGCTTCAGGAGTCAATTTGCTGCTTGCTGTAGATTCCAAATAAGAATCTAAACCGCCATTGTGTTCGATAGAACGTAATGTCTTAGAGCAAATTTTCAATTTGAAAAACTTGTTCAAAGCTTCACTAAACAATGAAACAACTTGTAAGTTAGGCATAAAACGACGACGGGTGTGATTGTTAGCGTGGCTAACGTTGTTACCGCTCATAACGCCGGTGCCTGAAATTTCACATTTTTTTACCATAATTCCAATCCTTGAAAAACAAACTTGTTGCCTGTTAATAGCCATTTTATTGTTAAAAGTCAAGAATTATTTGTGTATTTTGAAAAAAATGTAGCATTTATTTTTTTTTAGCTTTATTAATAAGGCTGAAAAATATGTATTCGTAGCTCAACCGGATAGAGTGTTGGCCTCCGACGCCAAAGGTTGCGGGTTCGAATCCCGCCGAATACGCCAATAAAAAATCGCCCTTTAATAAAAGAGCGATTTTTGTTTTTTGTGAACTATATTACAAATCTTTTTTCTGGGATTTTAATTGTCCGCAAGCTGCCAAAATATCCTGTCCTCTCGGTGTTCTGATAGGGGCTGAAAAACCATGTTTTTGTAATGTTTCCGAAAAAGCATGGATTCTGTTATTTGAACTGGGAACAAAATCACATCCCGGCCACGGGTTAAATGCAATCAAGTTGAATTTTGCATTTATTTTATATTGTTTCATCAAGTTCATTAACTCTGTTGCATGCTCATAGGTATCATTAAAATTTTGCAACATCAAATATTCGAAAGTTATGTATCCTCCGTGGTTTTCTTGATATTGATGGCATGCTTTCATCAGCTCAGGTAAAGGATATTTTTTGTTAATGGGCATAATTTGTGAACGCAAATCATTGTTAGATGCGTGCAAACTTACTGCCAATTTTGTTCCTACTTCCTTGTCAAAATTCGGAATATGGGGAACAATGCCCGAGGTGGAAACGGTTATACGTCTTTTAGATAATGCAATCCCTTCTCCGTCAGAAATTATTTTCATGGCTCTGACTAAATTGTCGTAGTTTTGAAACGGTTCACCCATTCCCATAACGACAATGTTTGATAACATTCTTGCTTGTTCTTTTAGGTTCCACTCTTTGTAAACATCTCGAGCAACCATAAATTGAGAGACGATTTCTCCTGCCGTCAAATTTCTGGTAAGTCTTTGACTTCCGGTATGGCAAAACTTACATCCCATTGCACAGCCGACCTGTGTAGAAATACATACTGCTCCGCGGTCTTCTTCCGGAATATAAACCATTTCTACTTTTTGCCCGTCTTTGAACTCCAAAAGCCATTTATGAGTTTTGTCGGTTGATATTTGTTCTGCAACGATTTTAGGACGAGACAGCTCAAAATATTCTGACAGTTTTTCTCGCAATGATTTTGAAAGATTGGTCATTTCTTCAAAATCTGTTTTGCCGTAAAAGTAAACCCATTGCCAAATCTGTTTAGCTCGAAAGGCCGGTTCACCGAGCTGTTTTAAATGTTCTTGCAATTCCTCTTTAGAGAGGCCTATTAATTCTATTTTATTATCCATTAGCGACACTTTGTACTGATAGCTTTATAAGCAGCATTAAAACCGTTTAGAGAGTATATATCTTTTGTATCAAATCCGTTTACGGACGAACCTTTGATGATTAGTCTTTCGCCTTTTTTCATGGCTTCGAGGAGTTGTTTGTCAACATCAGAATTCATAGTCCATGCTCTGTCAGATTCAACAAAGAAATCGGTTATGGTTTCTTTTCCTATTTTTACAATAACCGGAGCATCGTTTTTATAAATATATCCGGAAGTAAAACTTACAACATCAAAGCTGTCATCGGCAGGGCGGCGAGTTATAACCATAAAAACATCGCCTCTTTTGGTATATTTTCCCTCGGATTGTTGCGGAGTTGCCGCCATGTAGCAAACAAAACTGTTTCCTTCTTTTTGTGAGTGAGCCGTCCAATCGCCGTATTCTCCAAGTTTTTTAGGTGCCTCCGTTGCATTAGAAATATACGGAGTAAGCAAAAAAACTAAACACAAAGCACATAACATTCCGAGTTTTTTCATTATAACTTCCTTTTTGCGGTTAATTGTTTTTTGTATATATTTGATAAATACATAAAAACTGTTAACATTACAATATAGTTTTTACAAAAAAGCAGGTTTTTTATGATTAGAGATAAATATCTTGATATAAGCAAGATTACAACCGACAAAAAAATTTTGAAGATTTTTGAGGTTGTGCATCGTCATGGGGGGATTCTTCGTTTTGTCGGCGGCTCGGTAAGAGATGCCATTGCCGGCAGAATGGGACATGACTTAAATTTATCGACAGATTTAACCCCTGATGAACTGGCAGAAGCTTGTGAAGATGCCGGTATAAAAACTACACCGATAGGGTTGAAATACGGAACTTTAGGCTTGGTCGTTAATAATACTTTATTGGAAATAAGCTCATTAAGAAAAACCGTCAGAGATGACGGTACTCGTTCCATGTTTGAGTTTACGGATAATTGGGAAGCAGATGCTTCTCGCCGTGATTTGACGATTAATGCGGTATATGCAGATGAACAAGGAAATGTTTTTGATTATTATGACGGAATCGCCGATTTGGAAAAAGGAATTGTTCGCTTTATCGGCGATGCAAATTCCCGAATAAAAGAAGATTATTTGCGAATCCTTCGTTTCTTCAGATTCCACTCGTTGTTTGCTAAAACCGAAATCGATAAAAAGTCGTTGAAGGCTTGTATAGAAAATCGAGAAGGTTTAGAAACACTTTCCATTGAACGTATAAAAGAAGAACTTATCAGGATTATTATGACTCCTAATGCGGCTGATGTTCTTGAGATTATGGGTAATCACGAAATATTGTTGAATTGGTTGCCGAAATCAGAAAATTTAGAAAATCTGGCTTTTTTGATAAGGTTGGAAAATGCACTTAATTTGCCGCAAAACTATTTAAGAAGATTTTTTGTGATGTATTTTCCGGATAAATCTTTAGCAGAAAATTTAGCTATGCGTTTGCACATGACTAAACGTCAAAAAGAAAATATGGTTAAATGGGCTAGTGTCAAAATAGGTATTGAAAATATTACAGAACCTAAATTGCGTAGAAAAGTAATTTATCGATACGGAAAAGATTTTTGTATTGATAAATTGTTAATCGAATCTGCAAAAACACAAGTAGTTCCGGATAATTTGATTGGATTGATAAAAGAAATAGAGGAAGAGATTGTTCCGATTTTTCCGATTAGCGGAAAAGATATAATTAAGGTGAAAGAAGCTGATAATTCTCAAATCGGGGCAATTCTTGATAAGTTGAAAGAGGACTGGATAGCCAGTGACTTCAACTTATCAAGAGATGATTTGCTCCAAAGAATTTGATTATCCTAAACAACCGAATGTTTCTTTAGCGTATTTTGCATGAAGCTTGTAGTAATTATCCAAGCTTTGTTTAACCATATAGTTTACGCTACCTTTAGGAAATTCTCCTTTTTCGTTAACTTTTCCGGCTTTAATTCCGGTTAAAATTTCAATTCCGTCATCTACGTTGTCAATTGCGTAAATGTGGAATTTCCCGTCACGAACTGCCGCAACAACGTCTTCTCGCAACATTAAGTTGCAGACATTGGTGCGAGGAATAATTACACCCTGATCTCCGGTAAGTCCTCGATGTTGACAAACATCAAAGAAACCTTCTATTTTTTCGTTTACGCCGCCGATAGGCTGAATGTCACCAAATTGGTTGATAGAACCGGTTACAGCGATATTTTGTTTTATCGGCAAGTTTGCTATTGCCGAGAGTAAACAGTAATATTCGGTTGATGATGCACTATCTCCGTCAACTCCTCCGTATGATTGTTCAAAAACAATGGATGCGGATAAAGAGAGCGGAGAATATTTTGCGAATCGATTAGATATGAGTGATTGCAAAATTAAAACACCTTTTGTATGAATCGGTCCGCTCATATTTGTTTCACGTTCAATATTAATAAATTCACCGGTTCCAATTCTGGCTTGAACGGTTATACGAGCCGGTTTGCCAAATGAAAAACGTGAGAAATTATAAACAACCAAGCCATTGATTTGACCGACCTTGCTTCCGGTTGTATCCATTAGGATAGTGCCATCATCAATTTGTTCCAGCATTGCTTGTTTAACTCTGTCGCTACGATATATTTGAGCAGAGATAGCTTGGTCTATATGTTTTTTACCAATTTGTTTAGAGTTGGATTCTCTGGCCCAGTAGTCAGCTTCACGAAGTAAGTCGCCGATTGATGCAATATGAGCAGTTAATTTTTTCGAATCGTCAGCTAAACGAGAAGAATACTCAATTATTCTGGCAACAGCTTGTCGATTTAAAGTACGTAATTTTTTCTTGTTAGATAATGAACCGATAAGTTTTGCGTATTCGACTTCATTTTCTTCTGTTCTGTCCATAATGGTTCCGAAATCTGCTTCTACTTTGAAGTAGTCTGAAAAGTCAGGATCTCTTTCCGATAATAAGTCATAAAGATCTTCATCGCCCAATAAAATTATTTTTACATCTAACGGAATCGGTTCCGGATCGAGAGAGATGGTAGTAAAACTTGTTTCATCCCCCGGTGTTTCAATTTTTACGCTTTTTGAAGCAAGAGCACGTTTGAGCGAATCCCAAGCATAAGGTTGCAAAAGTAATTTACGGGCATCAATAAGCAAGAAACCTCCATTTGCTTTATGTAATGCACCTGATTTTATAAGAGTAAAGTCGGTTAATAAAGCACCATATTGTTGTATTCTTTCAACTCTACCAACGAGATTTCCTTGTGTCGGGTGGTCTAAGTGAATGATAGGAGCACCGGAATCCGGTTCGTTTTTAATGATTACGTTTACTTTGAATTTTGCAAACTTATCTTCTTCCTGTTTGTTCATTTTGGTCAATAGAGAGGTTAGAGCGTCTTCTTCTCCATTGGCAGGGGCGACAGTGTTATTGTCTGTCGGTAAAAATTCATCAATATTATCAATGATGTGATTTTGAATATTCTTCAAAAATTCATTTACATCTTTGTTGCCTTTATATTTTTGTCGTAATGAATCAACAGGGTTCTTAACAGCCATTTTGATGAATTTTTCACGTAATACATTGTGTTCTTTACGTTGTTTTTCTTCCCATTCCGGCAAATCTTTTGCTGCTTTTTCTATTTCTTCCTGCATAAGATTTAGGTCATTCAACAGTTCTTTTTTCTCTTCTTCCGGAAGTTCGTCAAAAGCTTCGGGGCTCAATACTTCTCCGTTTTTCATAGGAGCTACAACCAAACCTACTTGCATGTGCAATAAAGAAACACTCTTTCCTTTAGCTTTTTTCTGCAACAGTCGCAAATATTCATCTTTTTTGTGTTTATATTTTTCTTGTATGATACTTACGGCGGCTTTATATTCGTCGCTTTCAACCACAGCCGGAATTGCAACACTAAAATCGTCGATAAGATTGTCTATATCTTTAGCAAATTCGGTTGCCTGACCGGCAGGAAAACTTATACTATGAGGTTTATGAGGTTCTTCGAAATTATATACATAAGCCCAGTCTTTCGGTGTAGGACGTTTTTTAGCTTCTTCTTCTAAAATCCTTTTCACAAGACTTGCTTTACCTGTTCCTTCCGGACCAAGGCAAAATAAATTATATCCTTTTGATTTAATGTTGATTCCCAGTTCAACGGCGCTTATTGCTCGGTCTTGCCCGAGAGCAGACATTCTTTCTTCAAGTTCAGCCGTTGTCGTGAAATCGAATTTTTGATAATCGCATACAGTATATAATTGATTTGGTTTTAATTTTGAAATACTCATTTTCAGGTCCTATCTTAAACATAGTTACTTTGTTTAAGATATAGTATCGAAAAAGCTAAAATCTGGTAAATAATGACAAAGAATTTAGCTTTGGAAGTATAATATCTCCGGTTAGTAATGACTTTTCAGAACCTAAGATATAAAAATGAGGCGGTACTAATATATTGCGCAAATTATCAAATAATGCGTTTTTAACTTTCAAATTATTTTTAGCTGCAAAAGAACTCATATTATAATTCCATGCGGTCATTCCGAAATTGCCGAACACTACAACGGGATTATCTTGTTTTGAAACAAAATCAGAAAGTTTTTTTAAGGCATCTTTTTTAGCAGACTTGCTTAATTTATTCAAATTAACAGCAATAAATGTTTGTTCTAAATCATCTTTTTTTATTTTTATAAAATCCCCGTAAGTATCAGAAGCTAAAACAACTCTTCCTGATGTTTGTACAGGATGCAGCGATAGCATGAAACCGTCTTTCCATCCGGATGGAGCATGAGAAAAAGAGTACTGCTCCGGCACCATGGAGTGTAGCTCAAAATCTGCCAGATTATGATTTGTGATAGCAACGATTTCAGAATTTTTATTAATCGCCTGTTCGAATACATCTAAAGGATTGTTCGTTCCGATGCCATATAAAATTCGGGTGGAGTTATCCGAATTTCCGCCGAATATTGAGACACTTGAAGATATGGCAAAAAAATTGATAATCACGAGTATCAACGATAAACTCATGTAAAGATAATAACGATGGAATGAAGTATAAAAAAACATTGCGACCAAAATCAGATACATCTGCCATCTGTATTCGTTTATTGTTTGTGAAAAAGAATTTTCACCGAACCCGATGACAGTAAAAAAAGCAAATAAAACAGTCAGTATTTTAAGAATAGCATTAACTCTTGCTTTGTGTTTTTTATTTGAAAGGTAGCCCATAATCTTATCTTCTTTTTTATTGTTTTTTTTATCCTTTTTTATATAATGGCTTTATATACTTAAAAAAACTTTTTGTAAACAAGCAGCGGTGCCGACAATGGATAACATTTTTAATATTTCCGGTTTTACAGATTATATAGTCTCTAAAGTTAAAGGGGCTTTTATTCATACCGCAGAATATATTTCCTCTCTTACAAATGCTGAATTGGCTACGGTTTCGCTGTTTTTAGTGTTTATTATCTTTGCGCTGTTGATGGTGCTGTTTTGGTATGTGAAAACTGTTACCGCTAATATCCAAGAGATGCGCCAAAAGGAACAGGAGCTTATGTTGTCGCAAGATAACAGACTTGACCGAAAAGTATTGGATATCATTGAAGATGAATATATTCCGATAAAACAAGAAGAAGTTATTAAAACTCCTAAGTTCGAGCAAACGACTAAAGAAATATCCAAAAAACATACTACAATAGATTTTGACTGGAACAGAAATACTCGTTTTCAAGATGCTGAAGCCATAAAATCGGCAGATGCTTTTCAATATCGTCAAAAACCGCAAAAATTAATAGATTTATTAGGGCTTATTGTAGATTTGCTGGAGAGGGGAGTTGATGAGCCTAAAATTGCACAAACAATTATGTATAAAAATCAACACTTAAATTCAGAAGACGATATAATACAGACTATTACCGCTATAAAGTTTTTTATATATTTGTGCGTGAATAATCGATTTAAGAAAATTGATTCAGAAAAAATGTTACCGCAAGAATCTACCGCTATCTTTCATATAGGCAGAGGAGATTGTTCTTTAGCATTGGTATTGTTAGAAACATTGATAGATAATAATTTGAAAAAAATAAAATCGATACATCTCGGTCCGGAAAAAGAAAGAAAATGGTGCGAAACTTCAAACTGTGCAACAATCTTCGGTACTTTAGCTTCTTTTACCGACGCACATCTGGCAAGAGGTGCTTTTGAATTGGCGATAGAGTTAAATCCCAAAAATGTTACGGCATGGGGAAGACTTGGTGATATGTATGCCAGAAATGAAATTTTTGATAAAGCTATTTGGGCTTATTCTAACGTTTTAAATTTAGCAGATGAGGGAATTTATACTCAGCAAATAGCTAATGCAAATAAAAGACTGGCGATTTATTATAACGAAACCGGTTGGAAAGAAAAAGCAGTTGAGATGAGTGAAAAAAGTTCTGATTTTTACGATACGATAAAAATCAACCTCCCTCTGACCGATAGAGAGGTTAAGATTGTAAAAATTATAGAATCCAAAGAATTTGAAAATATGGAAACAATCGTGGATAATTTCTTTAACAAGAAAGAACCGGAACAAGCAACAGGATATGTCTAGGATTAACGACTATATCCGCCTCTTTGAATATATCTGTCTATGCCGCTGTTTTGATTCTGTTTTTCGTGTTCTCTTTGTTTTTCCGAATCGTGTTGTTCTTGTGTTTCGGTTTTTGATATACGACCGCTTTTTTCCAAAATAATGTCACGAGCACTTTTTTCGGCAATTTCTTTTTCTTGAGCTTGTTCTTCTTTTTGAGCTTTTGTTTGTTGTTGTTCCTGTTTCTTTTGTTGTTCAGGTGCTTTTGCCTTAGCTTCTTCCGTTTTTTCTTTGGTTACGGCATTTACGGCTTCTTTTTCTTTTTGCTCTTTTACAATATGATTTTGAACAGATTTCTTTTCTTTTTCTGCTTCTTGATTTATTGCTCTGCTAACCTCTTTTTCCTCGGCATTCTTAATCTTCGGAAGTTCTTTTTCCGGTTTTGTAGGCTTGGCCTCGGTTGCTTTCAGGAGGTCTTTTTCCGATCTCTTCTTGATGTTTTCTTTTGCTAAATCTTTAGCTTCAACGTCTTTTGTTTTTTGGCGTTGTTGTTCGGTAATCTTTCTGTCTGTTTCAAGCCCGACTTTTTTGATGGTTTCTTCTGCTTTTTGCAGTTTCATATCTCTTTCAACAGTTTGACGCAAGTGGATATCTTCAACTCTTTCCATCTGGTCTAAAAGTTTCTTTTCTTGCGGTGTTAATGCTTTTTCAAGGGAGGATACTTCCTTATCCATAAAGACAGGAACTAAGATATATTCGCCTTCATCCTCATCTTCATCATCGAAAGCATCTCTTATTTTTTTGCTGATTTTCTTAAAACCGTTGGGAATATTTTTTGGCTTGCCGTGTTTTCCTTTAGATTTTGTATCACGATCTTTTTTGGCATTATAGGCATTAGCCTCTTTAACATTAACTTTTAGGGTTAATCTTTCATGTTTATCAATACCGCTCTTTTTCCAATCCATGTTGGAATCTTCTTTTTTCTCTTTTTCTTCTTGCGGTTCTGAAAAAATATCGTCGTCCATCGTGATTTCCTAAAATTACCTATTGATGTAATTTAAACATATTTGACTAATTTTGTCAAATATTAACTGTTCCGTTTTTTCATTATTACCATAATTGATTCATTTGACAGCAATGATGATGAACATTCTATTTCGCAACCGTCGTTTCTTCTCAAACTTATGGCTCGTGTATTATTGCTGAATAAATGACTTCTGATGTCTTTTTTTAATTCGGACCAATTTATGCCGGTATCAAAAAAGTTTCTTTGCATATCAAGCAGTTCGCTAAAAGTAGGTTCGCCTGCCAACATTGTTTCATCAGCATTCCATAGCTCTGTGTATGACTTGTTATACAATTTTAATCTTCCGTTTTCTTCGAAAATAAGTACGGCTTCTTCCATGTTGTTCAAAATTTCTTGTTGGGCATTCATAAAAGAATTATATTCCCTGCTTGCGGCTAATCTGTCGGAAATATCCTCATAAGCAAAGACAAGCCCGCCTTGCAAATATGGAGCTCGCACTCTTCTTAAGGTTCTTTCATCAGGCAGGTGTAATAAATCTTCTTTCGGTTCAATAATGTTATTGAACATTTTTTGTTCTTCGCCTTTGAAGAAAGGATAATCAGGAACCTCGGGGAGAAGTCTGCGTTCTCTTAAATTGTCCAAGAAACTACTGTAAGTTTGACGTTTTTCAAGCCATTCATTATCAATACGCCATAGGTCCTTAAAGGCATTATTATAAAAAGATAACCTGTATTTGCTGTCGAAAACGGCAAAAGCTGTTCCCAAAGCTCCCAAAATTTCCAAATGCGCATTTTGATGTTGTTCAAAGTGATGCTTAAACTCGTCTAAATCAGTTATATCACGCAATGTTCCGACAGTGGAAATTTTATCAAGACTTTCTTCACTGTGAAAAGGTGTTTCGACGGCTTCAAAACAACATCTTTTCCCGTCAATGTTGATGATTATGTTTTGAGTTTGTGCCTGATTGCTTTTTTGACTCTTTTTTGCAAGAGTTTTTAGGGTGTTTTCGTTGTTGTCTTCTTCTATTTCTATACCGTTAATGATAATATTGTTTTTATCGGGACAATTTACAAATTCCATATATTTTTTATTAACTTGCGACAAGCCCAAAGACGGATTTCTCAGCCATACCGGATATGGCAGGTTATCTACAATATCCTCTAAATTTTTTAATTTGTTTTTCAAAAATTTTTGCTCATCCAGTATTGAGTTAATATAATCAGCATCACCGCTTATATCTCTGAACCAAATAATGTCACCGTAAACGCTGCCGTCTGCACCGCTAACTCTTGCTCCGTTTACATTAAGGGTTTTACCGTTTTTCAAAATAAACTTATCTTCAAATAAAACACCGTCTTCTCTTAATAACGTTACATATTTGCGGATTTTTTCAGCATCTTCTTTATAGAATGATTTTATAATATCTTCAAAAGACGAATCGATGCCGGATGGTAATGACAGAATAACAGCCAAACGTCGAGAACAATGCTCAACGGTAATTTGTGCGGAGTTATTGATTCTGTCGTCAGGATATACAAAGATAAAATATCCGTCTTTTGAGGCGTTTATGGTTTCGGCGTAGCGTTCTTGCTTTCTGGTTATGAAATAATTTTTTTGCCGTAATTTTAATGTGTTAATATAGAAAAAAACAGAAATAAATAACAATAGTGTTACTACCGTAAGAACTATATACCATAGCTCAGGTGCGGCATAAAACATATCTAAAAGCAATTCTTTGGTCATTTTTCTAAATTTTTTCTGTTATTTTTCTATTATATAATATAAACTAATGCCGATTAGTAAATTATAAAAGTAAAATGGTAAACAACAAAGATGTATAATTTAGCATTTGATACGACCGGTCAAAGCTGTTCGGTTATTTTAACACAAGATGGCATAACACTGGAAAAGTCTGTAAAGAAAATGGATTTCGGGCAGGCAGAAGTATTGCTTCCGACAATCCGGAATATTTTGGATAATCATAATATAACCATGAGTGAGTTGGATTTGATAACCGTATGTACGGGGCCGGGGTCTTTTACAGGTGTTCGTTCGTCATTATCTGCAGCCAGAACTTTCGGTTTGGCTTTGCCGGAAATAGGTTTGACCGGAGTGTCTTCTTTCGAGGCTTATGTTGAGGATATAAATCCCGATGAGCTGGCAGAAATTAATGCCGTAATCATTGAAACAAAGCGCGAAGATTTTTATGTTCAGCTTTTTGATATACATAAAAAACCTTTGACACAACCTCAAGCGCTTAACTATGCCGACATAATTGATAAATTACGAAATCATAAGGTTACTTTGGTAGGAGACGGAGTAGAGAGATTTTTGAGTCAACCGTCGGGTTTGAGTTTACACGTTATAAGAATGGAAGAAATGTTATCCATTACGGCTCTTGCCAGATGCGGGAACAACCGATATGCAAAAAAATGTTTAGACTATCCTAAACCTCTTTATTTGAGAGCTCCGGATGTTTGTGTTAAAGCTTGATTTTTTATAATAACTTAACTTATTTTTGTTAGACTGCCGATAATGAGGCAGAAGATGACAAAGAAAACCGTAAAAAAGACAAGTAATTCGAATAAGAAAAACAAAAAGAAGACGAGAAAAAGTCAAAAAAAATGGTGGTTGAAGCCGTTAATATGTGCTTTTGCCATAATTTTTTCGGTTATTGCCGCCTATGTTTTCTATTGTTGGTTTACACTGCCGGATATTTCAAAAGCGATAGAAAGAACACGCCTTCCGGCAACTACGATTATAACGGAAGACGGAAAAGAAATCTCCTCATACGGAGGAGTGTATTCGGATATAGTTTATGCCGAAGAATTGCCCGACCATGTTATTGATGCCATAATTTCTACCGAGGACAGACGTTTTTATTCTCATTTCGGATTTGATATTGTTTCATTCGGAAGAGCGATGATTGTAAATATTATCCATCGTCGATATGTTCAAGGCGGAAGCACAATAACGCAACAAGTCGGTAAAAATCTTTTTTTAACTCCGCAAAAAAACATAAAACGCAAAGTTCAAGAGCTGTTAATGGCTTTTTGGCTTGAAAGTAAGTTTACAAAAAATCAAATTTTAACTTTATATCTTAACCGAGTATATATGGGGGCAGGGACTTATGGTATAGAAGCTGCTTCACAAAAGTTTTTTCATAAACCGGCTAGAGATATAAATATGTTGGAGGCGGCAATATTAGCCGGTTTGTTGAAGGCGCCTGCGAGATATAATCCGATTTCAAGTCAAAAAAGAGCGGTAGAAAGAGCGACGGTCGTTTTACAAAGTATGGTTGATAATCATAAAATTTCAAAACAACAAAAAGAAAATGCTCTAAAAATGATTATCGGCAGCGCTAAATATAAATTTGAATATGGAAAATATTTTGCCGATTGGGTTTATAACGAATCAAAGGCATATCTCGGAGATCAGGAAAATGATATTAATGTTTATACGACATTAAACGGAAAAATACAAAAAGCTGCCGAAGAAATTTTGAGAAAAACGATTCAAGAAAATAAAGATAAAAATGTTACCAACGGAGCAATAGTTGTTATCGACAATGATGGTGCAATTCGTGCGATGGTCGGCGGAGTTGATTATAAAAACAGTCAATTCAACAGGGCTACACAGGCTTTACGACAGCCGGGATCCGCTTTCAAAACTTTTGTTTATTTAACGGCATTGGAAAGCGGTTTTGATCCGGATGATATGATTGAAGATAAGCCGATTGTTATCGGAAAATGGAACCCGGAAAATTATAATAAAAAATATCACGGAAAAGTTTCGCTGAGTGAAGCATTTAAGCAATCGCTTAATTTGGCAACCATCGATTTGAGTGAAAAAATTTCAAAAAAAGAAATTATAAAATTAGCTCATAAAATGGGAATAAGTACCCCTATCGAAAATAGTGCGGCGATGACGTTAGGCAGTTCTGAAGTAAAGATTATTGATATGGCGGTTGCATATTCTACAATAGCTAACGGAGGTTTTGCAAATTGGCCATATTCAATCTCAGAGGTTTATACCAAAGACGGTTACAGAATTTATCAACGTGTAAGTGATGAAAAAAATCGTATAATTGATGAAGACAGTATAGAAAAAATAACTTATATGTTGAGTGAAGTTATTCAATCCGGTACCGGTAAAAAAGCAAAGCTTCCGTTCTTTGCTGCCGGAAAAACAGGGACATCGCAAGACTATAGAGATGCTTGGTTTGTCGGCTTTTCACGAGGTTATACGATAGCGGTTTGGTTGGGAAATGATGACAACTCTCCGATGAAAAACGTGGGGGGGGGAAGTTTACCTGCGGAAATTTGGCATGATTTAATGTTACAAATTGTAGAACAATAAAAAATTATGCTTTTATTCTTGCAGTAATTATATATAATCTTGTAGCAAAAAAGAATCGTAATTTTATAAGGAAAAAGAAATGACACAAAAACCTGTTATGCTGCTTATTTTGGACGGTTGGGGCTATCGCAAAGAAATTACAAAAGATAATGCCATTGAACAAGGGAATACACCTAATTGGCATGAGTATATTGAACAATATCCGCACAATCTTATTCAGACATCAGGATTGGCTGTAGGTCTTCCTGAAGGTCAAATGGGAAATTCGGAAGTAGGTCATACAAATCTTGGTGCCGGTCGAGTAGTTATGCAGGATTTACCAAAAATCGATATGGCTATAAAAGATGGCAGTATTGAGCAAAACAAAGTTTTACAAGAACTCATTTCGAACTTGAAAGAATCCGGAAAAGCTTGTCATTTGATGGGTTTGATGTCTCCCGGAGGAGTTCACTCGTCACAAGCTCACATTGTAGCTTTGGCAAATATTTTGAATAAAAACGGGATTAAAACTTGGGTTCATGCGTTTTTAGACGGAAGAGATACCCCTCCCGAATCTGCTGTTGATTATTTGGCTGACTTTGAGAAAAGTATTGCCGATATGGAAATGGTTAAAATAGCTACAATATCCGGTCGTTTTTATGCGATGGATAGAGATAAACGTTGGGATCGTGTTGAAAAAGCATATAACAATATGGTTTTGGCTGATGGTATCAGATACGCAACCTCTGATGAGGCAATAAGAGCATCGTATGCCGAAAAAGTTACCGATGAATTTGTGTTACCTTGCGTTATCGGTGATTATAACGGCTTTGAAGACGGTGATGCGGTTTTGATGGCAAACTTCCGTGCCGACAGAGCACGCGAAATTTTGTATGTTCTGGCTGACAAGGATTTTGACGGTTTTGCTCGTAAAAAAGTTTTTGAGTTGTCAATGGCTGTAGGTATGACAGAATATTCCGTTGACCATAATCGTTTTATGAAAACCATGTTTCCGCCTGAGGCATTGGTTAATATTTTGGGTGAAGTTATTGCCGAAAACGGTTTGACCCAACTTCGTATTGCCGAAACAGAAAAATATGCCCATGTAACATTTTTCTTTAACGGTGGTGAAGAAAAAGAATTTAAGGGTGAATCTCGAATTTTGATTCCAAGCCCGAAAGTGGCAACTTATGATTTGAAACCGGAAATGTCTGTATATGAAGTTACCGATAAATTGGTTGAAGCAATCAAAAATCAATCCTTTGATGTGATTATTTGTAACTTTGCAAACGGCGATATGGTGGGACATACCGGAATTATGGGTGCTGCATTGAAAGCCGTTGCTGCGGTTGATGATTGTTTAGGTCGTGTTGTTAATGCAATCAAAGATGTTGATGGAGTTATTTTGGTTACTGCCGACCACGGAAATGCAGAAAAAATGCTTGATGAAAAAACAGGACAACCTTATACCGCTCATACGGTAGGTGATGTTCAAGCTGTTTTGATAAATGCTCCTAAAGATATCGTCGGATTAGAACAAGGTCGTTTGGCAGATATTGCTCCGACATTGTTAGACTTGCTTAATATTAAGCAACCGACAGAGATGACAGGAAAATCTTTATTGATAAAAGGCTAAAAATTGTTGAGACCGGAAAAATATTTCTTATTTATCGTAGCATTAGCATTGTTTTTCACAAGCAATGTTAATGCTGCGGTGGTCTCAAAACAAGATTTGGAATATGTACAACAGCAAGTTAGAGAAGAAAGCTCAAAACACAAAAAACTTCAACAGCAAGCGGATAAAATAAGTCGTGAGATGAAACAAATAAATAATCTCATGATAAAAAAAGCAAAACAAATTCAAAATGTTGAAGAAAAAACTTCTTTAATGGAAAAAGAAATTATAAAACTTCAAAAAGACTTGAAAGAAGCAGAAGAAGCATTTTTATCAGAGGATAAAAAACTCATAACAAATTTGTATGCTTTGCAAAATCTGGCTCAGAAACCTACGGAAGCATTGTTTGTTCAACCGTTGACTCCGGTAGAGATTGTTCGTAGCGCAATGCTTTTGCGAGAGACAGTTCCGTTTTTGGCTACCGAAGCTGCCATCATCAGAAAAGAACTCAACAAAATAAATGATAAAAAGCAAAAAATAGAGAGACAAATTGTTAAGATTTCTCGCAGCAAAAGAGAGTTGGAAAACGAAAGAGCTAAGATGAAAGACCTTCGAGCTCAAAAATCTGCCATGATGAAAAAGATTAGTAATCAAACTAAAGAAACGCAAAACAAAATAAAACAGTTAGCTGATCAAGCAAAAGATATTAAAGAACTTCTCGAAAAATTAGAAAAAGAAAGAAGAGCAAGAGAGACGTTAGAAGCAGAACGCAGAGAAAAAGCTCGTAGGGAAAGAGAAGAGTTAGAAGCATACAGAAGAGAAAGAGACTCTTCATCCTCTAAAGATGACTTGATAAAATCACAACCCGAGTTTATAAAAGAAACCGGAAAGGCGTTTGCTAAGGCAAAAGGAAAGCTCTCTAAACCGGCGATGGGGGGAATCGTTATTGCCTATGGACAAGAAACATCAAAAGGCGTAACCTCTAAAGGAATCTCGATAAAAACCCGTTCGCAAGCGCAGGTTGTTTCTCCTTATGACGGTTCGGTTATCTTTGCCGGTCCGTTCAGAGGATACGGAAAACTTATTATTATTGAACATGGTGAAGGGTATATGTCTTTGTTAGCCGGTATGAACGAAATCGAGTGTGAAGTCGGTCAAATGTTGTTGGCCGGAGAACCTGTCGGACAAATGCCGGATGATAATAACAGTAATTTGTATATGGAATTGCGTAAAGATAATAAGCCGATTGACCCGGAAGCATGGATTGCAAAATAACAGATAAAAAACAGGAATAAATGACATGTGGAAAAAACTGACAATTTTTACTTTTATAATTAACTTTTCTTTGTTAGCGGCCGGATGTGTTGTTGCTGCAGATAAAAATAAAGAAAAAGAAGAAACTTTTGATACATACGAAATGCTCAATTTATTCGGAGAAGTGATGGAAAGAGCAAAGTTGACTTATGTAGAGGAAGTGAGCGACCAAAAATTAATTGAGTCGGCAATCAATGGTATGTTGTCATCTTTGGATCCGCATTCAAGTTTTTTAGATGCTAAAAGTTTCAAATATTTAAATGAACAAACTCAAGGTAAATTCGGTGGCTTAGGTATTGAAGTAACAATGGAAAACGGTGTTGTTAAGGTTGTTTCTCCTATTGATGATACACCGGCATTCAGAGCAGGATTAAAACCCGGTGATTACATTATATCTTTGGACGGAACACCTGTTATCGGAATGACACTCAATGAGGCTGTTGAAAAAATGCGCGGTAAAGTCGGAACAAAGATAAAATTGACTATCCGCAGAGCTAATGAGAAAAATTTTGATGTTACTTTGAAAAGGGAAGAAATTAAGATTCAATCGGTTAAAAGCGATATAAAAGCGGAAGATATTGCATATATCAGAATTTCTTCTTTCAGTGAAGATGGTGATAAAAATATTAAAGACGAACTTGCCAAAATGCAGAAGAAAACCAAAGACGGAATTAAAGGGTTGATTATTGATGTTCGTAACAACCCCGGCGGTTTGCTTGATCAAGCGGTTGCAATTTCTGATTTGTTTTTAGATAAGGGCGAAATTGTTTCTACTCGTTCACGTCAAGAAGAAGATACATTAAAATATAGTGCGACAGAAGGGGATATTGCTAAAGGTATGCCTATTGTTGTTATGATAAATGACGGTTCGGCTTCTGCTTCCGAAATTTTGGCCGGTGCATTACAAGACCACAAAAGAGCTGTTGTTTTGGGAGAAAAATCTTTTGGTAAAGGCTCTGTTCAAAGCGTTATTCCTTTCGGAAAATACGGAGCTATTCGCTTGACAACGGCACGTTATTACACTCCTTCCGGCCGTTCTATTCAAGCAAAAGGAATTGAGCCCGATATTGTAGTTAAACCTGCAAAAGTTGAAGAATATGAAGCCGGTATAACTATCAGTGAAGCAGAGCTCAAAAATGCTTTGAAAAATGATAATGCCGATAACGGTAAGAAAAAACAGGAAGAAGCAAAAGAAGATGAAGAACTTAAAAAAGATTATCAGCTTTTGCGTGCCGTTGATACAGTGAAGGCGCTCATAATTTATAGCAAAAATAAGGATTAAAATGAACAATATGTATCGCAAATGTGTGGGAATTGTGCTTTGTAATCAAGATAACAAAGTGCTTTGGTGTGAAAGAAAAGATGCTCCGGGGCAGTGGCAATTTCCACAGGGCGGTATAGATGCCGGCGAATCGGTTCTTGAGGCAGCAAAAAGGGAGTTGGAAGAAGAAACATCTGTTGTTTCGGTCGAAAAAATAGCTACCATTGATGAGCCGATTTTATACGATTTTCCTGCTCATATAGCAAAAAGACTTAATAAACGTGGTCAAGCGATGAATTGGGTGTTATATCGTTTTACCGGTAATGATTCAGAGATTAATTTACAAACAAAAATCCCGGAATTTATAAATTGGAAGTGGGTTGGTATTGACGAAACACCTAAAAATATTGTAGATTTTAAGCAAGAGGTTTATCAAAAGATGGTAAATCAATTTAAAACTTATCTTTGAGAGGCGGATAAGAATGAACGAAGATAATATACAAAACCTTATAAACCAAGCTTTAAGTTGTACCGTAAGCAGCAAAGTTGAACTTGATGATGACCAACTTGATGCTTTGCAAAATTTGAACGAATGGTGTGTTAATGCCGCTTTGCAAACTCCGGAAGTTGCAAAAAAACCGTTGAAGGTTGTTTATAAAAGTAACGAAGAGTTCAAAACAGCATTGGTTGCGTTTTGTTTATGCTATGCTCTTACCAATCCTCGTCGTAAGCTAAGAGAAAATAAAGAGTTTTTCGAAAAAAATATTACCACATATCATTTGCCGAATAATATAAAAGAGATAGACTTCGGTAACATAGATCCTGATACGGTGATAAATGCCATTAATTGGGATATTGTTGAAGACTGGAAATTATATCGCGATACGGAGTGTGGAGGTATTAAGGCTCTGGTTGATGAAAAAACTCGCTTGGCAGGACTTGATACATATCAAAGAGGCGGAGACCCTCTGTATGAGTTTGCTCGTTTCCACCGTAAATTTACCGAAAAAGAAAATAAAGTTGCCGAACAGGGAAGAATCGAAGCTCAAAATGCGTTTAGAAATGCGGTTATGCAATCTGTTGCTTCTGAAGTTGCTAAGCAACAACTTCTTGAAGGACGTAACCCCATGGATATTATAAACTCATTGTTGAGCCAAGAAGATACTTTGCAAATAGGTTCTTCTAATCGTTCAACAACTCCGCAGATTACTCACCGAAGAAAAAAATAGTTACAGTCCTTCAAAGTGTTCAACGAATTTGATACTGAAATCTTCAAAGTTGTTTACAAATTTAACTTTGAAGTCTTCGAAATTGTTTACAAATTGCCATTGTCCGCATTGATTAGGAAAATTATTTACGGATTTTACTTTTAAATCTTCAAAGTTATTGACGATTTTCACCTTAAAATCTTCAAAGTTTTCAACAACCTTTACCTTGCCGTAAAGTGGAACACCATTATACGTGCAATTTGAACTTACTTGTCCGAAAGCATTATTTGATAATAGGATAAAACATAAGGCAAACATAATCTTTTTCATGGCTTTCTCCTTGATTATTTTTTCGTTTCTTTAGAGGTTGTTTTTTCGTTTTTAATTTCTTTAGGAGGAGATTTTGTGTCAACCTCAAATAATTTGCTGATTTTTTCCCATAAAGTCAGTTTTTTCTCGCATGATTTGGTGTTTTTGTTCCAATATCCTCCGGAATCTTCGCATTTGCGAACTTCTTTTTGCGTATGTTCATAATACATATATGCTCCGCCGCCGATTATGGCTAAAACGAAAATAAGGATAATAAGATATTTTGCAATAAACCAAAAAATCCATAGGGCTATAACGGCATACATCGAAATTTTATTGCCGATTGACGGAGAAAAAACATAGGCCTGCAAACCAAAGTAAATAAGTGCTAAAAAGAAAAAAGTGTTTATCGGAGAAAACAAACATTTTTTCAATATCTTAATAAACCAATTTCCTTTTTTTTCTTCGCTCATTTTTATCTCTTTCGGTATAATTAATTCGCTCAAAGTTTAGAATATTTTGTGTTTATAAACAAGAATAATTTTTATACACATAATACACAACCGCATCATGAATATTTTTGAATTATTTTTTTTATTTGTTAGAAAGAGAACAACGAGTAAAAATTTTTTAAGAGGTCTTTGGAATATGGAAAAACCGGATATATCATCATTACCCAGAAACGTAGAAGCTGAACAAGCTTTGTTAGGTGTATTGCTTGTCAATAATAAGGCTCACGAATCGATTTCGGAATATTTGCGCAGTAATCATTTTTCTGACCCGATACATGCAAAAATTTATGATGTTATATCAAAACTTATTTTGCGTGAAAGAGGTGCCGATATTATTACACTCAAGAACTATTTTGAGCAAGAAGGCACTTTAGCTGACGTAGGCGGTTATAAATACTTGGTTAAATTGGCTGAAAGTTCATCTCCTCTTACAAATCCGGAATATTATGCTCAATACATTTATGAACAATATTTACGCAGAGAACTTATTTCTGCCGGTTTTGATATTGTTAACAATGCGATGAAAGAAGATTTAGAGTCTAATGCAACCGCACAAATTGAAGAAGCAGAAAAAAGACTTTATGATTTATCTGATAAGGGAGATGCCGGAAAAGGATTTATAAGCTTCTCCGAAGCTTTGTCTGCTTCAATAGATACCATTGAAAAAGCATATCAAAGAGAAGGAGATATTTCGGGAATTTCTACCGGATTAGATGATTTAGATAAGAGAACCGGCGGTTTAAATAATTCAGACTTAATCGTTTTGGCAGGTCGTCCGGCGATGGGGAAAACTGCATTGGCCACCAATATTGCTTATAATGTTGCAGAATTGATGAGCAGAGATAAAAGCTTTGAAGAAAAATCTCGCGGGGTTGCATTTTTCTCTTTGGAAATGTCAGCGGACCAACTAGCAACTCGTATTTTATCGACAACAGCAGGCATATCTTCCAAAAGAATGCGAAACGGAGATATTGACGGCGGAGAATATGGTCGTCTTTCCGAAGTTGCACGTACTTTGGAAAAAATGCCGCTTTATATTGATGATACACCTGGGTTGACAATTAATGCAATTCGCAATCGTGCTCGTCGTTTGAAAAGAACAAAGGGATTAGGGCTTATAGTGATTGACTATATTCAGCTCATTATGGGAAGTTCAAAAAAAGGTGAAGCGAACCGTGTACAAGAGTTGTCAGAAATTTCTCGCGGTCTTAAAATTATGGCTAAGGAATTAAATGTTCCGGTAATTGCACTTTCGCAGTTAAATCGTGGCGTGGAACAACGTGATGATAAACGTCCGGTTATGTCCGATTTGCGTGAATCTGGTTCTATCGAGCAAGATGCCGATATGGTTTGGTTTGTATATCGTGAGAACTATTATATTCAAAACGAAGAACCGAAAGAAACCGATAAAAACTACTCTCAAGACAAGCACGATAAATGGGAACAAAGATATAAGGCTACAAAATATAAGGCTGAAGTTATTATCGGAAAACATCGTCACGGACCGACCGGAAAAGTCGATTTATCTTGGAACGGTGAATTTGCACAATTCGGTAATTTTATCCGTGATGAACAACTTCCCGAACAGATAGGTTAGTCATGAGTGAAAAGAAACAATATACCATAGTTATTCAAAACACTTATCATCAAAATATAAATAGTGTTGAGCCGGAGTTTTGGAAAAAGAAAAAACTGGAACAGATGAACGAACAAGAGTGGGAACTCTTGTGTGACGGTTGCGGAAAATGTTGTCTTAATAAATTAGAATCGGGCGGCAAAATTTATTTTACCTGTGTTAAGTGTCGTTTTTTAGACAGTAAAAGTTGCTTATGTCGAATCTATGAGAATCGTTTTGAAAAGGTGCCGGATTGTCGTAGCGTTAATTTTGCGGCATTAAAAGAACGTCCTCGCTGGTTGCCTAAAACTTGTGCATACAGGTTGTTGGAAGAGGGCAAAGATTTGCCGGAGTGGCATCCGTTGATAAGCGGTGATAAAGAATCGGTTCATAAAGCTATGCAATCGGTAAGAGGAAGATTGTTGATTTCGGAAACCGAAGTTAAAGATGATGAATATGAAAATTACATTGTTAACTGGAAAGATATTTGATATCGAAAAGGAAGTAGATTTTCCGTTAAAAGTTGTAGCTTCAAAGCAAGCTCGACGATTGAGTTTGCGTATTGATGTTAAGAATCGGATTCCGGTTTTAACTGTTCCGAAATTGTGTTCTAAACGTCAGGCATTGGATTTTGTTAAATCGCAAAAACAATGGATAGAAACGCATTTGCAAAAAATTCCCGAACAAAAGATGTTTGAAGAAAACGAGAAAATATCGGTTGCCGGACAAGAATTGATTATAAAGCACTGTGATAAAGTTTGCGGCGGAGCAATGGTTGAAGATAATATTCTTTGGGTTTCGGGCAATAAAGAATTTTTGTCACGCAGAGTGCGGGATTTTATAAAAGAACAGGCTCAAAAATATCTCTATGATTTGTCACTGCAAAAGGCCAAAAAAATAGGCTGTAAAGTCAACAGGGTGGTTATAAAAGATACAAAATCCCGTTGGGGGAGTTGCTCTTCATTGAATAATATCAACTATAATTGGCGTATTATGTTAGCCCCGCTAAAAGTGATAGATTATCTGGTTGCGCACGAAGTATCACATTTGGAACATCAGGACCATTCGTCACAATTTTGGAAATGTGTTGATGATTTGGCGGAAGATTCAGAATACGGAAAAAATTGGCTAAAGAAAAACGGTCGTTATTTGAATCAATATATTTAAGCATCTTGATTTCAAAAAATTAAAAAACTATATTACCTTTAGTATAATATTTTGTCAGGAGATAAAAAATGTTAGAAAGAAACTATACTTCAGCTATTGAAAGAAACGATGTTGATGAAGGTTTGCGCAGTTATTTAATCAGTGTATATAACTATATGGCAAGCGGCTTGGTAGTTACAGCTTTGGCTGCGTTTTTAGTTGCAAATTCATCATTAATTAATTTGATGTTTTCGGCTCAAGGCGGAATGTCCGGTTTGGGTTGGTTGTTTTTGTTGGCTCCTTTGATTGTTGTTTTCGGTTTTAGTTGGGTTTTAACAAGAGGAACTCTCGGACAAGTCAGAGGTGTATTCTTTTTATATTCGGTACTTATGGGAATTTCATTAGCTCCGGTTGTCTTGGCTTATACCGGTGCAAGTATGGCTCGCGTGTTTTTAATCACAGCAGCAACATTTGGATCAATGAGTTTGTACGGCTACACCACAAAAAGAGATTTAACTTCTTGGGGTTCTTTCTTAAGAATGGGATTGTGGGGTGTGATTATTGCTGTTGTTGTTAATTTCTTTATGCAATCAGCCGCATTAGATTATGCCTTGTCATTTGTTATTGTTGCTTTGTTTGTAGGTCTTACCGCTTATGATACACAAAAAATTCGCCAGATTTATATGTCTTATGACAGCGAAGATATGCAAGGTCGCAAAGTTGTTGTCGGTGCCTTATCTTTGTACCTCGATTTCATAAACTTGTTTATGGCTTTGTTGCGAATTATGGGCGACAGAAGATAGTGGTTGTCAAAAGTAAAAGGGAGGTAGAAAACCTCCCTTTGTTATGATATGGCATTGTGAAAAAAATAATTTTTGAGGCAATCCAGAAATAAAAGGCATAAAAAAGGAGGAAATTTATCCTCCTCATTTTATTTTAATTTTTGAACAGTCCTATTCGCCGTTTTTGATTTTTTCAATCAATTCTTTAACACTCGGAACAAATCCGTTACGATAAAGAGGGTCGGTTGCGAATCGATATACCTGATGTCCGGCAAAGAGTAAGTGGTCTTTTACACTTCCGCCGTGACCGACTTCACAAAGTGTTTTGTGAATACAATATGTTCTCGGATCAGGTAATTTTCCTGTTGTCTTACTTTCCGAATATGAGTTCCATGTTGAGAATTGGCATTGAGATAAACAACCTACACAATTCTTTCTGTCTTCTTTCATTGTTTCCCAATCTTCAGGAGTCATAAATACGACTGTTTCATCAGGAGTTTCTTTGATTTCGGTAAGACCGGCATTAATTTGATTCATTGCCTTTTCTTTATCTTCCGGTTTGATAAACACCGTTTTGTGCGAATTTACTTTTAACGGTTCGGAAAATTCCGTATCTGCTTCACGTTTGAAAGAAATTTCACCTTTTTTGCGATTTATGAGTTTTTCCAAAAAAGTATTTTTTATCGCAGATGAGAAAAATCCCGTAGGGCTAAAACGTTGCAAGATAACATCGCCTTTTTTCACTTGCATCATAACTTTTTGCCAAGCTTCACTGACAGGGCTTTCTTTTGTAATCATCGGTCTGGTACCGAATTGAAAAGCAATTTTGCCGATATCGGGATTGTCAATATAATCTTTCCAGTCGTTAAGCGACCAAATTCCGCCGGCTAAAATGATAGGAATAGAATCGAGCCCGTAACTGTTCATCAAACGACGTAACTCAACCAAGCGGTTATATGGAGCTTCCGGTTGTTCGGGATTTTCTGCATTTGATAATCCGTTATGTCCGCCGGCTAACCATGGGTCTTCATAAACAACACCGCCCAAAAATTCGGTAAAGCGGCTGTATGCTCTCTTCCATAAAATATTAAATGCTCTGGCAGATGAAACGATAGGATAGTAATATACACCGAATTTTGAAGCTAATTCACCAAGTTGAAAAGGCATTCCCGCACCACAGGTAATTCCGTTTATAAGGCCTTTAGCTCTTTCTAAAACACCTTCAATTACTTTTTGTGAATCGGCCATTTCCCATAACATATTCATGTGAATACGTCCGTTGCCGTTAGAAACTTCGTGAGCAATTTGAGCTTGTGCAACACCGCCTTTGATTGCTCTTTCAATCATTTCTGCGTGTCTTTCTTCACGAGTTTTTTGTGAGAAAATTTCTCTGACTACATTTCCTTTTTCATCATAAAAATCGGGACTAACACCGGAAAATGTACCGACGCAATTTTCATGAGCCCATGCTCCGCTGCTGCGTCCGTCACTCGAATTGATACCTTTACCGCCTTCGATAAGAGGATAAACTTCTTTTCCGGAAATCATTATAGGTTTTAAGTTTAGCAAAGTTTTACCTTTCAAATTTTTATACAACGTTGTTGGTATATCACAATTATTTGCTTTTGCATAGATTTTTTTATTTTATGAGCAAAAGCGTTTCCGCCGGTATATCGTTTATTGCCCATATACAAATCAATGCGCAAATAAAGGTGTATATAAGTACGGCTATTCGTAGTCCGATATTGCTTAAAATCGGAGAGAAAGCAGCAAATTTTTTTAACGCATAATGGGTTGCTGCCGTCAACAATATAACTAATATCATTTGTATTCCGATGCCGATGTTTGATATTTTATCGCTTATCGGTTTTAGAATGGGATACATAAAACTCCACAACAGCATATACAATAACAAAGACGGTGCGGCGATTTTGTTATATTTTTTTATTTTTTTCTGTTGTTCTATTTTGTTTTTCTCGACATTTTCTTGCGAGAGTTCATCAATGGCAACTCCTCGAATTGTTTGCGGTTTCTGATATTCTTTTCTGACTGCGGAAAGTTTGTCCTTAATTTTGTTTTCCATCAAACACAGACCGCATCCCTTTGAGGTAAAATATACGTGATTAGGATTTTTTTTGCATCGACGAACATTAGAAAGAAGCTTTCTTAAGTGTTTTTCCCATTCTTGAGCTGTCGGTCTGTTTAATCCCTTAACAAATGCCCTGTCAAATAATTCAAGAGTTTCGGTTGTAAACGAATCATGAATGGAATACGGATGCGGGTCTTGATAAGCATCTCCCCAAGAACCGTAAGCATAATGATATTGAGTGATACGTTCTTGAATTGTATAATTAGGGGATTTTTGTTTTCTCGGAGTACCTGAAAACGGGTGGATACCATTGTTTAACAGTTTGAATATAATAACCGCTAATGCAAATTTATCCTGTTCTTCTCCCATTTCGTCACATCTTTGTGACATTCCTTCCGGATAGATATACTCTTCGCTGACAAATTCTGCAGGATAACGATTTTTTTCACCTTTAATTGAAAAACCATCACTGTCCAGCATAGATATGAGCATACTTTCCTTATATACATATACGTTAGACGGTTTTAAATCGACGATATAGTGTCCTTTTTCGTGGAGTGCCGCAACCATAGAACTTAAATTGCAAGCAATTCTGATACGATATTCATAGTTCTCTGAAAGACCGAGTTTTTGGCGAGTTGCTCTTTGCATAAAATGGTCGAGTGAGGCCGATAAACTAAGCTCAATTCGAGGCATAAGATAGCCGACACAATATCCCTCTTCGTTTTCAAGCAGGGCTTCGGGCCAAGCAATTTGTATATATTTTTCTCCGCCTTTCATTTTAAATTCTTTGCCGTTTTTTAAGGCAGGAGAAAATGACGGGCGATTTAGCAACATAGCCTGTAATTTTTCACGATTTGTACTACTTTTAGACAAGTCATGAAAAATTTTAGCAACCAGTTCCGGATGCTCTTTTACTTCAACGATTTTTCCGGCGGCTCCTCCTCGGTTTATAGTTGCTCCTAAAGTGACGGTTTTGCACGAACCGTCACCGAAAACAGCACTATAAGATTTTAAAAATTCTGACATCATAGTTTTGCCCACAGAAATGTTTTGTCATCGTGATTTATTTTTTGAGCCTGAGGTGTGCTCAAGGTGTTTTTTAGTGCTCGTTCTGCTTTTGTTTTGCAAGGCTCTTTGGTTAAGAAACGGTCAATCGGCATTAAAAAACGAGATTCTATTCCGTTAAAATCGGGAGTAAACGAAAAACCGGTAACTCCGTCACTCATCATCATAATAGTATGAGCTTTTTCAAAACTGGTAAAACGAATACACTCTCTCCAATCGTCCATTGTATAAAAATATGTTTCGCAAGAAAATATACCGTTTTCAGGTTTTGAGGTAACATATTTGGTAAAATCATTTCCGATAAAAGCCAAAGCAGCACCATCGCCGATATGAAAAAATATACCTTGATTTTTATGATATACCACCCCGACAACCGTGGCAGCAAAAGACATAATTCCTCTGGTATTGTTTTTAGAATTTAAGCGGTGGAAAAACAATTTGTCTCTGGCTATTTCGATAGAATTTATAATGGATGTTTTTATATCCTTAAAGGGTACATTAGGAAGCAAGTCTATAATTGTATCGCATAGTATTTTTGCTCCGATACGACCATATTTAGCGGAGCCTGCACCATCAGAAAGAATCGCAACGAAATTATCGCCTTTGGTGGCATAACGGCAATAATCCTGACAAGGAATATTGCGGACTTTGTGAGAAGGTCCGGTTACGCAGGCAGATAAAACTCGTATACGATTATAATTATTCATCCCAATTTCCTGTATCATCTAGCAAGTCAGAAGCATTAGGTGCTGCAATTGAAATACAAGACACACTTCTGCTTAACCATAAGAAAAATTCGGTAAATTTCAAACCGCTTAAACGTTTAGGAGAGATAATCGAAAATTTTCCCAGTTTATCAAGGTTAGCACCTTCTGTTCCGACGGTATGAACAATTACTTTTTTGTTCTTTTGCGCTTCGCAACATTTTTTTGCGATACTTTCCCAGTCATAATCAGTAGGTTCACCGTCACTGATTAAGAATATCCATGGTCTTTTAGATGTAATTCCGCAGTTGTCGTAAAGGTCTTTTTGTTCTTCAATCTTTTTTAATGCGGTTTCCATTGCCTTGCCTAAAGGAGTTAATCCTCCGGCTACCATTTCGGGAGCGGTAAAATTCATCGCATCTATCCAGTCTGATGAAATTTCTATTTCGTCCTTTCCGAAAGCTTTTATGATAAGAAGCTGAACGCGTGAACTTGCATCGATATCTTCTTTTAGTTCTTTTTCGAGAGCTTTTAAACCTATGTTTAATTGTTTTATAGGTTCTCCTCTCATCGAACCGGAGCAATCTAAAACAAGAACACAAGGGGTTCTTTCGTTTGCATTATCGGCAAACTCAACATAAGGAATCATTTCATCAATAAAATTATTATCGGCACTCATTTTTCTTTCCTTAATTTTTTGGGTAACTGTGCGGATATCCGCTGCCTTCTATAACAATCGGTGCAGATACTTTTCCGCATCCGCTTACAGTTATAATCAAACTGAATAATAATGCTGTAAATATGATTTTGGAATAGTTAAGCATATTTTTTACCTTTTGCTTGTAATATTACACATGATTGCTATATACTAATCCATATCAGATTAATTACAAAATATAAAAAAACAGTTATTAATAAGAAGATGAAAAATTTATTTAAAATATGTTTGTTTTTGGTTCTGCTTCTGAATGCCAAAATAGTTTTGGCAGACAGAGGTGCGAATATTTATGAATATCCGCGAGATTTGCCGCAAAAAGAAATAGTCGGCGAAACCGGAAAGAAATTTAAATTGGAAGATTTTGCCGGAGATTTTGTGATAGCTGTTTTTTGGTCAAGACGTTGTGTTCCTTGTTTGCGTGAAATGAAAATATTAAATAAATTTTCACAGAAAACTAAAAATGACGGAATAAAGGTTATATTAATATCCTCAGAAAAAGAATGGGTCGGAGGTTTTGAGGAACAAAAGAGATTCTTAAAACGATTTGGAGGAGATGATTTAGAGGTTTATGTTGATAAAAATGGCGAATTAGCTTCGGCTTTCGGTATTTTTTCATCTCCCGTGAGCATACTCATAAGCCGCGGCTCCAAAGAAATAGGAAGAATCCGCGGCTCGATAAGATGGGATAAATCTGCAGTGGTTGAATATTTTTATCAACTCAAAGCAGAAAAGGGCTAATCACTTAAATGTAGTTTTGGAAACAAGTCTTTTCCTAAACTCAAGCGACTACGTTGAGTATCAATTGATGTTGCCAAATTCAGTTTTCCGGTTTTGACAATTGCTCTTACTTGGTCGCCTTGGGTGGTATCAGGGTTGGCAAATACATATGAAACATGTGGCATTTTGTTTTTAATTCCTGACAATGTTTGGTGCAATACAGCCAACATACCGCGAGAAAACAGGTCATAAGCTAATTCTTCCGACATACCGGACGAAGCAGCATATTTTACGACTGAGTTAATGGCATCGGTAACATTGTTAGCGTGAATACTTGATAAAACAAGGTGTCCTGAAGTACAAGCACGCAAAACTTCACTTGCCGTATCGGGAGTACGAATCTCACCTACCATGATGAAACGAGGTTTTGAACGGAGTGCCGATTTCAAGCAATCTCCCCAGTTCCCATTAACAGGTTGAGTTTGTTTGCAAAGAGCAATACTGCCGTTTACCGCATTATAAGTTCCGTCTAAAGGCATTTCTGACGGGTCTTCAATGGTATAAGCAAATCCGCCTTCCGTAATCAGATATTCTTTCATCAAAGAGGATATGGAAGTTGTTTTACCTGCTCCGGTCGGTCCTGCCCACAAGATAAGACCTGCGGTATTGCTCAAAGACAATAAATACTTGCGAAGTTCAACCGGAAAACCCAAAGAAGAAAAGGCAGGCACTTCCGGTGGCATTTTACGAGCGCAGTATTGTACGCCATATATGGAAACCGTACGCTCCACACGATATAAAATCCTGTTATACAAGATAGAATAACTGGGATTATGTCCGTCATAACTTTTTTCTACTTTTTCAAAAAAATAGTTAAAGTCGTCCGGTTTAAATCTCATCAAACCGTTAGGTGTTCTTCCGTCAGGAATATAAGCACTTCTGTCCGGAGTGATGTATATGTCAGAAAAAGGTACTTCATTAACTGTAGCCATTTGTCATTCCTTCTTTAGTCGATAGTTTCGTTAGGATAAATTCCGTAAACAGAATCTCTTTTTATCCAACCTTTGATATCTGAAAATTTAACTAAACAAAAATTTTTATGTTTAGGACATTTTTCAACTTTACCGATAACCTGATCTTCTGCTCTGGCAATAATTTCGGATTCGCTGTCAGGTTTAGAGTATATGTTGGTAATCCCTTTTTGAGTAATCTTAATCCAACGAGAGTTGATGAATTTGTTTTTATGAATCCAAGCTTCCGAATCTTCCCAATCTTTTATTTTTACCCAGTCACCATATTCAAGCACAATTTCAACCGGAGCATTTTTTTGTTTATATACCCATTCTACCGGATAATGACCGGCGGGGCCGCTTCTGGCATTTATTACACCATATTTCAATGAAACCATTCTTGGGATATCTGTGTTGTTGCTTTTTTGTTGTTTTTGCGGACAAGCTGTTAAAAAAAATAAAATCAGCAAAACGGCAAAATTTTTCATTTAAACATACCTCATTAATTCTTTCTTATTATAATTGCGCTAAGCATAGTTTAATATAGTGAATAAAAGGTAAAGGTGCGGAAATGGAATTAAAAAAAATTACTGAAGATTTAATCAGATTTAAAACAGAAACAGGAAATAATGAAGAAATCAACAAATGCTTAGATTATGTGCGAGATTTGTTTGATAATAATGTGTATAAAAGCCTGTATCGTAACGGATTGCTTGCACCGGTTTTGTTATTATCCAATAAGCCGGGAATGGAATTTGATGTTTTGGTTGTGGGACATTTAGATGTGGTGCCGGCTGAAGACGATATGTTTAATCCGGTATCAAAAGACGGTAAAATATTTGCTCGCGGTGCATTGGATATGAAATCTTTTGCGGCAGTAGGTCTAAATTCGTTACAATATGTTTTAGATGAAAATTTGCCGATTAAATTTGGTGTTTTGTTATCAACAGATGAAGAAAAAGGAAGTTTCGGATTAGATGCCTTTTTGACCGAATATCCTGAATTGAGTGCTAAAATCGTTTTAGATGTCGATGTTGCAGGAGATATTACAAAGATTATTACAAAATGTAAAAATCCGGTATTTGTCAAATTGATTGCAGAGGGAAAAGAAGCGCATGGTTCTACTCCTTGGGAAGGAATAGATGCAAATGAAAAAATATTGCAAGTGTTAAGCAATATAAGAAAACATTATCCGTATTATTCGAAAGAACTTGCAAAACCTGAAAATACTTGGATTGATACGGTGCATTTTGCAAAAATAGAAGGCGGAGAAGTGGCAAATGTTATCTCTAATCACTGTGAAGCTTTATTAGATTTTCGTCTTACCGAAAATTCGACAGTGGAAGGATTGAAAGAAAAGTTAGATGAATGTTTGGTTGACGGGGTTGAATATAAAATAGTTTCTTCTTCTCATCCGGTAGTTATGGATGAACAAAATCAGTATATTTTACAATACAAAAAATTAGCAGAAGAAATTTTAGAGCAGAAAATTGATTTTGAATATATCGGAGGAGCTACCGACTCTCGTGAATTTGCCGAGAAAGGTTCGGTAGTAATAATGCATTCCGGAAGCGGGTATGGTATGCATGCCTCAGATGAATATGTTGAATGGAATAGTGTTGAGCAATTAGCCGAAATTCAAAGACAGTTTTTGAAAAATATGGCTTAAAAACTGGACAAAGCCTACTATTTGATGTATTATAAACTTTGTGTTTTTGAAAGAAGTTAAAATGAATTTATGGTTCTACACATCGTTAATTTTATTAGGAATATTGACAGCCGGTTCAATATGGGCGGTCATTTTAAATGTGAAAAGATTTCTTCCTTTGTCCCGTTTAATGACTTTTCTCGGACCGATAGCTTTGTTGAGTATGTTCATCTATTCAATAGATGTTTTGAAAGACGGAAACTATTCTTGGTTTATACTCTTTTGTCTGTCTTTAATATCAACGTTTGCATGTATTTGTGCCGGTGGTTTGTTAGTAGGAACCCTCATTATCCTGATAGTAGGAGGACATTGGACTTTCGTTACCCTTCGTAACACCAATTATTCGGCATTATGGCGTAGAGTTCGTCGTGATTTTGCATATAGTTGGAGCAGAGTCAGAGCTTGGGTTGAGGGCGAAGAATAAAAAATGGCGTCAGCGGCGGGACTCGAACCCACTGCCCCAAGTTTAGGAAACTTGTGCTCTATCCTGATGAGCTACGCTGACGTCTTTTTTCTACTTATAGTTAAAAGTAAAAAAAATCAAGTTTTAAGTTAAAGGCGGATAAAATATCCGCCTTTTTTAGAAATGGAAATCTCTTTGACCTTCGTCAATATCATGGAGATGCTGTTCACAAACATTTCTTACTTTTTCATTCGGAACATTAAACAATTCTCGTTTGATTAATTCTTTTCCGATTTTTCTTGTTTCAGGAGAAGCATAATCAACCAAAAACTCTTTTAGTGTCATTAATGCGTTAGGGTGACAGAAGTTAAGAATTTGCTTTGATTTGCAAAGGTCCATAAATCTGTCGCCGGTTCTTTCTGCTCGATAGCATGCGGTACAGAAACTGGGGATATAACCGATTTCCATTAGCCATCTGACTATTTCATCAAGTGTTCTTTTATCGCTGATGTCAAATTGTTCCGAATCGTTTTCTTCTTCGGGATTTGCATATCCTCCGACGGAGGTTTTTGAGCCGCCGCTTATTTGACTGATACCGTAGTGAAGAACTTTTTCACGACATTCTTTGCTTTCTCTGGTAGAAATAATCATACCTGTATATGGAACCGAGATTCTTGTACAAGCAATAATTTTTGCGAAAATATCATCGTCAATAGAATTATCAAATGCGTTAGGATCAATATCATCAGCTCGTTTAATGCGAGGAAAACTGATGGTATGCGGACCGACACCGAATTTTGCTTCTAGGTGTTCGGCGTGCATTAACAACCCTGCAAATTCATATTGGTATGTTGATAATCCGAATAATACGCCGATACCTACATCACCAATTCCGCCTTCCATAGCTCTGTCCATTGCTTCGGTATGGTATGCGTAATTGTGCTTAGGACCTGTCGGATGAAGCTTTTCATAGTTTTCTTTGTTGTAGGTTTCTTGGAACAAAATATAGGTTCCGATACCTGCTTCATGGAGTTTACGATAATTTTCTACGGTTGTTGCCGCAATATTCACATTAATACGGCGAATTGATCCGTTTTTGTGTTTTATGTCATAGATGGTTTTGATACTTTCCAAAACATATTCGATAGGATTGTTAATAGGGTCTTCGCCGAGTTCTATAGCAAGTCTTTTGTGCCCCATATCTTGAAGAGCAATCACTTCCTTGCGGATTTGTTCCTGTGTCATTTTTATACGCGGGATGCGTTTGTTTTTTGCGTGATATGGGCAATATGTGCAACCGTTTACGCAATAATTTGAAAGGTACAACGGAGCAAACAAAACAATACGATTGCCGTAAAAATCTTTTTTTATTTGTTCTGCAAGTCTGAATATACGGTCGTTAAATTCAGGTATTTCACAAGCAAGCAAAAGGCTGGCTTCTCTGTGAGTTAAACCTTTTAAGGCTTCTGCCTTATCCAATGCTTTGGATATTAATTCGGCATTGTTTTTATTTTCATTTGCATATTCCACCGTTGCCAGAATTTCTTCATGAGAAATAAATTCTTCCGCTTTAGAAGACAAAACATCGTATTTCATTTTTTTCCATCATAAATTTATTAAATCCGAATAAAATGACTATCACTTTCAAGATAAATGAGCAAGTTTATTTTTGATTTTTATAACTAATAGTTATTTATAGTTTAATTTGCTCTTGCGTTTTAGTGTTAAAAAAACTAAATAATAGGCAAGTTAATTAATTGCGGAATTTTATGATGAGTAAAAAAGATTACTACGAAATATTGGAAGTTGGAAAAACTGCGTCTGCCGATGAGTTGAAAAAGGCGTATCGTCGTTTGGCTATGCAATATCACCCGGACAGAAATGCAGGAAATGCCGAGGCCGAAACCAGATTTAAGGAAATAAACGAAGCTTATGAAGTTTTGAAAGATGATCAAAAACGTGCTGCTTATGACAGATACGGTCATGCGGCTTTTGAGCAGGGTGGTGGTGCTAATCCGTTTGATTTCAATTTTGGTGGTGCCGGTGGTTTTGCAGATATTTTTTCTGAAGTTTTTTCCGAATTTATGGGAGGCGGTTCTCAACGCAGTTATAATCCCTCAGGAGCCGTTAACGGTGAAGATTTACGCTACGATTTAACCATTACCTTAGAAGAAGCTTATTCCGGATTAGAAAAAAATATTGTTTTTAATACCACAAAATCTTGTGATAAATGTAACGGACACGGAACTAAAGACGGAAAAGAAGCTCCGATTTGTCCTACCTGTCGCGGCAAGGGGAGAGTTCATCAGCAACACGGCTTTATGATTATGGAAACAACCTGTCCGGACTGTCGAGGAAGCGGACGAAAAGTAAAAGATGTATGTCCGGAATGTAAAGGAAACGGATATATAGCAGACAAGAAAGAGTTAAAGATAAAAATTCCTTGCGGTGTTGATGACGGTACACGTATCAGAATTGCAGGAGAAGGCGCTGCCGGAATCAGAGGCGGAAGAAACGGCGACTTGTATGTTTTTGTCAGTGTAAAGGGACACAAACTTTACGAAAGACAGGGAAATGATTTATATGCCCGCATACCTGTTTCAATGGCTTGTGCTGCTTTAGGCGGATGTGTTGAAATACCATCTGTTGACGGACGAAAATTAGAATTGAAAATTCCGGCCGGAACCCAAAGCGGACATCGTTTGAAAATTAAAAATGAGGGTATGCCTCGTTTGCGTTCAGAACAGAAAGGCGATTTGTGGGTTGAAGTAAAGGTTGAAACACCTGTCAACCTCAGCGCTCGTCAAAAAGAGTTGCTGGAAGAATTTAGAGCAATTTCCGGAGAAGATAATTGTCAACCGGAAGAAAAAAGCTTTTTTGAAAAGATAAAAGATTTGTTTACGGCAGCATAGTTTTTTCTTGTTGTTTGTCATAATGTATAGTAATCTGTTGTTTAACAAACAGATTATTAATTCTTTAGATTATGATAACGGAAATTGATTTTCCCAGACTGTTGCAAGAATTGCAATCTCTGGATGTAAAAGAAGCCGGCAACGAAACGTTAGTTACTTATGTGGCAAAGTTAAAGTATGTCGAAGAAGTGTTCTTGTCTTCTACCGAAATACAACAAAAAAGCTATGAAAGCGTTTTTGACGAGTGTATGAAATATCTCTCCGCCATTATGAATGAATTGTCCGAGAGAGGGGTAAAAGTAAGAAACATTTGGGATGAAATGGCCGATAATCCGGAAATTTTGGTTGCAGCATTATTTTCTATGCCTCTGGTTCAACTTTTTGATTTTATCGAACAGTTGAAAAAGATTGTAGAGATTGATGATGAAATCCAACCGCTTATGGATTTGGCTTTTAAGGTTGTTAAAGCCAGAACACCTAATCGTGGCATTTGCTAACCTTTTTGTTTAAAATAAAAAAAGCACCTGAAAATCAGGTGCTTTTGTTTTTATAGAAATTATTTGCCTAATTGAGCTGCAACTTCAGCGGCAAAATCTTCTTCTTTCTTTTGGATACCATCACCAAGCTTAAAGCATACAAATTCTTTGATGCTGATTTCTGCGCCAAGTTCTTTAGCAGCATCAGCAACAACAGCTTTAACTTTCTTATCAGGATCCATAATGTAAGCTTGTTCTTCAAATACAACTTCGTCGTAGTATTTTTTGATACGGCCTTCAACCATTTTTTCAATGATGTTTTCCGGTTTGCCTGAAGCTTTTGCTTGTTCACTGAAAATAGCTTTTTCACGTTCAACAGCAGCAGGATCAACAGCTTCAATATTCAAAAACATAGGACGAGAAGCAGCAATGTGCATAGCCAAATGTTTTCCGAGTTCAGCCAATTTAGCTTTGTCAGCAGTTGATTCTAAAGCAACCAAAACGCCGATTTTGCCCAAATTATTGCGAGCAGCGTTGTGAACATAAGAAGCAACAACACCATTTTCAACTTCGAGAAGTTGAGCACGACGTAATGTCATGTTTTCACCGATTTTAGCAATAAGGTCGGTCAAGCGTTCTTCAAAAGTTTTTCCGCATTTCGGGCAGTTGAAAGTTTTCATATCGCAGATTTCGCCATTGTTTGCCAAAGCAACCAAAGCAGCATCTTCAACATATTCTTGGAACAATTCGTTTTTAGCAACGAAGTCTGTTTCAGAGTTAACTTCAACAACAGCACCGCGGTTTCCGTCAACAGCAACAGCTACCAAACCTTCAGCAGCGATACGGCTAGACTTTTTAGCGGCAGAAGCTAAACCTTTTTTACGCAACCAGTCGATAGCTTGTTCCATATCACCATTGGTTTCAACCAAGGCTTTTTTACAATCAAGCATACCGGCACCGGTTGTTTCTCTTAATTCTTTTACCATAGAGGCAGTAATTTCGCTCATTAATTTTTCCTCAAAATTGTGTTTGAACTAAAATGGCGATATTTTATCAAAGCAAAATACCGCCATTAATTATAGTTTTGCGATTATTCGGCAGCAGCTTTTTTCTTTGAAGATTTTTTAGCCGGAGCTTTTTCTTCAGAAGCGGTTTCTGCATCAGCTTCTTTTTTAGCAGCTTTTTTCTTTGCAGGTTTTGCTTCAGCTACGATTTCATCAACCTTAACGCCTTGAGCAGCGATTTCGGCTTGAATACCGTCTAATACGGCAGAAGATACTAATTCGCAGTAGAATTGAATTGCGCGAACAGCATCGTCGTTACCCGGAACAGGGAAGTCAACTAAAGACGGGTCAGCATTGGTATCAGCAATACCGATAACTGGAATACCGAGCTTTTTAGCTTCTTTAATAGCCAAATCTTCTTTCGGCATATCAATAATGAACAACAAGTCAGGTTGTCCGCCCATGTTCATAACACCGTTTAATTCTTTAGCTAATTTTTCTTGTTCTCTTTTCAGGTTAAGCAATTCTTTTTTGGTGTAGCCTTCTGTTGCGTCGTTTTCAAACATTTCGTTCAATTTGTTTAAACGAGAAATAGATTTGTAAACGGTTTTCCAGTTAGTCAACATACCACCGAGCCAACGGTAGTTAACATAATATTGTCCGCATCTTTCAGCATTTTCTTTAACAATGTCTTGAGCTTGTCTTTTTGTGCCTACGAACAATACTTTACCGCCGTTAGCAGCGATTTCGCGAGCTGCGTTCAAAGCAGAGTAGAGCATTGGGTAAGTTTGTTGCAAGTCAATGATATGAACATTGTCTTTTTTGCCATAAATATAGCTAGCCATTTTCGGGTTCCAACGACGAGCGTGGTGTCCGAAGTGTACGCCATTTTCAATCATTTGGCGAATTGTAAATTTTGGAAGACTCATTTTTATATCCTTTTGTTTTCCGGTTAAACCTCCGCAGACTTTGGCTTGTTTAAGCACCGGAGCGAAAGCACAAGGCTTCGCCTGTCTGCGTGTGTAATTAAATTAAAGTTACGGACTCCAACAATTTGAAGTCCGATGTCTTTTTACAACAAATTTATGATTTGTAAAGAGTTTTTTTGGGTTAATCTGATGTTTTTGCTACAATAAATTTGTTTATGGCTTCGGTCACTCTATATACGGTTGCTTCGACGGCCTCATCTTTAGTTTCAACGACAATATCAGCCTCAGAATAATAGGGATATTCTTCGCCGATATATTTCTCCAATTTGTTTTTGAGATGCTCGTCATATCCTTTCAAAAAGGGACGATGTTGTCTGCCGTATGTTCGATTGTACAAAGTATCTACATCTGCTTTTAGCCAGATTGTAATAGCATTTTGATGAGCCAAATCTCTGGTTTGTTGCGGTACAAAAGAACCTCCGCCGGAAGCTAAAACGCAAGGTTGACCGTTTAGCAAACGGTGCATCACTCTGGTTTCACCGGCTCTGTATTCTTCTTCGCCAAAGCATTTCAGCACATCTACCAAAGGCAGACCTGCTGCTTTTTCAATTTCTTGGTCGCCGTCAACGAAAGGAAGATTAAGTTTTTTTGCCAGTCTTTTTCCTACGCTGGTCTTTCCGCTTCCCATCAGTCCGACTAATAAAATTATTTTGTTAATTTGCATTGTTTTTAATCTTTATTTGAAATATTATTGCCATAATATAAACAGTTTTTATTTAATCAATATTTTTTTTCAGAAAAGGAAAAGTTTATGCTAAATCGCAAAAAAAATTATACTTGGGTGTATATTTTAGTCGCAGTTGTTGTTTTAGGCGGTCTTTGGTTGCTTTCACAAGAAATGCCGGTTAAAGAAGAAATGGTAGAAACGCCGATTGCCAATACTTTTGCAAAATAATGAGTTGGGCGATAGAATATTTTTTAGATATGATAACGGCGGAGCGAGGAGCTTCTCCGCATACGATTGACGCATATCGTCGAGATTTATCTCAATTTTGTGAGTTTTCGGGAACAAGCGAAAAAGAGATTGATGCACAAGAGATTGAGAAGTTTTTACAAGATTTAAGTAAGAGAGGTTTTACATCAAAAACGATTGCTCGAAAACTGTCGGCAATTAAGGAATATTTCAAATTCTTGTATATTGAAAAAAGAATCAAAACAAATCCGGCTGCTGATGTATTGTCGCCGAAACAAGAAAAACCATTGCCCAAATTCTTAACTCAAAAAGAGATATTCAAGTTGATAGAAGAGGTTGATTCTTGTGATGATTTTACATCTCGAAGATTGTCGGCAATGCTCAAGTTGATGTATGCTTGCGGTTTGCGAGTGTCGGAATTGGTGTCTTTGCCGGATAATTGTATTAATTATGAAAAAAAACAAATAATAATTTTCGGTAAAGGAAGTAAAGAACGAATCGTGCCGGTAGCCGATGAGGCAATAAAATCTGTTTTGGAATATTCAAAGTACAGAGAAGACTATTTGCAAAAACAAAAATCGTCATGGTTGTTTCCGTCAAAAAATGCTAAAGGCGGACATATAACCCGAGATGCGTTTTTTAAGAATTTGAAAAATTTATCGGTAAGAGTAGGGCTTTCTCCGGCTAAAGTTTCTCCTCACGTTTTGCGTCACTCTTTTGCAACGCATCTGTTGAATAAAAAAGTTGATTTACGAAGTGTGCAAAAAATGTTGGGACACGAAGATATATCAACTACGGAGATATATACTCATATTGTTTCGCAAAAGTTATGCGAAGAAGTAAGAAAAAATCATCCTTTGGCAAAAGAAAAATAAAAAAAACCTTCGATTTCTCGAAGGTTTTTTGCATTACGAATTTGGGATTAACTGGTCCAAAAACCGAAGAGCTCATCGACGGTTATGTCGGCAAGGTCATCGAGATTTTCCGGATGTCCCTTAAAACCAATGGTTTCACACCATTTGATGAATGTTACCCAAGAGTGCTTGTTGTAGTTTGCAACAGGCAAGCGAATTTCTCGCACTTTCATCTTAAGGTCGATTTCCGCCACGTCTTTTTCCAGCTGTGTGGCAAGAAAACATTTGAGAAGGTCCTTGGTGACACGAGGTTTTGTGCACTGGGCACGAATGTTCGCCGCACTGCGACTTGACGGAATAGCCAGCAATCTCGCAAAATCGAGGAGACAGGCATCGGGATTGAGATAACTCCACGGGCTTACGGATTTGTTAGAAAACTCTTCCGTAGGGTTAGGGTTATGTCTGTTAGCGAGTATCTCTTTGTTTATGTAGCAGAAAACTTGCTTGAAATACTCAATAAAAATCTTTCCGTCCGAGAGTTTGGAATTTTGCAAACTCATCTGTTTCACCCCCAATTTTTGGGCAAAAACTCTGTAAACATCTTTTTGGTTCATAGAAAGTTGTATTTAATTGGTTAATAATTATCTGTAGCGACAACTGTATATCACTATTTGTTTTATTAATCAACAAAATTTTGACAAAATTAAAACAGGCGAGCTAAATCTAAAAATTGTTGTGGGGTAAGCTCTTCGGCACGACAAGTCGGGGATATTTCCAGTTTTTCCAATTTTTCGCTTATATTCGGTAATGACTTCAAACTTTGGCGTAGCATTTTGCGTCGTTGTCCGAAAGCTAAAGATGTAATTTTTTCGATTTTTGCAATTTCTTCTTTGTTGATTGCGTTGCTCAGCGGACGAAACAGCAAAACACTTGACCATATTTTCGGTGCAGGGGTAAAACATTCCGGATTTAGGTCCATAAGTTTATCTATTTGACAGGTCAGTTGAGCGATAACCGATACCCGACCATAATCTTTGCAACGTGTAGGGGCCATAATTCTCTCCGCAACCTCTTTTTGAAACATCAAAGTCATAGCTGATATATCTTTTATTTCTTGCAACCATTTTATCAGCAGAGGAACAGATACGTTATACGGCAAATTGCTGATGATTTGTCGAGGAGCCGATGTATTCTCTTTTATATCAAACTCTAATGCGTCACCATTAATTATATTCATCGGAGAATCGGTTTCCGGTCGCAAATCTTCCATTATCCTAATACAACGAGAATCCATTTCCACAACAGTCAGCGATTTTGGATTTTCTTGTAAAATAGAGCGAGTTAAACCGCCCGGTCCCGGTCCGACTTCGATAATATTGAAGTTATTAAAATTCGAAATTTCTTGTTTTGCAAGACTGCGACGTATAATTTTATCGGTAATATTACTGTCGAGCAAAAAATTTTGCCCCAAGGATTTGTTGGCCATCAAGCCATAAAAATCAACAGTTTCACGCAATGAGGGAAGCATGTCTTATTCTTTCAGTTCAATAGAAGCCTTTTGTCTTAAATATTGAAGATGTTTTGAAGCAAAACGTTCGGTCTTTTGTCCTTGTAACAAATCTTCAATTTCGGCGGCAGTAGGTTCCGGCATTTGGTCTTTTGCCGGATCAAATTTCTTTTCTACCTTCAAAATATGATATGAGCCGTTGTATAAAATCGGATCTGAAACATCGCCGGAAGACATTGTTTGCAATTTTTTATCCAGTTCTTCCGGAAGTTGACCTACATTTATCCAACCTAAGCGACCTCCGCTTGAGGCACTCGGGCTTTGTGAAAATTGTGCCGCATACATTTCAAAACGCGGGTCTTGGCGTAATGTTTTGGATAAATCATATATATTTCGAGCATCGTTTTTGCTGATAACAATTTCGGATACCATATATTTTTCTTTGCTGATGTCTTTTTTAGCCAGTTCAAGTGCATCTTGAATTTCTATTTCGGTAACGGAGTCAAAAGATGTTCTGTTACGAACTAAACGTACCCATCCTAAATCGCTTTTCATTTGTTCACGGAATATTTCTTCGCTGATACCGTGTTCCTTAAATGCTTGTTTCAGTTTTTCCGGAGAAGAATTGTTGCTCAAAGCAAAGTTCTTTACTGCATTATCTATTTCTTCTTCGGTTATATCAATTCTGTTTTTTATGGCATCTTGCAATTTTAATTTTTCATCAATGGTATTTTGCATAACTTTGTTGATGATAAGCAACTTTGTTTGCTCATTGTAGGGTATTCCGGTCGTCAAACAAAAGGCTCTAACCCTGTGATTTATATCTTCAGTGGTAATTATTTCGCCGTTTACGGTTGCTAAAATACGCAAATTTCCGACATAAGGTGTAGGTTTTTTTATTGCTTGCGGAACTACCGGTTTAGGAGCAGGTTGTGGTGCCATAACAACGGGGGCAGACTGAAAAACAGATGACTGTTCTTCTTGTTCATAGGCTGCTTCTTCTGTAGGAGCCTCCGGTTCATCGTATCGCGGTGCATATCCCGGTGCAAATTGTGCATTAGCTGAAAAAGAAATTGCCAATACGAAAAGAAATGCAAATAGTTTTGTCATTTTAAGCTCCTTTATTCTGAACCTATACCGCCCAATGTTTTGAGCAGGAATGTTGCTGAAAATTCGTAACCGTCGTCATAATCCGGATCGGTTGAATTATATTTATGCGTATTAAAGATTAATTTAAAGCATTCATCTTCATAAATAAGTTTTCCGCCATGTTCCAAAGATACATCTCTGTCTGATAAATCTTGGCGGTTATATACCACTAAACTCCAGTCTTTAGATAATTTCGCTCTTAAAGAAGTATATAATTCTTTTCTTTCTTTATAATCGTCAAAGAAATAGAGACTGGAATCCGCTCCATCTTTATCTCGTCCTTTTATCGAAATGAAAGAAATATATGCGGATATCATACTTGTTCCGATACGGGTGTTTATCTCGTTATATTTCATACTGAAGTCGTTTTTATCAAGGCGGAAACGATAGTTGAAATCAATGTAAGAATTTGGTGCCGCAAAAATTCTTCCGACATAGTCACTAAAGTGCGAATCATTCCCTAGTGTTTGAGCAAAGCTTTCGTCTTTTTTAGCATAATAAGTTTGCCCGAAAAATGATGATGTGCGGCCTAATACATTTCCGTAGGCACTCCAATTAAATCCGTAGCTGATTCTGCTACCTGTGTCGTTTCGGTCATATCCGGCATAACGGTCTAAGTCTAAAATATTACTGTCGTCAAATTGAGCATTTAAGCTGTCTTCATTAGGTATTTTATCGACATCGTTTCCACCATTAGGTGCTGCAACGGCGACAATAATCGGCTCAACAATTTGGCGTGAAGTTTCGGTTGCTTTTACGAAAGGTAATCTCCATTCCATACCTAATTGAGGAAATATTCTGCCGACAACTCCGGTATAGTTTTCATTTTTACTGTTAAAGTAATCATCGACATAATATAAGTCGGATTTCAACGAAGCTGTAAAACGATATTTTTCACCGAAAGGACTTGTGTATGGTAGATTCCATGAATTTATCATTGAAGCACGTTGAGTTTGTGTTTCGTCATGTTCTCTGTAAATTGAAGCAATATTAAAGGTGTTTTTAAAATATGCTCCGATAGAGTTGCTATCGCTGATATACTCATAAGTAGCCAAAGGTAAAATATAAGGTTTACTGTATTCTCTTTGTTTGTATGTATCAATGTCGGATGTACGCAAAGAGTGGCTGACAAGTTTATAAGAATATCCTTCAATACTTGCATAGTTACGATTGTCAAATCTTTCGGCAGAAATTTTTGATGTCAACCATGTTTCTGTTTTTCCCGGTAGTGATAAATCTTTCAAATATGCTCCGTCAGAAGCATAATTAATGTCCATTTTAGCAATCCAAAGATCGTTTATTTCATAACGTCCTTTAGCAACGATATTTCCTCTTATTTCGTCAGTGTCTTTATCTTTCATAATTGTACCGGTCATGTCCAATTCACCACTGTATAGCATTTTGCGGTAACGACCGCCTAATACGATATCTTGGTCGCTACTGAATACAGGGGTAAACAATAAATCTTCATGGTCGGATATGTTTATGAAATAGCGTAGTTCAAGCGCGGTGCCTAAATAATTATTACTTGCCATAGATGGAGTTAAGAACCCGCTACGTCTTTTTACTGACGGGTCAGGGTGTGACATAAATGGTGTATATAAAACCGGAATATCTTTGAAAGATAAAAATGCACTGCGATAATATATATCCTGATTGCTTGCATCATGAGTTATTTTGCGAGCCTTTAATGACCATAGCGGGTTAGGATTGTTTTCGCATACATCACATGGGGAATATACGGCATAAAAGAAATGTTTATCTTTGTTGGAAGTTTGCTTAATTCTTTGTGCGGCAATACGACTTTTATCTGCTAAGATAGCTTTAACCTCAGTAATGGTCGCTTTTGACATTTTATCCGATAAACGAGCATATTCAGAAAAAACGACAGTTCCGTCAGTGTGCATAATACTGACGTTGCCTTCAGCAGTTAAGACGTCGTTTTGTCTGTCATAAGTTAGCTTATCCGCTTTTAACGTAACTCCGTTGCGGTTAATATTGACATCGCCGCTTGCGACAATAACTCCGGTTTTTGAATTTTCTTCAACTTCATCTGCGCTGAAATATATAGGAATTTTTTTCTCGTTTTCTTGCGCAAAAGAAATCGAAAAAATACATAACACAGCAGTCAAGATGACCACACAAATCCCTAGTACTTTTTTTGTCATTTAGGGAACTCCTCTTTTTTGCCTAAACGAGCTACCCATGTGGGATTATAAAAAAACAGGAACCAAAAACCTATAATTGTCGGCAAAATGACATTTGCATAAAATAGCGATAAAAAGTACAGATTTTTGGAACTCAAATTTCCGAAAATTAGGTCGTTAGCCTGTATCATTACCATAAGTAAAATGGAGAAAGATATAATTTTCCCTTGACCTCGACGGTTGAAGTTTCCGACTAAAAGACCGACACAAGCCAATAGGGACATTACAAAGTTATAGAAAGGATTGAGCAATCTTCTATGACCTTCAACAATATATCTGCGAGCTTCTGCCGGAGAAAGATTGGGGTTAGAAGAAGCATTTAACAGTTCGGTTAATGTTTTAGAACGGGCAGATGCCGCTTTACGACGTTTGTTTTGTGATGCACCGAAATCGACCGAATATCTGTCAAATGATAATGAAGAAAACTGAGATGTTTGATTGTTTACTTCTTGTCTGATACCATTAATAAGAACAATTCTTGGTCCTTGTTCGGTATAAATAATTACTCCGCTTTCTGCTGCAACCGTAACTTTGACTTTAGGGTTTCTTTCATCATTAATCATAACCCCTTCCACCGAACCGTCTTTTTTATGAGAGGTTATGAAAACAGTAAGATTGTTGCTCAAAGTAGTGAACTCTCCCTCCCTAAACATAAGGTGAGATACATCATTTTTTACTTGCCATTCTAAATCTTGAAATTTCTTTTCTGCTGAAGGTGTGGCAACATTATTTACATATACGGCAAATAACGATACTAAAATACCCATAAAGAGAGCCGGTTTTGCACTTTGCCAAGGGCTTATTCCTGCTGATTTTATAACCACTAATTCTCTATCGGAAAGCATGCGATTATACACAAATAAAACCGCAACAAACAATGAGATAGGAGATAAAATTGCATATAAGCGAGGCATTAGACAAGATGTCATTTTGATGAATAAACTGATAGGCAATCCTTTATTGGTAATCATTTCAATAAAGCGCAAAGACTGAGTGAGCCACAAAATCGACATCAACGAAAATGTAACCAGTAAAAAGCCAATAAGTATTTGATTGGCGATATATATATTCAGTTTCTTCATCAGGCCGATACTATAAGATTAAATTGTATTATGCAAGAAAATCCTCAAAATTGGTAACAATTTTGAGGATTTTTCTTAATCATAAATGAGATTATTCATCTATTCTCATTTTGTAGAACGAACGCCATACGAAAATGAGAGAGATAAGGAACAGGGTAACACCTGCACCTAATGCGATACAACGAGGAGCGGCTACCGCCATTTCCACAGCCAACAATCCGAACAAAGTTGTGAACTTAATAATCGGGTTTAATGCTACGGAAGAAGTATCTTTATAAGGGTCGCCCACGGTGTCGCCGACAACGGCAGCATCATGTAAGGCTGTTCCTTTTTCTTTCAAGTCAACTTCAACAACCTTTTTGGCATTGTCCCATGCGCCACCGGCATTAGCCATATAAAGAGCTTGGAACAAACCGAATGCAGCGATGGAGATAAGATAGCTTGCAAATAGGTTTGCATCGAAACAAGCCAATGCGATGGTCATACAGAAGATAACCATAAAGATATTGAACATACCTTTTTGAGCATAGATTGTACAAATTTTTACAACCTTTTTAGAATCTTCAATAGAAGCGGCTTCTTTAGTATTGAGGTTGATGTGCTTTTTGATGTATGCAACGGCACGATATGCACCGGTTGAAACGGCTTGCATTGATGCACCGGAGAACCAGTAGATTACCGAGCCGCCCATCAAAAGACCAAACAATACCATCGGGTCCATAAGGTTGAGTTGCAAGTTTAACAACAAAATGATAGAGAAAATCATTGTTGTTGCACCGATAACGGCTGTTCCGATTAATACCGGTTTTGCTGTCGCTTTGAAGGTGTTTCCTGCAGAATCGTTCTTTTCCAACAATTCTTTTCCCAGTTTAAAATTCGGCTCAAAATCATATTCTTTTTTGATTTCAGCTTTAATTCCTTTTAGTTGCTCTATCTGAGATAATTCAAAAACAGATTGAGCATTATCAGTAACCGGTCCGTAGCTGTCAACCGCAATTGTAACCGGGCCCATACCTAACATACCGAAAGCAACCAAGCCAAAAGCGAATACGGTCGGATAAACCATATAATCACCAAGTCCGTTTGCGGCAGTGAAATATGCAACAACCATAAGACCAATCATAACCAGGCCTTTCCAGAAAGCAGAGAAGTTACCTGCAACCATGCCGGATATAATGTTCAATGAAGCTCCGGCTTGACGGCTTGCATTTACGATTTCTTGAACATGTCCTGATTTTGAAGAGGTAAAGATTTTGGTAAATTCGGGAATAATTGCAGCAGCAAAAGTTCCGCAACTGATGATAACAGAAAGTTTCCACCACAAATCTTCGCCCATATCACCAATCATGATATATGAAATGGCAAAAGTAACGGCAATGGATAATACGGAAGTAATCCATACCAAAGATGTTAATGGTGTTTCAAAGTCAAAATCCTGTTTGTTTCCAAACAACAATTTTGCAATTTTGCTATTGATTAAGTAAGAGATGATAGAGGTTAAAACCATCATCAATCTCATAGCAAAAATCCATACGATAAGACGAGCTTGAATATCAATACCGTTTGCCATCAGAGAGAGTTCTCCGTCCGGAGCATATACCATTCCGGCAGCTAAAACAATAAAACTGATAAGAGCAACACCGGTAACGCCGTATGTTTCAAAACCGTCAGCGGTCGGACCTACGGAATCGCCTGCGTTATCACCTGTACAGTCGGCAATAACACCCGGGTTACGAGCATCGTCTTCATCAATTTTGAAGATGATTTTCATTAAGTCTGCGCCGATGTCGGCAATTTTGGTAAATATACCGCCACAAATACGTAGTGCAGATGCACCTAAAGATTCACCGATTGCAAAACCGACAAAGCAAGCGCCGGCGTTTTCTCTCGGAATGAATAAAAGAATGAAAATCATCATAACGAGTTCTACGCAAATCAGCAAAACACCGATAGACATACCTGATTGTAAAGGAAGTGCCATTACCGGAAAAGCCTTGCCCTTTAATGATGCAAAAGCTGTGCGAGAGTTTGCATAGGTATTAATGCGCATGCCGAACCATGCAACGGCAAATGAACCGAGAATACCTAAAACTGACCACAACAAAATGTTGAGCACCATAGGTAATGGAGTGCCGTTTAATCCGAAGAAATAATAGAAAATGCAAACTGCGATAAAAGCTTCTAAGATGACTAACAAAACAGCTTGTTGTTTCATATAGGTTTTGCAGGTTTCATAAATAAGAGCAGCCATGTTAGCCATAGATTTATGAACCGGCATTTTTTTGATTTTGAAAAATTCGTATAATCCGAAAATAAAACCGAATCCGCAAATTATTAATCCGTATAAAAGAATTTGAGATCCGGTAATTGTGTGTCCCCAGAAATTGTAATCAACATCTAGTGATGGGATTTTTAAATCAATTTCAGAGGCTGTTGCACTAGCGACAAAGCTGCATAAAAACAACACTGATGCAGATGCAACAGAGCATAATTTTTTTAAAAATTGCATAATTTCCTTCCTTAAAATTTTTTAGGTTAAACAACTTAATATTCTTAACCTACAACTTAAAAAATATTATTTCAAGGTAATAAACGAATATTGTGTAAATCGGATTCGTTTTTTATTATGTAATTGACATAAATATTAATTTATTTTAGCATGTTAGCGACATTAAAAATTATTGATATGAAACGAAAGATTATTAAACTTGAAGAGCTTTTTAAGCACAAAGTTACAAAATGTGCCGAAGGTTGGATTGAAGAAAAAGTTGTTGATGCTTACAAGCTGACCTTTGAGGATGGTTTGAGTATTACCGTCAGCTCTGCTGATTTTTGGGAAGATGACTTGGAACTTAAAGAGGGAGATGAGGTTTATGTTTACGTCTATCGTAACGATGAATACATCATTTCTCGCAGTGACCTAAAGCAGGAGAAACTCATGATGATAAAAAGAGACAGAATGTGTCTCATTATCGGTGTGATATTTTTGCTGTTGATTTTGGGAGCTGTTGTATTACTCTAGAACCTATCAGGTATTAAAAAAGGTGTTTCCGGAGAAACACCTTTTTATTTTTTTTATTGTTCGGATTTTTCCAAATCTTCACCGGTTTCTTGGTTTACTCTTTTAGCAGAGAGTTTTATTTTACCGCGATTGTCGGTACCCAAGCATTTAACCCAAATTTTGTCGCCTTCCTTATAGAAATCGGAAACAGAAGCGATACGTTCATTTTTAACTTCTGAGATATGAACTAATCCTTCGGTTGTACCGATAAAGCGAACAAATGCACCAAAGTCCATAATTTTAGTGATTGTTCCGTGATAAATATGTCCTTCTTCAGGTTCGGCAACAATTCCCATAATCCAGTCAAGAGCGGCTTGTCCGTCTGCGCTGTTAACTGTCGCAATATGGATAACACCGTCTTCACTGATGTCAATTTTGGAATTGGTTTTTTCGGTAATTTCACGGATAACTTTTCCGCCTGAACCGATAACTTCACGAATTTTATCAACCGGAATCTTAATAGCGATAATACGTGGAGCGGTCGGAGCAACTTCTTTGCGAGGTTCTGCAATAGCTTTTGCCATTTCGCCTAAAATGTGGATACGACCTTCGTGAGCTTGAGCTAAAGCATTTTTCATAATCTCTTCAGTGATTGAAGTGATTTTGATGTCCATTTGCAAAGCTGTAACACCGTCTTTTGTTCCGGCTACTTTGAAGTCCATATCGCCGAGGTGGTCTTCGTCACCTAAAATGTCTGTTAAAATAGCAACACGGCCGTCATCTTCTTTAATTAAGCCCATTGCAATACCTGCAACCGGTTTTGCCATAGGAACACCTGCTGCCATTAATGATAATGTTGTTCCGCAAACGGTAGCCATTGAAGAAGAACCGTTTGATTCCATAATTTCGGAAACTACACGAATAGTGTATGGGAAAGCATCTTTATCTTTCGGTAACATTGGGTGAATAGCTCTCCATGCCAATTTACCGTGACCGATTTCACGACGTCCGGGTGAACCTAAACGACCGCATTCACCGACAGAAAACGGTGGGAAATTATAGTTAAGCATAAAGTCTTGTTTATATTCACTCATCAAACCGTCAACAATTTGAGCATCTTCACCTGTGCCGAGAGTTGTAACAACCAAAGCTTGTGTTTCGCCACGTGTGAAAATAGCAGAACCGTGAGATGTAGGTAAAGTGTCAACTTCACACCAAATCGGGCGAACGGTTTTGGTATCACGGCCGTCAATACGATGACCGGTGTTAAGCACTTTTTCTCTAACCACAACATGTTTGATTTTTTCTAAAACATCTAACAAATATCTGTTTTCAAATTCGTTTTCAGGATCAATGGTTGCTTTAATTTCTTCATCAATTTGACCAACTAATGTTCCGCGAGCTAATTTGTTGGTTTCTGTAAATGCTGTTTCATATTTTGCACGATAATCTTTGGCGATACGTTCGTACATTTCATCAAATTCTTTCGGAAATACCGGAGCTTCCCAAGCAGGATTTCCTGCTTCTTTAGCCAAATCATTAATCATATCGATGATTGGTTGGAAACTGTTAAAGCCGAACATAACGGCACCGAGCATTGTTTCTTCCGAAAGTTCGTTAGCTTCGGATTCAACCATCAAAACGCCTTCTTTGGTACCTGCAACGGTTAATTCCAAATCAGATTCTTTTTGTTCTTCAATGGTTGGGTTTAAGATGTATTGACCATCTTTATAACCGATTTTTGCGGCTCCGATAGGGCCTAAAAACGGAATGCCGGAAACAGCTAAAGCTGCAGAAGCGGCTAACATTGCAACAACATCAGAGGTTGTTTTTTGGTCATGACCTAAAACGGTACAGATAATTTGAACTTCATTCTTAAAAGCATCGGGGAACAAAGGACGAATCGGACGGTCGATTAAGCGAGATACCAAAACTTCGTGTTCGGAAGGTTTGCTTTCTCTTTTCATAAAACCACCGGGGATTTTACCTGTGGCATAATATTTTTCCTGATAATTAACTGTTAAAGGGAAGAAATCTTGATCTTCTTTAACTTCTTTAGCTGCACATACGGTTGCTAAAACTTTTGTTTCGCCGTATGTGGCGATTACGGAACCGGTGGCTTGTTTTGCAACTTTTCCGGTTTCGAGGATAAGTTTGCGTCCGCCCCATTCAATTTCACGAGTGGATACTTTTAAGTTATTCATATTCTATTACCTTTCATCTTTTACATCTTTATAAACAGCACCTTACCTTGTTATGATAAGGATTTAATAAAAGCATTGCGGGACCGTGTCGCCCCGCAATGTTCAAAAACTTATCTACGAATGTTAAGTTTTTTGATGATTTCTTTATATCTGTTTTCGTCTTTAGCTTTGAGATAGTCTAACAAGTGACGACGTTTAGAAACCATTTTCATCAAACCTAAACGAGAGTGCAGATCTTTACGGTGAGTATTGAAGTGCTCAATCAAGTTGTTGATACGAGTTGTCCAAATAGCAATTTGAACTTCAGGAGAACCTGTATCGCCTTCGCTCAAACCATAAGTTTTTACTAATTCATCTTTTACTTCTTTTGTAATCGACATCTTTATTTTCCTTATATTAATTAAGTTAAATTAAAAACCCGAATCGGAGAAAGTCTTGTTTCTTCGACGAGTACCATGGCTGTTAAAACTCCGTTACAAGTTGTTGCCACCATTGTTTGAGGAGGAAATTTTCCTTCCCATACTTTTGGGCTCAGTGCTTGTCCGTGCTTAAGTTTTTCAGCCTCTGCTTCCGAAACAGCCATAACCGCGATGTCGCGCAGAGAGGTTTCTAACGGAAGCAAAAATTCGTTAGCTTGCTCAACATATACTATATTTTTTAATTTTTCCAGTAAAATCGTATCGTTGATTGTAAAAAGTCCGCATTTTGTACGTCTCAATTCGGTTAAATGACCATAAGTATTCAGAGAGCGGGCAATATCCCTGCCTAAACTGCGAACATAAGTTCCTTTTGAACATTGAACTCTAAAAAATGCAAGATTGTCTTTTGTATCTGTAAGTTCTAATCCGAAAACTTCAATTTCTCTTTCGGGGATTGATACTTCTTCTCCCTTTCTTGCCAAATCATAGGCTCTTTGTCCGTTAATTTTTATTGCCGAAAATGCCGGTGGAGTTTGTTTGATTTTACCGATAAAATTCGGAATAACCGAGATAATTTCTTCTTTTGTCGGAGTTTTTCCTCCGCTTACGGTTATATTTCCCGTACAATCGGAAGAATCCGTTTCAGAACCGAACGAAAGTGTAAATTCATATTCTTTGTCGCCATCGGTTATAAAGTCGATGAGTTTTGTTCCTTCACCGAATGCAATAGGTAAAACACCGGTAGCAAAAGGGTCAAGTGTTCCGGCATGACCATTTTTTTTAGCATTAAAAAAACGGCGAGTGAAATTGACAACTTGGGTAGAACCCATTCCTTGCGGTTTGTCAATTATCAACCAGCCGTTTACGTTATTGCCTTTTTTATGCTTCATCTTGCTTTTTCAAGTCTTCTTGAACTTTCGGATCGTGAAGCAATTTTTCAATTTTATCTGCTTCGGCCATTGTATTATCAATGAAGAAACGAATTTCCGGAACATAGCGAAGCATGGTTTTTGTAGCTACTACTTTACGGAAGTGGTTTGCAGCTAATTGCAATGCTTCACGTACTTTTTCATCCAGCTCTCCATTTGTTGTTACAAAATATACGTCAGCATATTTTAAATCCGGAGAAACTGTTGTTTCCATAATTGTTACCAAAGTATCAATAGGTTCAAGATTACGAACTCTTCCCTGATTAATTTCTTCAGCGATAATTCGTTTTATTTCTTGTCCGACTCTCAACTGTCTTTGAGATAATTCTTTTAATGCCATTATCTTTTCTCCGATTAGTCGAGTTTAGCTGCAATAGCTTCGATTTCGTAACATTCGATAAAGTCGCCGACCTGAATATCGTTATAGTTTTCAAAACTCATACCGCATTCATAACCTTCTTTAACTTCTTTTACGTCATCTTTGTAACGCTTTAATTGACCTAAGCTTCCATCGTGGATAACGACGTTATCACGAAGTAAGCGAACTTTAGCCCCACGTTTAACCATACCCTCGGTAATCATACATCCGGCAACTCTTCCTACACCGGTAATGTTGAATACGTTACGAATTTCGGCATAACCCAAAATCTTTTCTTTGAGTTCGGGAGAAAGCATACCTTCAAGGCCTTTCTTAACATCGTCAGCTACGTCATAAATGATAGAGTAGTAACGAATATCAATACCGTCACGGCGAGCCATATCACGAGCTTGCGGAATTGCACGAACGTTAAAGCCGATAATGAAAGCATGAGAAGCTTTTGCCAAAGTTACGTCGGATTCAGAAATAGGACCGACTGCAGAGTGTAAAATTTGTACACTGACTTCGTTGTTTGAAAGCTTGTTCAATGTTCCCTCAATAGCTTCAATAGAGCCTTGAACGTCAGCTTTAATAACGATAGGTAAGTGCTTAACTTCACCTGATTTAATTTTATCAAGCATTTGTTCCATTGCAGATTTTGCACTCTTAACCAACTTGGCATCGCGTTCTTTTTGAATACGATAGTTCACGATTTCTTTTGCTTGAGATTCACTTTCAACAACGTTGAAGTTGTCGCCGGCAGCAGGAGTTCCTTGTAAACCCAAAATTTCTACCGGAGTTGCAGGACCTGCGGATTGAAGTTTCTGACCATGTTCGTTGAACATTGCGCGGACGTGTCCCCATTCTTTACCGGCAATGATAATGTCGCCGATATTGAGAGTTCCCTGTTGAACCAAAACAGTAGCAACAGAACCGCGACCTTTTTCCATTTTTGCTTCAACTACGGTACCGCTAGCTTTACAATTCGGGTTAGCTTTCAAATCTAAAATTTCAGCCTGTAACAAAATTGCTTCTACCAATTTGTTAATGTTAATGCGTTTTTTTGCAGAAACTTCGGCACACAAACATTCACCACCCAATTCTTCAATAGCAATTCCATGTTGCAATAATGCTGTTTTAACTTTCATCGGATCTGCACCCGGTAAGTCAATTTTGTTAATAGCAACAACAATAGGAACTTCTGCCGCTTGCGCATGGCGAATAGCTTCTACTGTTTGTGGCATAATACCGTCATTTGCGGCAACAACCAAAACCACAATATCGGTAACTTTGGCACCGCGAGCACGCATTTCGGAGAATGCTTCGTGTCCCGGAGTGTCGATAAATGTAATTTTGTTACCGCTTTCTACTTCAATTTGATATGCACCGATATGTTGAGTAATACCACCGGCTTCTTTTGCTACGACATTGGTTTCTCTCAAAGCATCGAGGAGTGATGTTTTACCATGGTCAACGTGTCCCATAACCGTTACGACAGGTGCTCTCGGCAACTGTTTTTCCGGCAAGCTGTCTTCTGCATTTTTCAAAACATCTTCAACATCGCTATCGGCAACACGTTTCCATTTATGGCCCATTTCTTCAACGATAATTTGAGCTGTATCGGCATCAATAGCTTGGTTAATCGTAGCCATAACACCTAAAGACATAAGTTTTTTGATTACGTCGGCACTTTTTTCTGCCATACGGTTAGCCAATTCTTGAACGGTAATGATTTCAGGGATTGTAACTTCTTTTACAATCTTTTCTTGCGGTTGAGCTACAACAACAGGTTTCGGTTGTTTTTTCTTGAAACGGCGACGTGGCGCACCAAAACCGTAATCGTCATCATCGTCATCACCGCCGAAACTGTTTATGCTTACTTTATTGTTGCGGCGTTGCGGTTCAAAACTGCGTTTTGTAACTTTTTTACGATCTTGTTCAAAAGCTTCGTTTCTGTTGACATTACGTTTTTTACCGCTGAATTTTTCATCATCGTCATCGTCGTCATAATCTTTTGAGTGACGATCGTTGTTTTTGAATGTTTTTTCTTCTTTAGGAGAAGGTTGAGCATTCTTTTGAGCAGCAGCCTTTTCTTTTTCAGCTTTTTCTCTTGCTGCTTTTTCTTCTGCTTCTTTAGCTTCTCTGATTCTTTGTTCTTCCAAAGCCAAACGTTGAGCTTCTTCCTCTTCTTTACGTTGCTTTTCCGCTTTTATTTCTTCTTCTAATTTTTGGCGGGCAAGTTGTTTTTCTTCTTCTTGCTGTTGACGTTTTGCTTCGTGTTCTTTTGCTTCGGCAATAAGGCGCAATTTAGCTTGTGTAGCTTCGTCTAACTGTACTTCTTTGTTTTCGGCAGGTGCAGATGACGCAATAACTCTTTTTTTGCGAACTTCTACTTGTACAACTTTTTTGCCATCGTGAGAAGATGCTTTTTCTCCCAAACCTTTTAATGTCAGGGTCTTTTTGCCCGATAAGGTTAATTTGGTTTTTGCACTATCTTCTGTCATATAAATCTTTCTCCATTGTTTTTAAGAATTAATAAAATTTTGCCATTTTTGTAATTGATTATGTACCATTTGTGCCATTTCGCTCTTAAGTAAAGCGGCGTGGACCGTGTTAACTCTGTTTAGTGCCTTGTCTAACTCCTCAACTGTAAATAATGTCAAAATTTCTACATTCTTTGCGGCTGCGCTTATCTTTGCTTTGCCGTCTTCGCCGGCATCAACTGCATCAATAACATAGGCCACTTTATTTTTTGCCAGTTTTTCTTTTACTTTATCAAAGCCGGAAACCAGCATACCTGCCTTTTTAGCCAAGTTTATAGCCTCTAAAGCACGGCTTTTCAAGATATTTTCTACAATTTCCAACAAGTTAGATACAGGTTTTACGTTTTTTCCTAACTTTTTGAAAATGTTTTTTGCAATTGCTTGTTCAAGAGACTGCTTGGAACAGGTTATATAAAAACCTTTTCCGGGCAGTTTCTTTTTAAAGTCAGGTATTACCTGATTGTCAGGAGTGAGGGTGAACCGCAGAAGTTCTTCCTGCGGTTTTTCCTCTCCTGTCAATAAGCATTTGCGATTTGGATTATTCTTCATCATCCAAATTTTGTCCTTCGCTTTCAAACCAATGTTCACGAGCTGCCATAATTACCTTGTTAGCTTCGTCTTCGGATAAAACATTATCGCCGAGCATTTCAATTAATTCATCAGCAGCTAAATCAGCAACATCATCAAGAGTTTTAACACCTTTTTCAGCCAAGGTGATAATCATATCTTGGTCAAGTCCTGTAACTGTTTTGATTGTTTCGTCAATACCTAAAGTTTTGCTCTTTTTAGCAAATTCGGCGTTACGTTTGGTGATAAATTCTTTTGCTCTTTGTTGCAACTCGGTAGCAATATCATCGTCAAAACCTTCGATTTCAGCCAATTCGCTCAATGCTACACCGGCAACTTCGTCAACATTTGTAAAGCCTTCGGCAATGAGTAAATGAGCAATCATTTCATCAACGTCTAATGCGTCCATAAAGCGTTGAGAACGAACTTTGTTTTCATTTGCACGACGTTCTTGTTCTTGTTCTTCCGTTAATACGTCAATATCACAACCGAGTAATTGAGATGCGAGTTTAACGTTTTGACCACGACGACCGATAGCAATAGAGAATTGTTCTTGCGGAACAACTGCTTCGATACGGTTACTTTCTTCGTCGATTACAACTTTGGTAACTTCTGCTGGAGCCAAAGCACTTACGATATATTGAGCTCTGTCTTCAGAATATGGAATAATATCAATTTTTTCGCCTTGTAATTCATTAACTACGGCTTGTACACGGATACCTCTTAAACCGACACAAGCACCAACCGGATCGATAGTTAAATCGTTAGCTTTAACCGAAATTTTTGCTTTTGAGCCAGGGTCACGAGATACACTGATAATTTTGACAATACCGTCATAGATTTCAGGAACTTCTTGAGTAAACAAAGCTGCCAAAAATTGCGGGCAAGTACGAGACAAGAAAATTTGCGGACCTTTGTTTTCGCGACGAACATCTAAAACATAGGCTCTGATTCTGTCACCGTTTTTGAATTTTTCTCTTGGTATAATTTCATCATAACGCAAGATTGCTTCTGTTTTACCCATATCAACAATAACGTTTCTTAAGCTACCGTTTGCGCCGACTTCAATTCTTTTAACGGTTCCGTTAATGATGGTACCGATTTTTTCTTTATATTCTTCATATTGACGATTGCGTTCAGCTTCACGAACTTTTTGAACAATTACTTGTTTTGCTGTTTGAGCAGCAACACGACCAAAATCAATCGGAGGAAGCGGATCGATAACATAATCGCCTACTTTTGCGTTTTCGTCATCTAACAATGCGTCTTCAAGCAAAAGTTGGTTGCATTTATTTTCTTCGTCATATTCTTCAACGATTAAAAGATAATGAGCCAATGAAATTGCACCGTTTTTGCGGTCAATGTGGGCTCTGATGTCGTTTTCAAAACCATAACGAGAACGTCCTGCTTTTTGAATTGCTACTTCTAAAGCGGTAAAAACGTCTTCTTTATCAATATTTTTTTCGGTAGCTACCGAATTAACAACCATAATGATTTCCGGTCTGGGCATATTTTCAATATTTTGCATTTTTTCCTCTATTGAAAGTTGGGTTAAATTATTCTTCATCTTCCGCAGCGGCTTCTGCTTCTGCGATAGCTAAAAGTTCGTCGGTAAGCAATAATTTTGCTTTTGATACGGCATCATAAGGAATTGTCCATTCCTTATCGTCCATTAAAAATATTATATCTTCACCATCAACACGAATGATGCGACCTTTGAATCTTTTGCGTTTTTCAATTTCTACATCAGTTTCGATTTTAGCTTCAAATCCTTCGAAACGAACGAAGTTTTCAAGAGCAACCAAAGGTCTGTCTAAACCCGGAGAAGATACTTCAAGAGTATATCTTCCGGAAATAGGATCTTTTTCATCCAAAATAACCGAAATAGCTCGGCTTACGGTAGCACAATCGTCAACAACCATATTGTTGCGGTCTTTTCTTTCTATCATAACTTGTAATGTCGGGTTAACATTACCGATTGTCATAATACGCACCAAGTCAAAACCCAAGTTGTTGATTGTGGGTTCCAACATATCGTGCAAATGATGTTTTTTTTGCATAAATTTTTCCTTTTTCTAACAAAAAAGCGGGGCTTTCGGCCCCACTTTCAAAAACTTAATATGAAAGAATAGTCAACATATAACATATTTTTTTGAAAAATAAAGAACTTTTTTATAATTTGCAAAAATTTTTATTATGTGGTAGTCTTTTTTCTGTTTTCGGAGGAATGTATGAGCGTTTTGGAAAATTTTGAACAAAGAATATCGGAAGCACAATCTAACAAAGATTGTGAGGGCATTATAAGTGATATTTGTTCATCAACGAAACTGCATAATAAAGATAGAAGGGAACTTTTAGAAAAAATTATTTCTTCTCCAAAGTTTGAAAAACCATCTAAAAAACTTTGTGCCGAATTCTATACTGCTTTAACAGAGATGTATAATGATGGTGTTTTGGAATTAATTTATAAATTTTCGCAAAAAAACGGATATAAATACAGTAAAAGTTTAGGCGTTTGTGTGTCGACAAATGTGTGGCCGGGAAGAAAAGCAACCGAAGCTTTGATTATTTTAGAGAAAGCGGCGGCAGCTTCATCTGAAAACAGAAATGCGTATTTTGATATTCTGTATCATGTCGATAAAGTGATAAGTGAGGGGAAAGACGAAGATAACAGAATTGTCGAACAAGAAGAATTAATTTGTAAAATATTGAAAACCGTTCCTTCCGGTACAATGCTTGAAGACGAGGCGGAAATATATACGGATACAATCAAAGCTTTTTCTTCTATTTTGAATTTGAATAATCCGAGACATGTTTCTCTGTTGCTTGAACATCTTGATTATGCCGCTAAAAATATCAAACATAGCTTTGAGGGAGGGGATAATATTTCCGTTTTGTGCGGCAGCATACTCAAAGACAGCAGGATTACTCCGGATATTGAGGCGGAATTTCTAAATGTATTGAATACAGCTGCGCTGAACGGAAATTCCATTACCGGTGATGTGTTCGGTTTTACTCATAACGAACAAAGGCTTCCCGTTTATGTTAACGAAATAAATAAAATTGAAAGACAATTAAAACAAAAAAACATTTCAAGTGAGTTTTGCGACTATGCTTTGTTATTGGCAAATGAATTTTCTGCAGACTCTGCTGTTGATAAAAATGTTTTGTTGAGTTTGGTGCAATCGGCTCAAGGAAGCAAAACATCTGTTTCTCGTAAATTTATCTCATTATGTATTGATTTGGCATCACATGATGAGCTCCGTGATGAAGCTGTTGCAATTTTTCACAAAGAGGTTCCTTTTATTATAAAACAGGCGGCGAATAATAGAGATATACTCGGATATGCTTATGATTTTTATGAAACATTGCCGGATGATTATCCTGATGAAAAAAATATACCGGATATTTTGTTGTTGGCGAAGAATACATCAAACAATTTTTGTCCGTTATTGATAAAAAGAGGGTATTATAAAGAAGCTTTTGAATGTATTAAAGATAATGTTGCTAATTTTAAGAAGGTCAAAGAACCGAAAAGACAGTTGATTCAGACATATTATGAATCTATTTTAGATATTGTTGAATATGTGGCTAAACAGCCTGATAATGAAGATATGATGCGACAAGCTTTGGCTGAAACTAAAAAATTAGTTCGCAGTCATTGTCAAATGAAGGATGCAGGAACAATTCCTCCTTATTCGATGGATAGAATTTTAGCAACGGTTTTGAAAGATTGTCCGCAATTATCGGATGAATGTATTAAAATATGGGAAATATATGCTTCCGTATCACCTGAAAAATGTAAATATTCATCAATGTTGAATTGTTTAGAGCGAGTAACAACAAAATCAAAAACTCAGCCGGAATATATTTTAAAAATGTTTGAACGGCTTCCGCAAAAAATGGATTGTGATGGCAAAATTGCAGCTGTAAAGTTTCTTAAGGAGTTTGCTTCTTATTTTCCGGAATATGCGGATAAATGTGTTGCAGTGGCAAAAGATAAAAAAGTCTTGCCCGAATTTTGGTTAAATGATGAAAAATATTGCAATAATCGTTGGAATTATAGAGAAATTTGCATAGGCCTTGATGCGTATAAAAGCTTTTTGTTATCCGTCGGCGATAAAATGCCGAATGTTTTTGTGGAATTGCAACTGGCAGAAGATATAAGAAAATATTTTATTAGAAACAATAATAGATTTCAAGACGGAACCGACAACCATTTATTGTGGCAAAAAAGACGTTCACACATTGAAGAAGATTATAAATCACTGACCAGTGAAGAAAAAATTCATATAAATCGAATATTGTCATCGAGAAAATTAAGCCTTGATGAAAAAATGGCGTTATTAACTAAAGGTGGCGATTTTTGTAAGGACTTTAATATCGGTGTATATTTGAATATAAAAAAATATATTCTCGAAAAAGAAAAAGATGCCAATACTCAGTGGGTTATTCCGTCAGCTATTGCTTGTGCAAAAATATACGGCAAGGAATATATGAATTATTTTCGAATAATCGAAAATTATAACGAACAAGTTCCGAAGATGCGAAAAGAATTTTGGAAAAAATCCGATGAATATGATGATAAAAAAGAAGAACTTGCGGTCATATATGTAGCAATCGGTCTTATTTCAAAGACACTTGAAAATTTGCCTAACAGCAAATTGTTAACTAAAATGGCTTTACGAAAAAATTTATTGATGTATGAGCTTGATCCTCGCGTAAAAGAATATATTGACGAGTGGAAAAAGAATGTGCTGTCATCACCGGATTTTAATATCAAATCAGAAAGACGCAAACTTGAGGCAAAAAGAAAAGGTTTATTAGGAACAATTTATGCGACGTTCAATTATATGGAAGAAGACGACTTTAGGTCGATAGGATTAGAAAAAGCGACAAGTTGGATGGTTAAAGTCGTTAATACGGGAGCAGATTTTGAAAAAGTAAGAAAGTTTGCGGATAAAAATATTAAAGCCAGAAATATTGTCGGGCAACCTTTCTTGCGTATAAATGCACCTCATTTGACAGAAGAAAGAAGATTAAGAACGTTGGATGATATATGCCGTGATTCCATAGAATTTTCAGATGACTTCAGTTTAGTAATTCCGCGATTGAAATATTTGACGGATAAAGAATTGGCATCTATGAAATACAGCGAAATTTATGAAAAATTATCAAAAATAAATTTTGATTATTCTTGTCAAGAATTTGCTATTGAAAATTCCTCTTGTGTAGATTCTCAAGAAATATACAATGAGGCTGAAGTTATTTATTATAAGGGGCTTGTAACTCCGTCACGTTTCGCAGATAAACCGATTATATATAATGATAATAATACTTTTAGATGTATGGTTGCGACAAAAGAAGATGTCAGAACATTATTTGTCGGAGAAAAAACATCATGCTGTCAAAGTTATGGTGATGTAGGCGGTTCTTGTGCGGTTGACAGTGTTATAAATCCGAGTTCGGGATGCTTGATTTTTGAAAGCAGAAAAAACGAGGAAGAACCATGGAAAATTGTCGGATGCAGTTGGTTCTATGAAAGTCAAAACGGTAAATATAAAGGGCTTACTTTTGACAATATAGAAGTTGAAACATACGGACATTATGAAGAACAGGTTAAAAGCTTGTTTTTGAAAATGACCGAAGAATTTGCAAGGGATAACTATAAGTATATAACGGTAGGTAACGGCGGTAATGACATAGAGTTAGACGGATATAAGCTTGCTCCTGCTCGAAATCCTCTTCCGGCAGAATATGATGGATATACGGATGCTGCTGTTCAAAGATTAATAAAAAACAATCCGTCGGCAGTTCCTGAAGATATAGAACAGATTGTTATCAAAGCCGGTGAAGATGAGGATTTAAAAGGTTTTGCACAATTTTCAAATCGAGATGAAACAGATTGGCTTGCCGGAGACCGCTGTGTTGTTTTGAAGGATAATAAAAAGGTTTATGCCGTTGCAATATGGAATAAGAACGAAACAAGTGCAGAGTTGGTATCCGTCAAGGGTTGTAATGCGGACAAATTAAGAGAATTTCGAGCTCATGCAGTTGCTTGTATCAGTCGTGATATTGAAAATCCGCAAATAAGCGAAGCAGAAAACGATGTTCCTGTTAGCGAAATAAAAGTACCTTTATCACGCATGGACAGAGAAAGTAGATAGTTTTTATTAAAAAATGTTGATTTTAACAAGGGGTTGGTATAATCTCCCGTTGTTTTACAGTTTTATAGGAGTTTTAAAAATGGAAAAATATATTACTACCCCGATTTATTATCTTAACGGTTTGCCACACATCGGACACGCATATACTTCTATTTTGGGCGATGTCATGAAAAAGTTTGAGCAAATGCGGGGCAATAATGTATTTTATTCTACCGGCACAGACGAACATGGTCAAAAAAATCAGCATAGTATTGAAGAAAGCGGATTATCTGCTGAAGAATTTTTGCAAAAACAAAGTGATAATTTCAAAAATTTGTTTGTAGATTTAGGAATTGATTTTGACTATTTTGTTCGCACATCAAAACCGGAACATAAAAAAATCGTGCAAGAAATTTTGCAAAATATTTATGACAGAGGATTGATTGTCAAAAAATCTTATGAAGGTTTATATTGCGAAGGTTGTGAACAATTCAAGAAAAAGACTGATTTAGATGAAAACGGTTGCTGTCCGGATCACAAAGTTGCTCCGAAAGCAATCAGTGAAGAAAACTATTTCTTCCGTCTCGAACCTTATCGTCAATGGTTGATTGATCATATCAAAAATAATCCGGATTGGATTCAACCGGCAAAATTTGCTAATGAAGTATTAGGTATGTTGCGTGAACCTTTGGAAGATTTGTGCATTTCTCGTCCGAAATCTCGTGTATGGTTAGGTGTTGAGCTTCCTTTTGATGAAGAATATGTAACTTATATTTGGTTTGATGCGCTTGTTAACTATATTTCTACTCACAATTACGGACACAATCCTGATTTTGAAAATATTTGGGCAAATTCAAATCACCTTATCGCTAAAGATATTTTGAAACCTCACTGTATTTATTGGCCGATTATGTTGCACGCATTGGGCTTAAATCCGGTGAAGCATTGCTTTGTTCACGGTTACTGGATTGGCGAAGGCGGTGTTAAAATGTCTAAGTCTTTGGGCAACGTTGTTGATCCTGTTGAAGTTGTAAATTTGTTAGGTGTTGATGCTTTGCGTTTTTACCTTATCAACAATATGACAATGACCGGCGACAGTCAAATCAGTGTTGATTTGTTAAAACAAGGATACAAGTTGTTAGCCAATAATATCGGTAATTTGCAAATGAGAGTTTTGAAAATGGTTCAAAAAAGCTTGGAAGGAAAAGTTCCGTCAAAATCAGCTTTGAATGACGAAGATAAAAAACTTATTACTGATATTGCCGGTCGTTTCGAACGTATTTACAGTCAAGAAATGAGTTTGGAAACAGTTAGCGAACTTGCTGACAGCATTATGAAAGCAGGAGATGCCACAAATGCTTATTTTGCAGCTAACACTCCTTGGGTTTTGGCAAAAGATCCTGCTCAAAAAGACAGATTTGATGCTGTTGTTTATACAACTTTGGAATGCTTAAGATTAATCGGATTAGCTCTTTATCCGTTAGCTCCGGCAACTGCAGGCAAAATTGAAACATCATTGGGTATTGATATAGATGAGTTCAAGGCCGAATTTATGCCTTTCGATTTAAAAGAAGATTCGACAATAAAAGTCGGCGATCCTCTCTTTCCGATTGTAGAATAATAAAAGGGCTCTTTATGAGCCCTTTTTTATATTGCCGTATAATTTATATTGCATGCTGATGTTTTGCAAACTGCGGATAAAAGCATTATCTTTTAACAGTGCAGAGCAATTATCCGGATACGGATTATCAAGCAATTTTTGGGTTGGCATGGTTACAATTTTTTTCGGTAAAAAACGACGGCAAAAAGCATAAGCCGAGGTTGCGATATTTTCTTCGTTTTCGGTGTTATATCCGATTTCCGATAACATTTTTGCTATGTCTTCTTCTTCGGAGAAACGGCTTCCGTACCATATTCCGATGTTGTGAGCGGCAAGTTCTTGCCACGGAAAAGCTTTTCCGGGGTCGGGTTTGCGATTAGGGGCGACATCCGAATGTCCGACAATCATTGTCGGAGCGATTTTGTTCCGCTCGATTATGTCTTTACATAAATTTATGAGAGATTTTATTTGCTTTTTATTAAAGTCGCTTTGTCCTAAAGAGCGATGACAAACTTCAATCCCGATAGAACGGGAATTTATATCGTCAAGTCCTCGCCAACTGCTGACTCCCGCATGCCAAGCCCGATTGTTTTCGTCAACACATTGAAAAATTGTTCCGTCATAATCTACAACATAATGCGAGCTTAGTTCCAACTCATCCAAACGGGCAATTCCTTCTTCAGCATCGTGAGCCATCGAGTGAATAACCAACATATCGATAGGATATTGCCGTTGATTGTAATGTTGTAAATCGGCTTTTTTATAAGCAAATGGTTGATAACTCAATTCCAAAATCTCCCGCTTGTTTGATGAGGTTTTGATGACAACTGCGGCGATAACTGAAATATAAATCCGGGTTAGAATAGGTATCTATTCCCGAAGTGCAAATATTGTTTATTCCCATCAATTTAACTCTGTGTTTCAAATATTCTTCCAAATCACAGAGGTATTTTCCGTCTTCAATTTGAGTAAAAAATTGTTGATTGTCGTTTGATTGGGCAATGAACATATCTCGCATGTCATCTTTAGTTTCAAAGTTTGCTTTTTGCAGACAAGGCCCGGTTGCAACTGCTATTTCAGAAATTTCCGCTCCACGTTCTACCATCAATTTTATGGTGTTTTCGACAACTCCGCTCAAAGCTCCTCTCCATCCGGCATGAGCAGCTCCGATTATGCCGTTTTTATAATCGGCTAACAAAACAGGGATACAATCGGCGGTGGTGATGCCGAGAACTATACCGGTTTTGTCGGTAACAACTCCGTCAGCCTCTATTTTATATTGTGAGGGTTTATCTACATATACGGACTTATCGGTATGAGCCTGTAATAAGCGAACAACTCTTGAACCGTCAAAACCGTAATAAGCTCCGACAATGTCTAAATTTCGAGAAAGATTTTCAGGTTTATCATTACCTCGATAATTAAAATTCAGGCTATTATATATCCCTTTAGACACACCGCCTTTTCTTCCGAAAAAAGCATGTTTTGCTAAAGGGATATTAGGAGCATTGTATATATGCGGCATTACTCAATAACCTCAAAAACATTTTTACCGACAATCGGAGCCTTTTCACCGATGATTATATTGTTTTGCAATGATTTTGCAGCTTTTTCATAATCTTCTTCGTTAGCAGCATGAACAAAAGCTAATGGAGTTTGCTCATCAACATAATCTCCGATTTGGCAAAATCCGGAATAGCCGGTAGAATAATCTATCTTTTGTTCAGGGGTAACGCGTCCGCCTTTAAGCTCGATAATGCTTAATCCGATGTTGCGAGTATTCATTGCATTAACATAACCGGGAGTATTTGCAAATACAGGGAGTTTTAACGGACTTTGCGGTAAATATTTTTCGGTGTTTTCAACAAAATCGGTCGGTCCTCCGAGAGAACTTACCATCTTTGCAAAAATCTCTAAAGCTTTGCCGTTATCAATATTTTGTTGTAATTGAACTTTTGCTTCATCAGTATTATGGAACAATTTTGCTTGTACCAACAGGTTAGCACACAAATCCATGGTAATTGCATGCAGACGGCTGTCAATATTGATATTTTTGAGATAATCAACAGCTTCTTGCATTTCTACGGCATTACCGGCAGTTGTGCCTAATACCTGATTCATGTCCGTAAGCAATGCTTTGGTTCTTGTGCCGGCATGGTTTGCGACATTAACAATTGATTTTGCCAATTCTCTGGCATCTTCAATATTGCTCATGAATGCACCGTTACCGCATTTTAAGTCCATAATTAAGCAATCAAGTCCTGCTGCTAATTTTTTCGATAAAATAGAAGCAGTAATCAGCGGAATTGATTCTACTGTTGCGCAAACATCTCGTAAAGAATATATTTTTTTGTCGGCAGGGGCAAGGTTTCCGGTTTGTCCGATAATTGCGCAACCGACTTCTTTTACTGTTTTGCGGAACAACTCATTTGTCGGGCAGGTCTGATAGCCGGGGATGGAATCAAATTTATCAAGTGTTCCCCCCGTATGTCCGAGGCCTCGACCGGAAATCATCGGAACAAATGCTCCGCAAGATGCCAACATTGGAGCTAACATAAGGCTTATTTTGTCCCCGACACCGCCGGATGAATGTTTGTCAACAATCGGTCCGTTTATGTCGTCCCATTTCAAAACATCTCCCGAATCTCGCATGCTCATCGTCAAAGCTGTGGTTTCATTTTTGCTGAAACCGTTCAAATATATGGCCATGGTTAAAGCAGCGGTTTGACAATCGGCGATGGATTTATCGGTAACACCTTTGATGAAAAAACTGATTTCTTCTGCTGTCAGTTCTTTTTTATCTCTTTTTTTACGGATTAATTCTTGCGGTAACATGTTAAATTCCTTTTTTTATAACTTTTAATAAATCATCTAAAACAGAAGAGGCTCCGATGCGAAAATGTTCGGAGGTAGGCCAAGCATCGCCAAAAATAGATTGTGCAATAATATAATATTTGCGAGCTTGTTCAAAAGTTTTTATTCCTCCGCTGGCTTTGAAACCTACATGGCGAGGAGTATTGTGAATTGTTTCCAAAATTGCATTAGCTGCTTCGGGAGTAGCGGAAACATCGGTTTTTCCGGTTGATGTTTTCAAAAAATCGATTTCGTATTCCATACATAAACTGCAAGCATTTTGTAGTTGTGTAACATGTGGAAAAGCTCCGCTTTCCAATATGATTTTTAATTTGTGGTTTTTGCATTCGTTACTTACTGCTTCCAGAAAATTGCGGCAAGTTTCGATATCGCCTTCCAAAAAACTTTTATACGGAAAAACGGCGTCAATTTCATCTGCCCCGAAAGCTATGGCATTTTTTATTTCTTCCGTTGTTGCTTCAATATCGGTTCCTCCTTCCGGAAAATTTACTACCGTAGCAATGGCAATATCTGTATTTTCAAGAAGTTTTTGAACTAAAGGAATAAATTTAGGGTATACACAGACGGCAGCAACATTACCGTAAGGAGTGACGGCTCTTTCGCATAATCTTGTGATACTTGTTTCGTTGTCATCTTTATTAAGAGATGTCAAATCAAGACAAGAAATAAGTTGTTTTGCCATTTCAAAATCACGCATAATTTATTCCTCCTTAATGTAGTTTATGATTAAATCTGTTAAACAGCCTGATGCTTTTGCCGCACCGGAAAGCGTTTCTTCGTGACTTAGCGGAGTTGTTTGTATTCCGGTCCCAAAGTTGGTTAAAGCAGAAATAGCCAAGACTTTTATTCCGCAGTGAACAGCGGATAAAACTTCAGGAACGGTTGACATACCGACAGCATCGGCACCTAAAATTCTAAAAGCTCGTATTTCTGCAGCGGTTTCAAAATTAGGGCCTAATACCATTAAATAGGTACCTTCGTTAAGCTTGATGTTATTTCTTTTGGCAATATTACGCGCCTTTGCCTGTAAATCTTTATCGTATGCGTTACTCATGTCAAAAAAACGAGGACCGATTTTGTCATCATTAGCTCCGAGTAAGGGATTGCAACCGGAAAAATTGATATGGTCTGTTATGAGCATAATTTCTCCGGGGTAAAAATCAGGATTTAGCGAGCCGGCAGCATTAGTTATTATAAGTTCCTTAATGCCGATATGTTTTAATGCTTGTATTACTTTAGCAATAACTTTCGGGTCGTGACCTTCGTAGAGATGAAAACGTCCCTGCATACATAATATTTCTTTATTATCAATTTTTCCGATGACAAATTGCCCGTTATGTCCGGCAACGGTGCTTTTCGGAAATCCTTCTATTTCTTCATATTTTATGATAAGTTTGTTTTGCAGATTGTCGGCAATTTCCCCTAATCCGGAACCGAGAATAATTGCTGTTTCCGGTTTGCGATTTTGCATTAAATTTTGTAGTTGATTCAAGTTTATCATATTAAAACTCCTCAAAAGCCAACGGAAGTAAGTCAGACATTTTTACGGTTTTTACTTCTTCACATTCTTTGGTTAATATTATTTCGGTTTCTGTGGTGGAAAATTCTTTAATTCTTTGCAAACAAGCACCACAGGGAGTTATCATTATATCTCCGTCTGAAACAATAATTATTTTTATGATTTTTTTGCCTCCGTCGGCAACCATTGAGGCAATAGCTCCCGCTTCGGCACAAGTTCCGCAAGGATAAGATATGTTTTCAACGTTGCATCCGGAATAAGTTTTGCCGTTATCGGCTAAAATTGCGGCTCCGACCTTAAAATTAGAATAGGGAGCATGAGCATTGTTCATCGAATTAATGGCTAAATTTAAAAGAAGTTGATTTTTTTTCATGTTATCTCTTGACCTTAAGCTTTTTATTAATCAATATATGCTTTATAATATGCTACGATTATATATTTAGCAAAGATTATTTTAACTTTGTGCAGTTATGATTAAATATAAGAAGATATTATAAAAAAGGATAGACTATGATTAAAAAGATAATTTTTGGGGTTTTAGGTCTTGTAATAGTTGGTTTGATTGGGGCTACTGTTTATCTTAATATGATAGATTGGAATCAGCACAAAGCCAGTATTGCTCAACAGTTTTCGGAGGCAACCGGCAAAAATGTTGCTTTTAACGGATCTGTTAGTTTTCATATCTTTCCGACCCCTTCTTTAGAAGCTGCCGACATTGATGTATATAATCACGATAAAACCGGGCAAAAAGTTACCTTGGCCAAAATCAACAAAGTAGTGGCATCTCTATCCGTGCGTTCACTTATTCAAGGTAAAATTAATGTCGAAAAAATGACAGTCGTAAACCCGGAAATTTTCATAGAAGGATATGAAGACGGTACAATAAATTGGCAATCGTCAAAAAGCGGTAATGAAGATTTTGCAATAAATAATGTGGAAGTATCTTTCGGAAGCGTGATGTTGGAAGATGCGAAGCTTCATTTTATAAATAAGATGTATAAAATTGACACGGTTATCGCTAACATAAATGCGGAAGTTATTGCCGGAAGTTTGTTCGGGCCGTATCGAATCGAGGGAAGTTATGTAAAAGACGGAACTCCCGGTGGATTTGCTCTTGATTTAGGAAAATTTTCGGATAGTTTTGCAACTTCGGTAAATATGGTTATAAGTCATCCGCAATCAGAAAGTTATGTTCGTTTTGACGGTACCGTTTTAGTGAAAAATGATGCCGTAAACGGTAATATCGTAGTCGAATCAAAAAATCCGGTTAATTTCATAAACAGTATGTTTTCTAAAGCAAAACTTTCGGAAGATTATGAATATCCTTTGGCGATGTCTTTAGCGGTAAAAAGCGATAAGACACAAATAGCTCTTTCTAATATTGTGATAAAATATGCTGAAAGTGCCGGTGCCGGTAATATCCTTATTCCGAGAAAAGAAACTCAAATCGGCGAAGAGGGAATGCAACGTCGTCGTGTAGATTTGGCTTTCAATATGGCAGAGCTCAATTTAGAGCCGGTTTTGCAGGCAGTAAAAGACTTTTTGAAAAAATATGACGGTAAAAATTATATTCCGGAATACAATTTTGATATAATCGGTGATGTAAAATCAGTTAAAACAACTTATAAAAACCAAGTTATCAGAGATTTTGATTTAAGCTTTGACTTTATGAATAATGCTTTTGTTGTTCAAAAATTCAATGCTCAGTTGCCGTTTGACGGGTTGTTGAAGTTCAAGGGCGAGATATTTAGTGTCGAAAAGGTTTTGACGTATAACTTTGATGTAGATGCAAGCACATTGGATTTTGCTAAAACAGCAAATTGGTTGGGATATAAAGTAACTCCGTTGACTAAAGGAGTGTATAAAAAAGCATCTACAAAATTTAATTTGTCGGGAACATTAGAAACAATCAAGGCAAGCCCGTTTGTGTTTAATCTGGATAAAACGGCAATTAATGCTAAGTTGGCGTGGATTAGAAAGAACGGAAATAAATACTTTGTAATTGCCGATGTTGATAATATAAATTTGGATAATTATGTAGAAGCACTTCCTGAAGCAGTTTCTCAAACAGGTTGGGAAAACAAGGTTATATATCGTTTCAAACAATTGGCTAAATTGAAAGATTTAGATGTTCAATTCAGAGCAAAATTAAATTCAGGTATTTGGCATAAAATTCCTTTTGAAAAAGTTGCTGCCGAAGCGGTAATAAAGGACGGAGTTGCAAAAATTTCTGATTTTTCAATTAATAATGTAGCAAGTGCTCAGGTTGCATTAAAAGGCGAAGTTTCTGGATTTGGCGGTGAACCAAAATTCAAAAATTTGAAATATGGAATTGCAGTTGCAGATAATAAAGCCTTTACAGAAAGAATGGGACTTGAATTTCCTAAAGTTAACTTTGACAACCTGTTGCAATTTGATTCTAAGGGGGTTGTAACCGGAGGTTTGAGCAGAGCGGCAATAAAAGCAGTATCAAAATTAGGAAATGTTGATACCGTATATAACGGTGAAATTTCAAAAGTTGATAATGTGTATTATGTGAACGGCAAACTTCAGTTAAATAATAATGATGTAGTCAGAATGTTAAATGACTTCTCTATAAATTATAATCCTGAATTTCCGTTAGGTCTGATTAAAATGTCTTCGGATGTTAAGGGAAGTGTTAATGCATTGCTGTTTAAGAATATGGATACTTATATCGGCTCAAATCACTTTACCGGCGATGTTTTGTATTCTAAGAAAGATGGGCGAAATTTAATTAAGTCTAACTTAAAAGCAAATAAATTTGAGTTTGAACGGTTTGTTTATAACAAAAATACAAGAAATGAAGCAGGTGTATTTCGTCCCAAAACCGAGCGAGTACCATTTTTGCCTAAACCGAATTTGAGCAAGGCTAAGATAGATTATTCTTGGTTAAAAGATTGGGATATGGAAGCGAAGTTTAATGTTGAAGATTTCTCTGTACAAAAATATTCGCTTAAGAATACTTCGTGGACTATGGTCTTAAATAAACAAGTATTAAAAGTTGCTCAGTTTATAGGCGAGAAAGAAAACGGTTTGGTAAATTTAGATTTTGAACTTAATACGGTTCAAACACCTAAGTTAAGCGGAAAGCTTGTTTTAAATAATATGGAATTGCCGAAAGCTAAATGGAGCGGAAGCACTTATGGTATGGAAAAAGCTATTTTGGAAGCAACATTAGACTTTAATACCTCCGCAGATTCTGTTGACAGTATTATGTCACAAATGAACGGAAGTGGTAAGTTTAATTTTGTAAAACCTATTGTTAAAGGTTGGGATTTAAGTGTGATAGAAGCTGACCTTGAAAGCAGAATTATTTCAGATGGTTTCAAAGCATTAGCACAAGAAAACTTGAGTTCCGGTGAAACGATGTTTAATTCATTTAGTGGTGAGTTTAAGCTTGAAAACGGAAATTATAATATTAGATATGCAACGTTTGACGGTGATACTTATGCCGTAGATTTGTCAGCAGACGGAAATTTAGGGGCATGGAGTATTACTTCAACCTTTAACACTATATTTAAAACGGTTAAAAATGTTTCTGGTTTGAGTTTTACTCTTGACGGCAATATAAATGCACCGTCTCTTGAGGTTGAGGTGAATTCGATTACCGATGTTTATGATGCTAATGAAAAACAAGCTGTTGCGCAGGCAAAGGCAGAACAAGATGCTAAGATTAAGAAGTATCGTGATTTAATGGATGAACAACAAGAACGTGCGCAAAAATCAAAACAAAGATTAAACGCTTCTGTCGTGACAGAATTTAAAGCAGGCAGCAGTTTAGCCGAAAATGAAAAAATGAAGCGTTATTATTCGGCGATTAATAAGCAAATAGTTCAAACAAATATGGATATTGCTGAAGTTATTTCTAAAAACGGAATGGCTGATATCAACGATGATGTAATCGCAGAGTTGAAAACTAAAAACGATTTGATAGAAGAGCGTCTGTCTAAAATTGAGAGAGATTTAACTTCTACCAGAGTTCAAGATGTTCGTTTGCGAATCCGTGAAGATGTTGCAAAAATTTCTAAAATTGCAGATCAATCACAAATGTTACCATCGAGATTACTCGATATGAACGGTGAGTTCGGAAAACGTTTGGCGGCTTTCAATACTGACTATTATCTTGATGGTGATGCAGAAGCCGAAAATATGAAAAAACAACTTGAAAAATTAGTTAACGGTATTGATGAAATAAATATTCAAGTCGGCGGTAATAATATTGTATCGCAAGGTGTTAGTGATATAGTTGTTTTAGAAAAATTTGCGGCTGATTTTCGTAAGGATTTGGAGAATGCCAGCGATAAAATAGCTGAAGCTGAAAAGATTCTCGATAAATATGAAGAACATGTTGATGCAAAAATAACCGCTGAAGAAAAAGCGTATCAGCAGAGAATTGAAGAAGAAGCTATTAAGCAAAAACTTTCCGAAAATACCGGAAAAATTGCAACAGCCGGTGGCAAAACCGTTACTGTTGAACGCGACTTGGAAGAAATCAATCGTTCGGAACAAGCTATTCAAAAACAAGGAAAAGTGCTTGATTTCAGCAATCAAAGTAATGGTGTTATCCGTAGCTCTCTACAACAACCCGAAGCTTCAAATTCAAATGGAGAATCGTCAAGCGGTTTGATATTACGAATTAATGATGGCGAAGAAATAGAAAGCGGTGGAAGAATAGTTAAATAACTTGTAGAAAGGTTTTTTTGTGTTATATATATAAGCATCAATTAATTTTATCATTTGGAGATTTTGATGTACAGAAAACCTGAGGTATGTATCCTCCCAGTGGCAGGTTTGTCAACACGCAACCTGCCTGCTACAAAAGTTTTGCATAAAGGCTTTTTAACACTTAATAACTTACCGATAATTCAATATGCGGTTAATGCTTGTGCTGAAATCGGTATTAAAGAGATTGTATTCATTTATAGTGATCAATCTTGTAAACACTTGTTCGAATCCTATTATAAAACTAATGATTGGCTTGAAGAACACCTTAAAGAAAAGGGTAAACTTGATTTGCTTAAGGTTGTTCAAGACATTATTCCTGAAGGTATGAAGTTCCATTTTGCCGAACAGTCTGAACCGAAAGGAAACGGACATGCTGTTTTGATGGCAAAAGAATATGTCGGCGACAGAGATTTTGTGGTTATGTGGCCGGATGATGTTTATATCAATACTCATGGCGGTCCGGGTGTATTACGCCAGTTGTTGGATGTTTATGAACAAGAAGGCGGAATGGTCGAAAATATTATGGAATTCCCACGTGAAGAAATGGTTCGCTACGGTGCTCTCATCGGTGCTGTTCGTGATGGTCGTGTAGTTAGAGCAAAAGGCAAAGTTGAAAAACCTGCTCTGGAAGATGTACCTTCCAACTATGCAAGTATGGGACCATATATTTTACCGAACGAAATTATGGACATTTTGCCTGAAGTTCAAAAAGGTAATAATGGCGAGATTAATTTAGCCGATGCTGCCGGTTTAGCTGCTCAAAGAGGTATGAAGTTGACCGGAGTATTGTGTGATGTGACTCGTTTTGACTGTGGAACAAATGCAGACTTGGCTCGTGCAAATTTAAAACTTTCTTTGATGAAAAATCCGGAATTAAGAGGGTATTGTAAAGAGCTTTTGGACACAATGTTTGTTTAATTTTATCATATTTTACAAGGCACTGCAAAAAGCAGCGCCTTTTTTTTAATACAAATATTGACAAAAAAGAAAATAGGGTGTATTTATAGTATATTCAAATTAATTATTCATCATATAATCTTAACGAACATGAAGAATGTTTTTTCTAGTATCCTTAATCGTGTGCGTGGATACCGCAAATTGAATGTTGTTGCCGTGATTAACGATCAAGTTGTAGTTTCTGATGACAACGGTCGTTTGGGTCTCTTAACCGGCGAGTTGACACCTGATGAAAAAGAGCAGGGTGTTGTTTTGGCAAAGCCAAGTGGAACGAAGTCAGTCAAAGTTGTTACGCAGGCTTCGTATCATTGTTACGACACTGCTGAGCTCATTAAGCTCGTGGGTGAAGACAACTTGTATGTTGTTAAGTTACGTATTCACGGCGGAGAAGTGGCTCTCGTAAATGCTAACCGCCAGTATCACCTTGGTGAGTGCTTGGCCGTTAACCTTAGCGAGAAATCGCCTGCTGAGGTCACTAACTACGTAAAGTAGTTCTACAAGCAAAGAGATTTATAGGGATTCGAAATTTCGAATCCCTCTTTTTGTTTTTAAAGTTGTGATGAAAATTTTTTGAATGTAAAAAATACTTGAAAAAACAGAAATAAAGTAGTAGAAGCACTTTATCCGGCAAACACCCCTGGAGGTTTGTCGGTGTGTGTTAATTTTTTAAGGAATATAAAAATGACAGATATTACATTTAATGCTGAAAAGCGCGAAAGAGCAGGTAAGGGGGCAGCTAGAGCATGTCGTCGTGAAGGTCGTGTTCCTGCCGTAATTTATGGTAACAAACAAGAACCGGTTATGATTAGCCTTCATCCTGTTGAGCTTGAAAAAGCTTTGGATATGGTTGGTTTCTATGATGCTGATATTGAAGTTGCAGTTGATGGCAAAAAAATCAAAGTTTCTTGCCAAGATGTTCAATTCCATCCGGTTTCTGACAAACCAATTCACGTTGACTTTCTCAGAAAGTAAGCTTTAAGGATTATCGGAGCGCTTAAAATTCTCGGTTTGTAATGAACAGAGAATCGGACGCTCCGATATTTTTCTATGGGGTAAAGATGTTTTTAATCGTCGGTTTGGGAAATCCCGGTGCGGATTATATAAATACACGTCATAATGCAGGTTTTATGGCAGTGGATTCTATTGCCGAAGAATATAGTTTCGGTTCTTGGCGTGAAAAATTTGACGGCTTAATTTCTGAAGGAAAAATTGCCGGAGAAAAAGTTTATTTGTTAAAACCGCAAACCTATATGAATTTATCGGGAAATTCGGTAGTTAAAGCAGCAATGTTCTACAAAATTCTGCCGGATAATATTGTGGTTATTCACGATGATATGGATTTAGATATTTCGCAAATAAAAGTCAAAACCGGCGGAGGTTCCGGAGGACATAACGGTTTAAAGAGTATTGATTCTCACATAACTAACGGCTACCACCGTATTCGCTTGGGTGTAGGACATCCTAAAGGTGTCGGAGAAGTTGTGGTAAATCATGTCCTTTCACGTTTTTCGAAAACGGAACAAGAATTGTTAGATAAAAATATAGAATTAGTTAAAGAAAATATCGGAATATTGCTGAAAGAGGGAATGAGTGCTTTTAGTAACAAAATCGGTATGTTGCGTCATAAATAAAGGAGAATATTATGGGATTTAATTGTGGTATTGTCGGCTTGCCGAATGTGGGGAAATCTACATTATTTAATGCTTTAACACAAACGATAGCGGCACAAGCTGCAAACTTCCCTTTTTGTACTATTGAGCCGAATACGGGGCGAGTTGCCGTTCCTGATTCTCGTTTAGATAAATTGGTTGAAATGGTGCAACCCAAAAATGTTGTTCCGACGCAGTTAGAATTTGTGGATATCGCAGGATTGGTAAAAGGTGCGTCTCGCGGTGAAGGGCTCGGAAATCAGTTTTTAGCCAACATTCGTGAGGTAGATGCGATTGTGCATGTTTTGCGCTGTTTTGAAGATGATAACATAACTCACGTTGAGGGCAGTGTTGATCCTATCAGAGATGCGGAAATTGTAGAAACAGAGTTGATGATTGCCGATTTAGAATCTTTGGAAAAACGTTATGACCAAACTGTTAAAAAAGCTCGTGGCGGAGATAAAGAAGCTATAATACGTCAAGCGGTTATGGAACCGATAATTGCGGCATT
>JAZRCM010000006.1:0-14167 GCA_045659785.1 Alphaproteobacteria bacterium
TATTATTGTTTATATTTTTCATTGTTGTTCTCCACTTAACTTCATCTTGTAAAAAATATAAACATAAAAATTTTTATCTGGGTAGAGGGAAAATTTCGTATACGGTGTACGAAATTTTCGTACACCCTCAAATGTTGAAAATCGTAAAACAGATATCTTATTTCCACAAGATACGAAGTCTTGCTACTTCTCTATTGTCGGCAGGAACCACAATGCTATGTAATGACGTTTTGTTATCAAGTTGAGTTTTTACCTCAACAGTTTCTCCATAGTGACACTCTTTTTTGAAAGATATTTCAATCTCTTGGGGGTGATGGGTCATACGAAAATCGCTATCGATACACTCTGTTGCCCACACCGGATAAATTGAATTATTAACGTGCTTATTGACATCGATATCATCATATCTCACCTTAAACGACACGGTTACATCAGCATTTTCAGGTGCATTATATTTAGGAAAGTCTGTATCTAAAGAGCGTTTTTCGGTTAATTGATATTCAGGGAGATTGTTCTCCAAAGATACAGGTCTTTTTTTAGCAAAATCAATCAATACCCACTGACTCGAGGCAACGATAATTGCATTGCCTTTTTCGTCTTCTACCAAAAAATCACGAGTTGCGACAAGCTTGTTTTTTCCTGACGGCCAAGTTTTTACAACGATTCGTTCGTGCCATGTCGGCATGCGAGATATTTTTATATGATAATTCGAGCCAACCCACGCCAATCCGTGATTTAGACAATGCTCAATTCCGACACCTATTTTTGAAGCATGAGAATCCGCAACATCTTGAAAAATATTCATTAAGGTTACAATTCTCAACACACCGTTGCAGTCACATTCGTAACTTTTTATTGCGTATTCTCTGCTGAAAAAATTATCGGAATTCATATTAATTTCTCAAAGAAAGCTTGATTTCCTTGACAGTTTCATCTCTGTCAAACCATCTTGACAACCAACTGCGATTGTCTTTGATGATTAAATAGTTTGATGCTTGTTGAGCAAGAAAACGTTCGCTTACTTCTCGTGCATTATTCAAAGCTGTTAAGAGTTTTTTCTTGTATGCACGAGCCTTACTCGGTTTTTTAGAATGATAATCGGTAGCGGCGCGCATCCAATCGCCTCTTTTTTCATAGCGTTTTTTCAAAAATTGAGCAGCAACATCAACATTCTTTTTAGGGTCAAAAGCATCTTCTATATTGGCAAATTTTTTGCCGTGAAAACGCAAATTGACTTGCATACAACCTACATCGATACTGGTATAACCTCTTGCTTGCCATTTTTTTACGGCAGCAACTGCTTCTGCTTTGGTTTTATAGAAATACCCTTTTCCTTTTACATTGACAGTCCAAGGCCAAGCTGCTTTTTCTTGTTGTCCGTTGTGCCAACGGCCCGATTCAATGCTGGAAATAGAAGTAAGTAAATGTTTTTGTATCTGATATTCTTCTTCTGCTTGCATGGTTGCATTCAAACAAACAAAGTCCTCTTCGATAATCACAGTATCCTGTGCGTCCACCGGCAGAGGCTGAAATAACATCAGCAATATAAGAAAAATCATTAAAATTTTTGATACTTTTACCTAATTAAAGTATCCCTCTGTTTCCTCGGAGTGCCACAAATATCCCCCGCTTTTGCGGTTTCAATCTGCTTATCGGCATAATAAAAATCCGAGGGCAGGTTATCAAAATAAACGGCTTTTCCATAGCCTCAAATTAACAAAACAAAGAGGTTTATAGCATAATTATTTTTTAAAATCCAGTAAAAAATTGGCAAGTCCGGTTATAGCATTGCAGATATCTGTGCTAACATATTGGAAGTTGGGTGTTTTTTTATACACAGTTTCATCTTCATAAATGCTTCTGTTTATTTCCATTTGTAAGGTATAAACATTTTTTCGCGGCTGACAATAATTGAAACTTATATAAGCACCGGAATATGGACAATCAATACTTACATTGTATTTTTGTTCCAGAAAATGAGTCATAAACTCTACCACTTCTGTAGGACAACTTTGTTCAAACAATGTGCCTAAACAAAATTCTATTTGTCGATTATCTTGCATAATGTTGCATATTTTTGAGGGCATGGAGTGACAATCAAGAACTAAACAGAAACCAAACTTTTTAATGGTTTTATCAATAATTTTTTGCAAGCTTTTATGATAAACGTTATAAATATTTTTGATTCTTTCTTGAGCTTCGTTATAGTCAAGTAGTCCGTCATAAATATTTTTTCTTTCGGAGGTAATTCTGTGAAACAACCCTAATCCTACACGACATCTTTTATTGTTAGTTGCAATATCAGTATTCGGATAATTATAAAACATTGCAGGGTCAATTTCGATAGCATCTCGATTCACATCAATAAAAGCTCGACCTATATTAAGGCTTATCATCGGAATCCCTAAATCAGATGCTTCTGCTACCAACTCATCAACAAAAGGGTCTTCGTTAGAACGCAGTTCGTTTTCGCTAACGGCAACATTTTCTAAAAATTCTGCAGGAAAAACGGTGCCGCTGTGCGGAACTGACAAAACCAAAGGATAACGTTGATTTTTAGTGTTGTACTCATTAACAACTTTCAGCTTTGAATAATCAACCTGAAATTTTATATGTTTTTCACTCATATCAATACCCCTGTTGTTGCAACAGAAACAGACTATCAGACAAAGATTAAATTTTTAATAATAAAAATCTTGCCAAATAAAAACAATTGAGGTAAAAGACATATCTGTTTCGGGTGTGTAGCTCAGCGGTATGAGCACTACGTTGACATCGTAGGGGTCACAAGTTCGATCCTTGTCACACCCACCAATTAAAAAACTCGGAGTTTAGCTCCGAGTTTTTTGTTAAATTGCATCAAATTCCCAAGGAAATACCAACCATTTGTCTTTAGCTTTTAGTGTTGCCGAAAAATCCAACGCAGCATCGGCATATTTAGTATATACAACGGCACATTTTGCCTGAGGATACTGTTTCTTAATATACTTATAAGTATTTCCGGAGTCGTATAAATCATCTACAAACAGAGTTTGCTCGTCAATATCTACATTAGGTGCTAACAAACATTTCAGCTCTGTTTGTTTGTCGTCGTTTCCATAACTGACTAAAGCAATACTGTCAATTGTGCGAATATCTAAAAACTGTGCCAAAAGGCAAGCAGGAACCATTCCGCCACGAGTGATTGCAATAATTTTATTAAAGTTGTTGTTTTTTATACGTCCTGCCAATTTTTTACATTCTTCAACGATTTCGTCATAAGAAATATATTCTTTTTCAGCCATTTTTTTGTTCCTATATACTAAATTGTTCAATAGTTTTTGCTAAACCGGTTGTGTCATCGGTTTCAACATAAATTCCCCAAACTGTTCCGTTAGTTCTGCATACTTCAAGTCGATTCCCGTTATATTTTTGACACAGCCTGTCAATAGGAGCCTGTTTGTCAAAACCCAGGACAGAGTCATAATTTCCGCACATTCCGACATCGGTAATATAGGCAGTGCCGTTAGGCAAAACTTTTGCATCTGCAGTCGGAACATGAGTGTGTGTACCGGCCACAACAGATACTCTGCCATCCATATAATATCCGAGCGAAAGTTTTTCTGATGTACATTCTGCGTGAATATCAACAAAAATTGCATCAATATTTCTGCCCAGAGAATATGATTTTAGCAATTTATCCAAAGTTAATGCCGGATTATCGACACTTTCCATAAATACTCGTCCCAAAACCTGAGTAATAAGGATTCTTTTTCCGTTTGGAAGTTCAAATTCTGTATAGCCACGTCCGCAACATGTTTCGGGATAATTAAGCGGGCGAATAATTCTTTTGTTTTCATCTAAAAAGGGAAGAATATCTCGTTGTTGCCAAACATGGTTTCCGGTAGTTAAAACATCTGTTCCCGATTCTAAAAATTCTTTTGCAATTCCAGGGGTAACACCAAAACCGTGTGCGGCATTTTCAATATTAACAATTATTACGTCGGCATTATATTTTTGTCGCATACTTTTTAAGTTGTTTAATACTGCATCTCTGCCGGCCCTACCGACCACATCTCCGCAATAAATAATTTTCAATTTTAGACTCCTACAAAAAAACTCCGCTTAAACGGAGTATAATAAAAAACTAAAAGAGATAACCGTCGGGCCGTACAATACATTCTATCACGAACCGCATCTCACTAGGTGGGTGTCGTATGCAAAGACCACGATCAGAGCAGGAACAACTCCCTAAAAAAACTTGTGGCTCGGAAGATCTGCGGGATTACGCACCAAACAGTCATCTCTCCATATCTTCATACTACAATGTTTCGATATGTTTTGCAATATTTTTTATTTTTTCATCCAAAGTTTTAATTTTTTCTGCCCATATCTTATCATTGTTATTTTGTTCAACAGGGGGAGGTGCGTTTTTTCTGGCTTCCATCAAATCGTCGGCTACCAAAATTCCTATCATTGCCAAAAACATATTTTCACTGATTTGACCGCTGAAAGCTTTGAGCATTTGAGCTTTTTGTTCCAAAATTTGAGCTAACTGCATAATGCGAACTTCTTGACCGTTTTCGCAGGCAATGGGATATTCTCGATCATTAATTGTAATAACTACCTGTGCCATTATTTCATAGCCTCATTTAAGTTTGCTACCAAATTATCAATTTTTTTGATTGAATTTTGAGCGGTTTCTTTCAGTGCTTTAATGCTTTCAATTTTGTTTTTAACCATCAATTCAAGCTGAGCAAGATTGTTTTCCAGCTCTTTCCATGCTTCTTCTGATTTTGGCATATTATTCATTGATTCACTTTCTTTTAATCTTATTTGTCATATAATATCGGCATAATAATTAATTAACGTATATATTTCAAGCTACAAATGACAAATTTTATTTTAAACATTACATCTCCGAACGATGACTTGATGATATCTTCTCAAGAAATTCAGTGTTATACCCTTAATTCCGATATGGATTTTGGAGCTTTGAAAGACATAACTTCAAAACTTTTGAAAGCGGAAAAAATAGTTTTATTGCACGGAAATAAGGCATTGGAGCTATGTAAAAATTTGGGAGCAGACGGAATAATTGTCGATTTAACATCAAGTAAAAATATAAAAAAAGATATTGAGACAATTCGACAGAAATCAGGCGATATGACCTTGGGGATAATTTGTCGTAATCGCAGGCACGAAGCAATGATAGTCAGCGAAAACGAGCCGGATTTTGTTATATTTAAGGTGTGGCATGACGGTCAAGATAAAACAATTGAACTTGCTAAATGGTATAATGAGTTCTTTTTATTGCAAATGGCGATAATGCCGCAAGATGATGATATAGCCTTTGCAGAATATTCTGCAGACATAATGATTTTAACGCCGGAGACATATAAGATTTTTGTTGCGAAAAAATAAAGATTAGGGTAAGTATTCACATAAAAAAGAAAATAAGCTTATTTAAGGAGTATAAAGATGAAACAACAAGCTGTAGCAATCCGTGTCGGTTGGGTTATTGAATATAAAGGAAAACCTTGGACAGTAGTTAAGGCTACTCATATAAAACCGGGAAAAGGCGGTGCTTTTATGCAGGTAGAAATGAAATCTGTTGAAGAAGGTACAAAAACAAACGAACGTTTCCGTTCGGAAGATACCGTAGAAAAACTTATGGTAGAAGAAAAAGACTGCCAATTCTTATATGAAGATTCTCTCGGTCTTACTTTTATGGATTCTGAAACATTTGAACAATTTGTTATGCCGTCAGATATCGTTGGTGATTCTCGTCCGTTTATGAGTGAAGGTATGACTGTTTATATTAACTTTATTGACGGAAAACCAGTTGCCGTTGAATTGCCACAACAAGTTATTTGTACGGTTGTTGAAACAGAACCTGTTGTAAAAGGTCAAACAGCAGCATCATCATACAAACCGGCAATACTTGATAATGGTGTTCGCGTTATGGTTCCTCCGTTTATTAGCCAAGGCGAAAAAATCGTTGTCGGAACAGCTGAAGCTAACTATGTTGAAAGAGCAAAATAATGTCTTATCTTTCCCCTTTATTGACAATGCTTGTAAATGCGGTCAAAAAGTCTACGTCTAATCTTGATCGCGATTTTAGCGAAATAGAACGTTTACAGTCTTCTGTTCGTCCTTACCAAAATTTTGTTACAAACTCTTATAATAAGACTGCACAAAATTTGCGTATAGAACTTGCTAAAATCAGACCTGATGCGCTTTTTATTGAAAACAGCGTAAAGACTGTTCCCGCAAAAGGCAGTTGTTTTTTGGTTAATCCGATTGACGGATTAAATAACTTTTCCCGTGGTATCGCTTTGTTTGCGACAACAGTTGCTTATTGTGAAAACGGTGAAGTTAAAGCGTCCGTAATCTATAACAGAGCTAGTGATGAACTTTATTTTGCCGAAAAGGGTAATGGTTCTTACAAGGAAGGATTCCGCAGTCATGAACGTTTGCGTGTTTCAACCAATAAAGACGAAACATTTGCATTGATTTCGGTTCAAGTAGGTTATGATACAACTTCGGAAGATTTTGCAAAATCATATAATCGTATATCTAAAGTCGCTTCTCAAAGCAGAATGTTGGGAGCTGTTTCTGTTGCAATGTACTATACGGCAGCCGGCAAGACAGATATTACTGCCAGCTTCGGAAACAACTTAAACAGCGTTGTTGCCGGATTGTTGTTGGTTAAAGAAGCCGGCGGATATGTTTATAATCTTGACGGAAAAGAAATTGCTCCGGCTAAATTGGAAGAAGTAATCGTAGGTGATAATATTATTGCTTCAAACAATAATATGGAAGCTTTAATCAAGAAAATAGCTTAAAGGTAAAGGGAGTTAAAATGTATCGGCTGATAATTTTATTTTTGTTTAGCTTTTGCTTGGCATTGTCAAATGCTAAAGCAGCTGATTATGAAATTAATTTATCGGTATTGAATGCATTAGGTCAAGATAATGTTGACCAAGAACTCCCTATGCCTGATTTAGAGACTCCGAAACCTCTAAAGAAATCAACAGAAAAAGTCGCAAAAAAGACTGTAAAAAAAGCGGATAAAAAAGTCGTCAAAAAAACAATCGTTAAAAAAGATACTTCTAAGCAAGAGGCTCCTAAAAAGGAAGCGGTAAAAGAAGTTTTACCTCCGGTTGTTGTTTCTGATAAGGTCAAAGAAAATAAAACAGAAACAGCAGAAAACAAAGAAATAAAAGAAGATAAAATTACGGTTGTTGAGCCTGTTAAAGAACAGAAAAATGAAGCTCCGAAAGCGGAAGTTATGTCAGAAATTGTAACTCCGTTAGTTCCGGTAACAAAGTTACCTGATGCAGGTGAAGAAAAAACAAATATTGACGACGGAATGGATGACAAATCAACATCTGTTTCTTTTGCCGATAATTCTGACGAGTTAAATGAAGAAATTATTCGTCGTCTCAATCTTACGATTGAAAAGCTCGGCGGTGATTATAGCGGCAAATTTTTAATTGAAGCTTATAACTACGATAATGACGGAGGTATTTTTTCTCGAAAAAGATTGAGCTTAAACAGGGCGGTTGCCGTTCGTTCATATCTTTTGGGAGAAGGATATAAAAGCTTTAGCATAAAGATTATTAATACCGAAGATGCAAGTTTAAGAAATAATGTATTGATAAGCTACTAATAAATAAAAAAAGTTTAAAAAGTGCTTGCAATAATAAAAAGTGTAATGTATAAGAGCAACAACTAGCAAATTTAATGGAGTAAATAAGATGAAAAAAGGTATTCATCCTGATTATCACGAGATTACATATGTAATGACAGACGGTAGCACATATACCACAAATTCTACATGGGGTAAAGCTGGTGATAAGATGAATTTGGAAATTGACCCGAAATCACATCCGGCATGGACAGGTGTTCATCGTTTGGTAGATACAGGCGGTCAATTGTCTAAGTTTAAGAATAAGTTTGGAGCGTTTGGTCTCAAAACTTCAAATTAATATTTTAATGTAATATTAATTTTTTTTGAATAGCCTACGTTCATAATTTGAACGTAGGTTTTTTTATTGGTCGAAAAGACCTTTATATAAAAAGAAAGGATTATAAAATGACAGCACCTTTAATGCCTAAGGCAACAGCCGTATGGTTGTTGGATAATACTACTTTAACTTTTAAACAAATTGCTCGATTCTGTGAATTGCATGAATTGGAAATCAGAGCTATTGCTGATGGTGATGTGGCAGCAAATATTGTAGGTATGAATCCTATTACTGCCGGTCAGTTGACAGCTGAAGAGATTGCTCGTTGCGAAGCAGATGCAACAGCTATGTTGGTTGCAAGTGAGCCGGAAGGAAATGTAAAAGCTTCAAATCGCAAAAATAAAAAAGTGTTGTCGCCATACCAAAGAAAAGATAAACCGGCAGCTGTTTTGTATATTTTGAAGCATTACCCGGAAATTATCGATTCGCAAATCTGCAAACTTGTAGGCACTACCGTTCCGACAATTACATCTTTGCGCGATGGTACACACAAAGATATTGCAGAAATCAAGCCAAAGAATCCTACCGTAATCGGTTTGTGTGAAGAAAAAGATATTGAAAAAGCTTTGGAAATATCCAGAAAAAGAAGTGAGCCGAAAAAGAAGGTTAGAAAGACAAAGAAGAAGACTAAAAAAACAACTGCGAAAAAGAAAACTACAGCAAAGAAAACCGTAGCTAAAAAGAAAGTAGTGAAGAAAACTACAACAAAGAAAGCTACTGTTAAGAAAACTGCGACTAAAAAAGTTGCCACCAAGAAGACAACAACCAAAAAGTCTTCAACTAAAAAAACAGCTGCTAAAAAAACTACAGCGAAAAAGGCTGCAACTAAAAAGAAAACCACAAAAAAAGCAGCTTCTGCAGAATAAAAAATAGTCCGCTGTAAAAAAGCGGACTTTCTTTTTAGAAAAAACTTGAATTTGTATTGATATGTCTATACAATTTGCAATTAGTTTAAAAAATAGGAAGTGATAAAAATGAGTGCAATCAAAGTAAGATTTGCTCCGTCTCCGACCGGATATATGCATATCGGAAATACTCGTACCGCAGTTTTCAACTGGCTTTTAGCTAAAAAACTGGGCGGAGAGTTTATGTTGCGTATTGATGATACGGATAAAGAGCGTTCCAAAAAAGAATATGAAGACGCAATTCGTGAAAGCTTGACTTGGTTAGGTTTGAACTGGACAAGTGAAGCCAGACAATCAGCTCGTCTTGAACGCTATCAAGAAGTTACGACAAAATTGATTGAAGCCGGACGTATATATGCTTGCTATGAAACGGCAGAAGAGCTTGAAATGATGCGTAAAAAGCTTATGACTAAAGGCTTACCGCCAATTTATGACAGAACCGCATTGAAGTTGACTGATGAGCAAAAAGCCGCTTATGAGGCTGAAGGTCGTAAACCTCACTACCGCTTTAAGTTAATTGATGGCGATATTGTATGGCAAGATATGGTCCGAGGAGAATGTCGCTATGCCGCATCAAATCTTAGTGACCCGATAATCATTCGTGAAGACGGTAGCTTTTTATATCACCTGCCGTCGGTTATTGACGATGTTGATTTTGGAATCACTCACATTGTACGAGGTGAAGACCATGTAACCAATACGGCTGCACAAGTTCAAATGTTTGAAGCTATCGGTGGCACAGCTCCGCAGTTTGCTCACTTGCCGTTATTAACCGGCAAGGAAGGCAAGCTTTCAAAACGTTTAGGCAGTGTTAGCGTAATTGATTTGCGTGCAAAAGGTGTTGAAGCAATGTCAATTTGCTCATATCTGGCAAAATTGGGAACATCTGAAGCCGTAGAACCTTTTTACGATTTAGAGAGCCTGGCTCAAACTCTTGACTTTGACAAACTTGGTCGCTCTCAACCTAAGTTTTCTGAAGAAGATTTAGAACATTTTAATACCAAATTAATTCATGGTATGCCTTATTCAATGGTTGCCGACAGAATTGGCGTAGATGAAGATTTTTGGAATGTGGTACGTAATAATATTGATGTTGTTGCGGATATTGAGCAGTGGAAGAACATCTGTCGATGTACGGTCAATCCGACAATTGAAGATGCTGAACTCACTGACTTAGCGGCATCACTTCTGCCTGCAGAACCATGGGATGAAGAAACTTTCAGTTGTTGGATTAATGACATAAAAGGTCAGATTGACAGAAAAGGAAAGGGATTGTTTCATCCGCTGCGTAAGGCTATTACAAACATGGAAAACGGTCCCGAGTTGAAAATTTTACTACCTCTTATCGGGCGCGAACGTGTTTATAATCGCCTGAAAGGTAAAGCAGCATAGGAGATTACAATGACAGAGATGTTTTTGCATAATACACTCTCAAAACGTAAAGAAAAATTTGAACCGTTAGATTCTAAAAATATTCGTATGTACGTCTGCGGTCCTACTGTTTATGACAGAGCACACCTCGGAAATGCAAAATCTGCGGTTGTTTTTGATATATTAAATCGTGTTTTACGCCAAGTTTATGGTGATGAGAATGTAAAATATGCGTCAAATATTACCGATATTGATGATAAAATATTGAATAAACACCAACAGACCGGAAAGCCAATTAGCGAAATAACCGCAGAAACATACCAGTGGTATATTGATGATATGCACGCGCTAAACGTCAAAGATCCGGACTATCGTCCTCGTGCAACGGAGTTTGTGCAAGAGATGATAGAATTGGTCGAATTATTGCTTAAAAACGGACATGCTTATGAAGCTGAAGGCCATGTTTTGTTTTCAGTCGATTCGATGCCTAATTATGGTTTTCTTTCCGGCCGCAGTATGAAAGAAATGCTTGCCGGTGCTCGCATAGAAGTCGCTGATTACAAAAAGAATCCTGCAGACTTTATTTTGTGGAAGCCGTCAGAAGAGGGACAACCCGGATGGGATAGTCCCTGGGGATTCGGTCGCCCGGGATGGCATTTGGAATGTTCTGCAATGAGCTCTAAATATTTAGGCAATTCTTTTGACATTCACGGTGGTGGTTCTGACTTAATATTCCCTCACCATGAAAACGAATGCGCGCAGTCGTTATGTGCACATCCTAACGATTCGTTTGCAAAATATTGGGTGCATGCAGGAATGTTAATGGTTGATGGTGTAAAAATGTCTAAATCTCTTGGCAATTTTTATACCGTAAACGAGTTGATAACTCAATATCCGGCAGAAGCATTACGTTTATTGTTTATCAGTACTCATTATCACCAACCGTTTAACTTTACTTTCGACGGTTTGAAACAGTCTAAACAAATTTTGGATAAGTTTTATAATGCGTTATTGCGTGTTAAAGATGTGGAAACAGCAGAAGTTGCTCCTGACGAAAGAGTTGTAAATGCTCTGGCAGACGATATAAATACACCTCTTGCCATCAGTTATTTGCACGATATTGCCAATAATCTGAACAAGGCAGAAACCGTTGAGGATAAACAGCATTATAAATCATTGTTGTTAGCAAGTGCTGATGTTATGGGCTTGTTATATCAAAATGCAGAAGATTGGTTTAAGGGGAGTGCATCTGAAGACGGCATAAGTGAAGATGAAATAAATCAGCTTATTGCCGAGAGATTAGAAGCTAAAAAATCCAAAGATTGGGCAAAAGCAGATGCTATTCGCAATCAACTTAAAGATGCCGGAATAGTACTTGAGGACACACCGCAAGGAACATCTTGGAAAAGAGCATAACCTAATTTAAATATTTTTTTGCAACAGGTTTTTCGCCGAATAATTGTATTTGTTTAAACAGATTGTCGGCGAAAGACCTTTTTGCTGTTTTTATCATAAATAACGGTTCTTCCAATTTGAGTTTTTCGAGGATTTCTTCTAATGTCTCGAAACTTTGATATATTTTCTCAATCAATAAGATCTCACGGGCATTGTTATATTCTGTATTTTTATCATAAGCTCGTGTCATATTTTTTCTCCTTCAATAATAATTTAAATGCGATTTTCCATTTAGGGTAGAGGTAAAAAATCGTACTCGGTGTTCGAAATTTTCGTACACCATATAGTCAGGAAAAAGTGAGATTTAAGCAAAAGAGATGATTTTTGCAGAAAATCATAAAATATTTATCTTGTAAAAACAGATAAATATATATTGAGTTTCGGTGTTGATTTTTCTTCAAAAAAAAGGTACGTTTAAATATATTTAACCTAAATGGAGTTTTTACAATGAAATCCAACACGTTGCCCATCCTTTTAGCCACCACATTTTTATCAACATCTGCAGTTGCGCAAACTGTTCCGACCATTAATACTGATTACTTAAATTCCCTAACCGGAGATAAAGTAACTTGGCAGGATGCTTCTGCAAGCGATACAAATGCAGTACAAATTGGTGATAAGTTTTATAAATACACCTACCACAAACCTGATGATTATTCAGTATCATCTGTAGAGACGATAGATGATACTTTAAACTCGGAAAATGTATCCAATAAGGTGTTTCAACATATTGGAACCGCAGAAAATTTAAGCGACAAGATTGTATATAACACTCAAGACAATTCCTCAATAAACATAAGTTCTGATTTTTTAAATAACTCTGTTTCTGAAGGTGGTTCGATATATAATAATGCAGGAAAAATAGGAAATATAGCTGGTATTTTTATTAATAATTATGATGCTTTTAGTTTATTTGGATATTCTGGTGGCGGTGGCGCAATTACAAATGTATATAAGGGAGATGTTAATGCGTATATGGGAAATATTATTGGAGATTTTATAGGAAATAGTGTAAAAAGCATAAATACAACAGCTCATGCAAGTGGTGGGGCTATACACAATATGGGTAGTACCATAAAAGACATAGCAGGGAATTTTATTGGAAACTATGTAGAGGGAGAAGATTGGGCTTACGGGGGAGCAATTTATTCAGTATCAATAACCACTTGGACACCTAGTAGTAGTTATACAACAGAATCATTTGTTGACAACATTTCAGGTTGTTTTATGGGGAATTATGCTAAATCAACAGATGCGTCTGCAGGAGGCGCAATATATGCTTCGTCTACAATAAAAAGTATAACTGGAGAATTTATTAATAATAAAGTGATAGGTGTTGAGGCTGCTTATGGTGGAGCTATAAATTTTAGTGGAGTTGTAGAAAAAATAGGTGGTAATTTTGTAAATAACTACGCACTCGCATCAGAAGATCCTAGTACAGCTTGTGAAGATTGCACTAATGCTGCTCAAGGAGGAGCTATTGATAATAAAGGAGAAATAAAAAGAATAGAAAGTAATTTTTCAAATAATTATGTAAGAGGGCAACTAGCTACTGGTGGAGCTTTAAATAATTTCGGATTTTTAGGAGATGTTATTGGTGATTTTACAGGAAATTATGCTGTAGGTGAAAATGCAATGGGAGGAGCATTTGCTAATGAGCTTGGTATGATTGGAAATATAACAGGAGATTTTAACAATAATTACGTCATAGGAAAGAATATGGCACTAGGCGGAGCTGTTCTAACTTTAGGCGAATTAGAAATTAACGGAATATTGCTATCCCATGGTTCTATATCAGGAAATTTTACAAACAATCATGCAAAAGCAACAGATAATAAAGCAACACCAATCATCGGTAATATCAGTGCTTTCGGAGGAGCTATTGCGCTTTATATGGCTGGTGACTTGAAGTTTTTAGCAGATAATAGAACTAACATATTTAGCGGAAACTATGTAGAAGATGCTGTTGGCAACAGAACAAATAATGCTATCGGAGTTATGTTTGTGCCTGATGCTTTAGGTGTCCCTCTTCCAACACCTAACTTAAATTTTAAAATAAAAAATAATGGTGCTTTTATTTTTGATGATGAAATTGATGGAATAATTGGATATGGTGCAACAGGAGAGCTATTAACAGACACCGGGGCCTACAACATCAACATCTATGGCGATGCCTACAATACTTCAACAATGGATGAAACTAATACAATCCGCTTTAATGATTTAGTTAATAATGTTTATGATTTCAGTCTTGATTCCGTGCAAATGGCATTAGGTAAAAACGCGGTTATAAATATCGTTCATAATTACGTTGCACAAAACAATCCGTATCTTCGTTTAGATTTAGATGCCGTAAATCGTGAAGTCGGACAAATCAATATCGAAGGCGATGTTGACGGAACAACAAACGTAATTGTAAATGTT
>JAZRCM010000007.1:0-1502 GCA_045659785.1 Alphaproteobacteria bacterium
CTGATTCTGAAACACCAAATTTCTCAACGATAATAGCTTTTACTCTTGATTCAATTTCTGACATAGTTGTAATTTTTTAAATGATTAAAAATTATCTGTCGCAAAAATATGATAAAAAAAATGAACTGCAAAAAAAGAGAGCACTTTTTTAGCACGCATATTGCACAAACAGCATCAAAATGTGCAAAAACCGTCATAAAATAAGATTATTTTAACACAATTTTATATGCAGCAGGCTCTCGCCTTAACTTATAATTGTTTCTAAGGCATTCAAAAGCATCCGGATTTTTCTTTAAGGCAACAGTATCTGCCGATGGAGAGTAGATAGCCAACATAGCCTCGCGTTCGTTATTTGCAACAATAAGATTATTCTCCGGTTCCGGCAACGGTTCCAAGCAGAAACGACCATTATCACCAAGAAACTCAAAGAATGCCTCAAACACCATTCGCGTCGCATTCATTTTACCTTCGGCAGAGTAACCGGCAATATGAGGTGTTGCCACATACGCTTTCTCCAGAAGCTCTTTATTGATTTCCGGTTCGTTTTCCCATACATCAAGAGCAACCGTGCCTATTTTATTTTCATTTACAGCGTCAAGCAATGCGTTGTTATCAACAACCTCGCCACGGGAGGCATTTATAAGCAATTTGCACCGTTTTAATGAGTCGAAGAATTTTTTGCCAGCAAGGTGATATGTAGGGAAATTACCCTCACACTCCAATGTGGGATGAAATGTTATTATATCGCATTTTTCGGCAATCTCATCAAGCGAAACCAGCCCTTTAATGCCTTGTGCCTCTTTTGGAGGGTCGTTTCTATACACATTCATCCCTACGGATTCAGCCCATTCGGCAACTCTCGAGCCGATTTCCCCAACACCGACAATACCGATGGAAAGACCTTTTACACATTCACACCATTCGTATATGACAGACTGTACATATTGAAGCACTGCACCGGCATTACACCCTGCAGCATTCTTCCACGCAATATTATTTCTGGAGCAATAATCCGCATCGATATGATCGTATCCTATGGTTGCCGTCCCGATAAACTTCACTGACGAGCCCTCAAGCAACTCTGAATTACACTTTGTACGGGTACGTACAAAGAGAGCTTCAGCCGACACAACATCATTACTGTTTATATCAGAACCGGCTTTCGCCACTACAGTAAAGCCCGCAGAAGAGAGAGCCTCTTTCAAATAAGGGATTTTCTCATCTATAACAACTTTCATCAGTTTTGGAGGTTTGGTTGATATTGAACAAAATTAGTATTTTATAAATTAAAATAGCTTGTTTAATATAAAAATTACCTATTAATATAAGAAATGCATTATTTTTTTTGAAAAATAACATCTAAATTCATTACTTTGCAATGATATATCTCGTATCAAGCATATGTATGCTTAAACAATGTAAACAAGAAAACAGACAAATATAATTATGAAAAAGTTTTTATTACTGCTTTGTCTATCGATTCTTTCCTTCACCGGAATAAA
>JAZRCM010000008.1:0-1888 GCA_045659785.1 Alphaproteobacteria bacterium
GAATATGTTTTTCATGATAGTGAACGCCCATCCTTTGAAGTTTGTGTCCGAAATATATTTGTCTCTATTGGCAAGAGCTTTAAACATTGTATCTTGCAATAAATCATTAGCATCATCCCTATTTTTGGTAAGCATATAGGCATAGCGATCTAAAGAATCTTTAATTTTCAGTAACTCCTCCTCAAAACTATCATTTATTTTCTTCATCTCTATTTCCTATCTTTTTTTGTTATCATGTAGTAACAAACGAGTAATGCAAAAAGTTCATCAAGATTTTAATTTTATTTTTGCTATACAAAAAATAGGCATAAAAAAAGAAGCCTTCGTATGAAGGCTTCCGTTTGGTGATCCGCCTGGGGCTCGAACCCAGGACCCCAACATTAAAAGTGTTGTGCTCTACCTGCTGAGCTAGCGAATCTCCCTTATTGTGCATTCGTTTTCCGAAATGCGTTGCAAAGGTAGTGTATTCTTTCTTACCTGCAAAATTATTTTCAAACTTTTTTGTGATATTTTTCAGATATTACTGTAAATCAGTAAATTATTTTTTCTGTATTTTTTATCTAAAACCTACAAAATAGGGTTTTGAATAAAATTAGGTAATATTTTCTTCGATATAGTTTGCAAATTCAGAAATTGCTATTATCTTTGCAGTCGCAAAAGGTTAAAGCATAAACCAAGGAAGGATGGGTGAGTGGCTGAAACCAACAGTTTGCTAAACTGTCGTACTCGTAAGGGTACCGGGGGTTCGAATCCCCCTCTTTCCGCAACAGATTAAAGAGTTTGAACATGTTCAAACTCTTTTTTTATTTAGCCATTTTAGACAAAACTTGTTTTAGTATAAAATGGTGGAAGAAAAAAGGAAGTTATACGCCAGTATAACTCTTTAATCTGTTGCAAGGACGCCTGCGGCAGCACAGGGATGCACGAACGAAAGTGTGTGAATTCCCTCTACTATTCAGTTTTTTCGGACCCAACAGGTTTCGTCCCTACTTTTATCGCTTCGCTCAATCAAGTCTTTCAGACTATTAATAGAGAAATCATTCACTAAATATCTTACCAAATAGACCTTCAATACATAAAAACTATCTTCATTAAGACAGCTACCGAGATTTTTCTGTTTTGTTGTAGAACAAAAATACAATATGAAATCTGGCTTTTCGAAAAGCGAAGGTATGAATAAGGTATGGTATGCAAAAGGCATAGGTGCTGTTAAGACTGAGAATTATGACAAGAAAGGCAAGAAACTTCTTGTTTCTCAGTTGGTAATGGTTAAATAATTTTTAAATTTTAGATACAAAAAAAAGAGTGTGGTCTTACTTTATGTCAGGTCATACTCTTTTGTTATATATATACCTTACCCAGTTTATGATGTGGGTGAAGCAAACTACTCTATCCTCGTATTGCACGAGAATTTTTTACACTTATAGCATATCAATAATGAGAAATTGAGAAGAAGCGTTCAAGTAAGAAAATGTATATTAGTTAAATAATAATTATTTTATTGTTTATCGGTTAGTTAGGCTGTGTTAATATGCTAATTTTTGGTGCATTTTTACCCTAAAAAAGTTGCACCGATATGGGACCGATAGAATAATATGCGAAGATTGAGAAGGTAAAAGGTAGATAATTTATCACAATATCCCATTGTGGATTGCATTATAAATCTTCTATGTAGTCCTTTAATAGAACTTGGAGTTCCTTGCGGGTGTAATATATTCTGCTTTTAACTGTTCCTAAGGGGATGTGCATGTGTTTTGCAATCTCTTCATATTTGAATCCTGCCTGATGCATTAAGAAAGGGGCGATGTACTCGTTGGGGAAAGATGCAATTGCGAGATGAATCTCTTTGATTGTGTAGTTTTCGTTATGGGTTACGTAATGTGTATTT
>JAZRCM010000009.1:0-28864 GCA_045659785.1 Alphaproteobacteria bacterium
GCTGAAACTGTTGTCGCCTGATGTCGCAGCTTCATAAGCAAAGGCACTGTTCGGCAAAGCTTCAACATCAGAAATATAATCTACAACTTGAATACCTTCTTTAATTCTATCCAATGTCGGCATAAATCCGTCAAATACTTCCGGTGTTTCTGGCTCTTCAGGTTTTATACAATCTTCTGTGTAAGTATTTTCTTCAGAAGTTGAATATAATCCCCATGTTTTGTTAACATCATTATAACTTACCGCCCACATATAAGGACTGCCGACTACACGATAAACTTCAAATGATCTTTGCGCTTCTTCTTCAGACAAATATGTTCTTGAAGCTGTTGCAAAGACAATACTGTTTTCTTTTGATATTTCTTGGTTTTTAAGAACATTAACAATAACAGAGGTTGTTCCTATAACATCTCCGCCGATATTCAGTTGTCCTACTTTACCGTTTACGGCATCTAAATCTAAACGAAGATAAGGATTAGATTTTGCAATGTAATTATTAACGACATTAACAACAGCATCTTTACCTAAAGCCATTTGTGATTTTGTAACGGTTAAATTGTTTACATTGTTAACCAAATTATTAAAACGGACACTATTCCATTCACATTGCGGACAAGTATCTCCTGATATATTAAGATTGTAACCGTAACCATAACGTTCTACGGGTTCATAATCAGAATTATTATATTCTTGCGTACCGTAGTAGTAACCACCGTCAATTTGGTCATCAATAGTGTAGGAACCATTTTTAGTAACTTTAAAGTTTAATGACGGAACAAAAGGTTCGTTTCCATTATCATTTTGTAAATTGATATTTATAGATGTAGGTGCAGGTAGTGGATCAAAATATTCACTGTTTTGCATCCAAATAGCATTATTTATTTTTCCTCTGCGGTCTTGTGTATAGTTTCCGCTGATTTTATAATCTTCGCCTTTGGATGTAAAAGTCAAATCCCCACCTTCATTGAATATAGCACCACCGAAAGCGTAGCCTTCTGATTTAGCATAGTTTCCGATGAGACTACCGGAAATATTATCAATACCGACGCCGGTATCTAACCAATCATAATCAACATTATATATAGCTCCGCCAAGGGCTTCATTATATCCATAGGCATAATTTTTTGTGAAATCTCCTGTAATGTTACTTATTTTACCTCCATTATTTGATATAGCACCTCCGGTTGCGTATCCTTCACTTGAATACACATAGTTATTACTTATATTACCGGTAATATTTTCTATTACAGACCAATAGTTGTAGATAGCGCCGCCATCGGCATAATAATTTCCTGCGGCATGATTGTTATTAATATTTCCAATTATATTTCCTATTCTTGCGGAGTATTCATCAATTCTTTCTATTCTTTGTCTTATTTGGTATAGAAAACCTCCACGTGCTTCTTCTTGTGATATTGCGTAATTGCCTACTATATCTCCGATAATATCTCCGATATAAACAGTGCTATAGGTAGAAGAAGTGTATATAGCTCCTCCGAGAGAGGTATATGCGGATATTGCATAATTTGATGAAATATTACCATTGATAGATTGTATAATACTTTCGTTTAAAATAGCACCACCGATAGCATATCCTGCCCCTGCGTAGTTGTTTGAAATATTGGCATTAATTTGTCCTATTGTGCCTTCATTATAAATAGCCCCGCCATAGGCATTTCCGCTATAATACTTTCCAAAAGGATCGTAATCAGCGGGTTGAATAGAAGCCGGTTGAGCAAAAGAATAGTCATAAATAGCATAGTTATAACTTATATCTTCAGCATTTATTTCTGCTATTGAGCCGTAAGTAGAGTTACTGATTGCTCCGCCGTATGCTCCATTATATGCCATAACATGGTTAGATATAATATTTCCGTTTATACTACCGATATTATAAAAGGAATTATCAGACATAAGGGATATGGCTATACTACATGGTTCTGCATTAGGGTTAGATGCTGTATTATACAAAAATCCGCCATATCCGTATCCGTTTGTTTTTATATAGTTACCTATTGCATCTCCGGTAATAGTTTCAATATTCCCATAATCATTAGCAATAGCCCCACCGTATGAAGATAGGTATCCACCGCCGTATGTTGAACTAAAAGTATTATAATAAATTAAATTACCGATAAAATTACCGGCAATATTAGTTATAGTGTTACTATTATAAATAGCTCCGCCGAAAGTATCATAACCATAAGCGGCATTATTTTGAGTTGTTCTATCTATATTTGCTCGATTACCGATAAAATCACCTTCAATATTCTCTATATACCCTTCATTTGTAATACCCGCACCGCTAACACTATAGTTTCCATATACAATATTTGAAATAAAATCTCCTTTGATATTTTGTATATTTGAGGAATTATAAATAAAACCTTTTATTGCTAAACCGTTAGCACTATTACTGATAAAATCTCCGGTAATAGATGTTATATCATCGTTGATACTGATAGCATTGCCTAAGAGTGCTGTACCTTTTATTCCCACAAAATCAGCATCTATTGTATCGCTGAAATTTTGTAATTTTTCATTATAAACAGTTCTTCCGTTGGGAGTATATGTATATTGAAATATTTTATATCCATCAGGTGTCTCAACAGAAACAGTATTATCTCCTTCTGCTGATACTTGTTTCCAATCCACATTGTTTGATGTTCCTATCTCATCAGCGGTAAGTGCAAAAGCCGATGATGTTAAAAATGTAGTTGTAAGAAGTAAACTTAAAGGAGATATTCTCATAGCAATTAGTCCTATATAAAATGGAAAAACGACAAATACTTCAACAACATAACCGCTTTGTTTCCAAAGCGGTGCTGTTGTTGTTTTTAGTTTATTTTCTGGTTGGTGTAGGCATAGCTTCAGGAGCTTTCGCTTCCGGTTTATCAATGTAAGTTGATACCGGTTTACGCCATACCTTTTCTACCGGTTTAGGTTCAACCTTAGGAAATGCTTTTCCGCAGATTTCAACACCTAAACTACGCATTGTTGTTTCTATCGGTAAGAACAAATAAGGTGATTCGTTTTGTTTTTGGTTCACGATAGCGGTTACTTTACCTCTTGCATCAACCAATACACCGCCTGCAACTGATGGTTTATTAAAGTTGTTGGAAACAATATGCGCGGTTCCGTCTTCAGCATAACGATAGCTTGTTACATTACCCTTATTTTCTTCCGTGTCAGCAGGCAAGCCGATAACATTGTATTCGCCTTTACCAACAGCCGGAAGTTCAAGAGCTAAAGCTAAAGGTGTGTATTCTGTTTGTTCGCTTAATACCAACAAAGCGGTATTGCGACGAGGATTTACACGAAATGCCTTTGCTTGAAGCTTTTTACCGTCACGAGTTTCAATGGTATATTTGTTATTATCTCTGTTTACAACATCAGCTGTTGTCATAATAAATTGTTCAGAGATTAATAAACCTGCAACCGTAACATCTTTTGTGTTGGTAACGGAAACAACATCATTTTTAACTTTTTCTAAGTTAGCAACAGTTAAGTTTTCGTTGTCAGCCAATTCTACAATACAAAGTTTGTCAGCTTCATATAAAGCACCGGTAACTACCGGTTCAGGTTCCGGAGCAGGTACTTCAATAATCGGTTTTTCAGGAGCCGGTTGAGGTGTTTCAATAACTTCTACATTGTTTTCTGCAACAGATACAACGGTTGTATCTTCAAAACCTGATGCTTCCGTAACAACCGGAGTAATAGGTTCTACCGAAACAATAGTTGTATCTTCAAACCCAGAAGTTTCAGTAACAACAGGAGTTGTCAGTTCTACAATCGGTTCAGCGGTAATAACGGTTGAATCAACGATACCGGAAGCCTCTGTAACGGCAGGTGTGGTCAATTCGATAACCGGAGCCGGTTTTTCTTTAACTTCAACCCAGCCTTCTTCCATACCGAATCCCGTAGAAACAGAACCCGAATCCTCAATGATTACATCTTGGCAAAGACCACTTGCTTTTTGAACATCAATCAATGTTTGACGTTGGAGTTCCATTTCTTCCGGAGATACTCTTACAGCTAGCTGGTCTTCAAAACCAGGGAGATAGCGAAGATTGTCGGCAGCATCGGCAAATGCTCTTTGAATCAAAACCATTTCGCCATTATAATCACCTTCAGTCAATTCGGCATAACCTTTAGTTTCGCCTTTCCATAAAACATTGGTCTTGCTGGCATCCATCAAACGCCATGTAACACTCATTTCTGAAGAGCCGTTACGAACACCTTCCATTTTAGCTTCATCCCAATTATATTCATCACATACGTTCATGAAATAATCAGTTATTTCTGCTGTTAAAACATATTCAGGTAAAACGGTGTCTTTATCAATACATTGTTGTGTAGTAACAACACGGTAGCAGTCAGAAACCATATCTGTAAAGATTTCGCCGAAGTTCATATCTTTTTCAATAATACGACCTTCATTCAAAATAGCGTTTTTAGTGTTGCGACGACAACCGAAAATTCTGAAACGATAGTTTCCTAAATTGCGTGAATATGTTTTAGAATCTCCGCCTCTGTTGATACGGAAATCCACCCATTCCATACTAAATGGAGCTAAATCCGAACAGTTGCGAACAACTTCCTGCATTGCGTATTGTTTTACGCAAGCCGGTTTGGGAGCAGCAACAGGACATGGAGCAGGTTTTGCTTTACAAGGAGCACATTTCTTTGTCTTTTTACAGGTTTTGCAAGGTTCTCCACCGAAGATAGAACCGTTCTTTGTGCATGTTTTGCACGGTCCGCCGCCAAAGATAGAGCCGTTTTTAGTACAACTTTTGCACGGTCCGCCGCCAAAAATACTTCCGTCTTTATCTTTTGATTTACATGGACGACCGCCAAAAATACTTCCGTCTTTGCAAGGTTCTCCACCATCTTCATCAAAAAGCTTTTGACGTTCTGAACGAGATGACATTACAAATTCAGAATTTGTCTTTGGCTTTTCTGCATAAGCAACTTTATAACCTTCACCTACGGTAACAACTTCACCTTTTTCTGCAATTTCTTCTCTACTCAAAGGAGCAAGGCGATTTTCTTTTTCCTCATCAGCACATCCTAAATAGTCAACTTTTTTAGGGGCCGGGCGGGCATAAATCTTCTGTTGACAAGGAGGAGGGGGAGGAGGAGTAGCAATATTTGCTTCTGCAACCGGAGCAGCTACCGGTGCCGGAGCTGAACAGTTATTGCTTTGTACCGAAGGATATACTACTTTCGGACGCGACGAAGAACAAGCGCAATCTTCAACATTTGCAGGACATCCGCAAGATGCGTTTGCTTGACCGACGAAAGATAATATTCCGCTGATTGTCACTGTCCAGAATAAAAACTTTGAAACTCTATTAAACATTATTTGTCATCTCCTAAATTTTATAGTCAGATACTTTCCAACGTAAGGATAAGGCTTCTGCAATGTGTATTCTATGCAATTTTATTTCATTTTGCAAGTCTGCAATTGTTCTGGCCAGTTTTAAAGTTCGATTGTATCCTCTTGCTGAAAGTTTTACACTATTTGCATAATTTATCAATAATTGTTTTGCTTCTTCATCCATAACGGCTGCTTTTTCAAGCATATCGCCATTTAGTTCAGAATTTGTAAATAAATCGTTTCTGCCGTATTCTAAAAATCGTTCTTGTTGAATTTTACGAGCAGCAATAACTCTTTTTCTTATTTCCGCGCTACTTTCTCCGGTCGGTGCAGAAGACAAATCCCAAGGACTGACCATTGGAACTTCTATCTGAATATCAATTCTATCCAGTAACGGACCGGATATTTTTGACATATATTCTTGTGCACATTTCGGGGCTCTGCTGCATTCTCTTTGAGAGTTACCTAAATATCCGCAACGGCAAGGATTCATCGCCGCAACAAGTTGTATTTTTGCCGGAAAATCTACATGCGAATTAACTCTTGATATAGAAATACTTCTGTTTTCTAACGGTTGGCGTAAAGCTTCTAAAGTAGGACGAGCAAATTCGGGAAGCTCATCCAAAAACAAAACACCGTTATTGGCTAAAGAAATTTCCCCCGGTCTTGCGGGTCTTCCTCCTCCGACTAAAGCCGGTGTTGAAGCGCTGTGATGCGGAGCTCTAAATGGTCGTTCAAACCTCAAATTTTCTCCTGATAATTCTCCGGCAACAGATGCTATCATATTTGTTTCTATTGCTTCTTCTTTATTCATTGGCGGTAAAATACCGGGTAAACGAGAAGCAAGCATAGATTTTCCTGACCCGGGAGGTCCGACCATAATAATATTATGTCCGCCGGCAGCGGCTATTTCCATAGCTCTTTTTGCACTTTCCTGTCCTTTTACATCTTGCATATCAAGAGTTATGGTTTCTTCATCGATTACGGAAGCTTGCGGTGGTTCAATGGATATGGTTCCTTTGAAAAAATTAATCAATTCTTCAAGGGATTCTGCAGGGATAATATTTTTACAATCTGACCAAGCGGCCTCTTTCCCTTGTTTTTTTGGACATATCAATCCGATATTTTTCTTTGCGGCACAAACCGCTGTCGGTAATACTCCGTTTACATTTACGATAACTCCGTCTAAACCTATCTCGCCAACAACTATATATTCAATTAATTTTGTTTGCGGAATAATTCCCATTCCTGCCAATATACCTAAAGCCAGAGGTAAATCATAATGAGAACCCTCTTTCAGTATATCGGCAGGAGTCAGATTTACGGTTATTCTTTTCGGTGGCAGTTTTATACCTAAAGAGCAAAAAGCCGCTCTGATTCTTTCTCTGCTCTCGGCAACGGTTTTGTCCGGCAAACCTACTATTGTAAAAGCAGGCATTCCGGATGATATTTGAACTTGCAGTTCAACATCCAGAATTTCTAAGCCGTTAAAAGCAACCGTTTTTACCCGAGATAACATTTTACCACCTTGGAGAATGTTCGTTATCTCTCCAACGGCGAGTCGGATATGTGTTTGCTTTTAGTATATCATCTTTTGACATATTGTAAGGAATATCTTCAACTCTTTTGAAACATTCTTTTTCCAGAGCTAAAGCACAATCTTCCGCAGAGCCGAATTCGGTGTCGGTACAACAAGCGAGCTCACCGGTATTTTGATTTACTAAGAAAATTCTTGATTGAACGTTTTGAGGGGTTGTTGCTAAAATAACAATTTCTTCAGCTTCCTCACAAGAAGGTTCCGGTTCTGTTACACAGCCCGATAATAAGGCACAAACCGCAAATAAAGGTATAATATTTTTTATTTTCATATCCATAATCCTTTGAAACATTGTTTCGAATCTTTAAAGTTTTGACACCATTTTGCAATAATCTAATATAAAATTATTAAAAAAAGCTTGCCAAAATAAAGTTTTAGAGTATATTAGGCACGTCCCTTGCCGGAAAAATGCCGGCTATACATTTAACCGCCCTTGCAAAACAAGGGTTTTTGTTGAGAATCCATAAGGAGATTTATTTATGCAAAAATATGAAAGCGTGCTGATTGCACGTCAAGATCTCGGTGCATCTCAAGTTAATAACATTGTTTCTGATTTGTCAGAAGTTATTAAAAAAGAAGGTGGCGAGGTTGTTAGAGTTGATAACTGGGGTCTTAAGACTTTAGCTTATCGTATCAAGAAAAACCGCAAAGGTCATTATGTATTGATGAATATTTCAGCTCCGGCTAATGCTATTGCTGAATATGAACGTGTTATGCGTTTCAACGAAGATATCATTCGTTATATGACTTTGAGAGTTGATGAGTTCTGTGAAGGATTTTCATCTTCTGAAGACAAAGAAACAGTTGAAGATGCGGAGTAATAGACCATGATGAATAATAAACAATCTTTCTTTAAAAAGAAAAAAGGTTGCCCGTTTTCAGGTGAAGATGCAATGGCAATTGATTATAAAGACGTTAAACTCTTGAGCCGTTACATTTCAGAAAAAGGCAAAATCATCCCAAGTCGTATTACTAACGTTTCTGCAAAGAAGCAAAGAGAATTGGCTCGTGCCATCAAACGCGCTCGCTACATTGCTCTTCTTCCGTTTGTTGCTGATTAAGGAGAATAGAGATGGAAGTTATTCTTTTAGAACACGTAAACAAATTGGGTAAAATGGGCGACAAAGTTAATGTTAAAAACGGTTATGCCCGCAACTACCTTTTGCCTACTAAAAAGGCTCTTCGTGCAACTGAAGCTAATTTAGCTGTTTATGAAAAACAAAAAGCTGAATTGGAAGCTCATAACAAAGCTTTGTTTGAAAATGCAACAGCTCAAGCTGCTGATTTACAAGGTTTCAAAGTTGTATTGATTCGTCAAGCTGCTGAAACAGGACAACTTTATGGTTCTGTTAGCATTCGTGATATTGCTGCTGCTATGAAAGAAGCCGGAAAATCTATCGAACGTCGTTTCATTTCTTTGGAACGTCCGATTAAAGATTTGGGTGTTTACAAAGTAAGCATCAATCTTCACCCTGAAGTTAGCCAAGAAATTTTGGTTAACGTTGCTCGTACAGATGACGAAGCTAAGAAACAAGAAAACAATTTCAATAAAGAATAAGTTTTCTTATAAAGAAAAAACCCGAGAATTTTCTCGGGTTTTTTTTGTTTATCTTTTTTTAGAAATAATAACGCAAACCTACGGTAAATTCTTTCATATTTTTAACCGTTTCCATATCTGTAATAGTGTAACGTAACATTGCTCTTATACCGATTGACGGGGTCGGATTTATTTGTGCTCCTAATCCGAAACGCAATCCGTTACCTTCTTCGTTGTAGTTCTTATGTCCTGTTTCTCCGTTAACGGTAACAAATCTTGATACACCGGCATCATAATATCCGTAACCGATAGAAGATAAAACTTCTACTACACCGAGATTTAACATATCACTGACTAAATCAACACCATAGGCTTCTAATTGCATTTTAGTTTTTACACTATCACCATCAACAAAATAATTTTTGATGGAATTGTCTTTTTCGGCAGATTTTTGATAAAAACCTTCAACAGAAAGCATACTCAACAATTTAACACCGGCAACAACACCTGCTGAATTATAGTTATCAGCATACAAATCTTCGGTTTTATGACCAAAATCCATTTTATTATAGTTATAATCAAGTCCTACATAAGGATCTAAAATTAAAGCGTTTGCATTAAAAGTCATAAGACTTAACAAAGTAGCAAAAGTAAATATTTTTTTCATAAAAGCATCCTTTCTAGTCAATATAAACAGTATGTAACATATTGGTACGTCCCTTAAATCCTATAGGGAAGCCACCGGTTATGATAATGTGGTCGCCATGGTGAGCATATCCGCTTTCAAGAGCGATTTGTACGGCATTGTCTTCAAATTTGGAAAAACTTGAGAAGTTTGATTTTTGAACAAATGGCTTTGCTCCCCAAACCAAAGAAAGTTGTTGTGCAACTTTTTCGTTAGGTGTAACAGCAATTATAGGGATATTTGGTCTTTCTCTGGCAATTAAGAAAGTCGTACGACCTGATGATGTATATGTAACCACACCTGATACGTTATCCAAAACTTTTGAAACTTCACTTGCTGCAAAAGTGATTGAATCAGCCTCTCCCGTGCAACAAGAACGTTGACGAGAACCGTTTACATATTTGAAGAAAACAGGGTCAGATTCTACTTGAGTGATGATGTTTGTCATCATTTTTACCGCTTCAACCGGATATTTTCCGGCTGCTGTTTCGGCAGATAACATAACCGCGTCACATCCGTCATATACAGCTGTTGCAACATCTGATACTTCCGCTCTGGTCGGGTTTGGTTTTTCTATCATTGATTCTAACATTTGTGTTGCAACGATAACCGGTCTTGCATAGCGGCGGCAAGCATTAACAATTTTCTTTTGTAAAACAGGAACTGTGTGTAGAGGACATTCAACACCTAAATCACCTCGTGCAACCATAATTCCGTCAGAGAGTTTTATTATTTCATCAAGTTCATCAATAGCACTCGGTTTTTCAAATTTTGAAATAATCAAGGCTTTTTTACCGATAAGCTCTCTTGCTTCTTTTACATCTTCAACGGATTGAACAAATGACAAGCAAATCCAGTCAACACCGATTTTTAATGCAAATTCAAGGTCTTTGCGGTCTTTTTCGGTTATAGCTGAAATAGGTAATTTTGTATTTGGTAAGTTTACACCTTTACGGCTTGAGAGAACTCCGCCAACTTTAACAATTGTATCTGCAGATGTATCTGTTTTGGATTCAATACTAAGAACTATGTTTCCGTCATTTACCAACAATTCATCACCTGGGTTTATGGCGGCAAAAATTTCTTTGTGCGGTAATGTAACTCTCTTATCGCTACCTAACTCATTTTTCATATCAAGAACAAAGTGTTGTCCTTCTTTTAATTCTACTTTGCTTTCTTTAAAATCTCCGACACGTAATTTTGGTCCTTGCAAATCGGCAACAACAGCAATATGACGACCTTTTTGTTTTGATAATTTTCTTACCAGATTATATCTTTCTTTATGTTCTTTATGAGTTCCGTGACTGAAATTGAAACGAAAAGCATCAACACCCGCATCCATTAATGCGGATATTTTTTCTTCATCGGAACAAGAAGGTCCGATAGTTGCAATAATATGTGTATATGTTTTCTTTGGCATACTTTTTTCCTATACTATTTTTGATGAAATAGTATTAGCAATCTTTTTTAGTTAGGTAAAGATAAAATTAATTCTTGTCAAACGATATAGCTTTTGATAACTTCACTAACAATAATTTTAATGTTTTTTATGGAGAAAAAAATGACAGAAGTAGGTGGTATTGCCAGTGATCGTTTGCGTTCATTGATTGAAAGAATCGAGCGTTTGGAAGAAGAAAAAAAGGCTTTGAGCGAAGATATAAGAGATATATATGCCGAAGCAAAATCTGCCGGTTTTGACGTGAAAATTATGCGCACAATCATAAAATTGCGCAAAATGAATGCAAGCGACAGAGAAGAACAGCAATATCTTCTTGATACATATCGTAAAGCTCTTGATTTATAATTTTAGAGCTATACCGATAATTCCTCCAAGGATTATGTATAAAATGGGGTGCAGTTTAATAAAATGAATTGCGCCCCAAAATAATATACAAATTGAGATTGCCCAAGTATTTACCAATACCAGTTTTCCTATTTCGGTTCCGGCATTTAAGATTAAGGCAATGACAGCCGGATGAATGGCAAACATCAATCTTTTGAAAAAATCAGAATCTTTATATTTTTCCAGAACTTTTGCGATTAAAACAATAATTATCAGTGATGGCAAAACTAATCCGAAAGTTGCAGCTAAACCGCCTAAAATTCCGGAAGACATAAACCCAGCATAGGTTGCCATATTAACCCCTATCGGTCCCGGAGATGACTCTGAAATAGCAATCATATCAATCAGTTCTTGTGATGTGAACCAAGAATATTTATCGGAAAGTTCAAATAAAAACGGTACGGTAACCATCCCGCCGCCTAATGCAAATAGTCCGATTTTAAAAAATTCTAAAAATAAAGTAGTCAACATTTTACTATTTCCTTGTCAATAATATTCCAATAACGGCAGCGGTAATTATTACAAATACGGGTGAAACCGAAAACCACAAAGCAGCAAATAATGCAATAACAAAAATAAGCATCTGTATTTTTGTTTTTATATTTTTTTGCCACATTTTTATGATTACATCAAAAATCAAGGCAATAACCACAATTCGGATACCGTTAAATGCGTGTTCTATGTAGGTGTTGTCAATGAACAAATTAATTGCATTTGCAATAGATAAAATAATGATTATTGACGGAGTTATAATTCCTAAAGTTGCAAAAATAGCTCCTTTTATGCCGGCGAGTTTGTATCCGGTAAAAGTAGAAACATTTACGGCAATAATACCCGGAGTACATTGTCCGATTGAGTAATAATCCATAATTTCTTTTTCTTCCAACCACTTTTTTCTTTCTACCAGTTCTGCTTGAAGTAAAGGTATCATGGCATATCCGCCGCCGAAAGTAAAAAGACCGACCTTAAAAAAAGACCAAAAAAGATTTAATAACATTTTTGTATTCCTACCTATTCTAAAAAACTTTACAGACATTATATATATTGAAACTTACGGAAATGTTAAAGAGGTAAAAAATGATTATCGGCATTGCAAAAGAGGTGTTGTTTAACGAAAAAAGAGTTGCAATAACTCCCGATATTGTCAAAAAACTTACCGATAAAAGTATCAATGTTTTAGTTGAGAAAAATGCCGGAGAATCGGCAGGGTTTTCTGATAAAGATTTTATTAAAAGCGGGGCGGAAATAGTAAATTATGCCGGCAAAATATATAATGACAGCAGTGTTTTATTCAAAATTTGGGCGCCGTCAAAAGAGGAACTTGTCAGGAATAAGTATATTCCCTGCGTGATTGGTGATTTTAGTCGTTTTACGGAACAAAAGACAACATTCAGAGCTTTCGCGTTAGAAAAAATGCCTCGCATTTCTCGTGCTCAAAATATGGATATTCTTTCATCACAAAATAATTTGAGCGGATATAAGGCTGCGATTGTGGCAATAAATAATATTAATCGCTCGGCTCCGATGATGATTACTGCAGCAGGAACTCTTATTCCTTTAAAAATTCTTATCTGGGGTTTAGGTGTTGCCGGATTGCAAGCTGCCGCTACTCTAAAAAGGATTGGTGCCAAAGTTTATGCATCGGATATCAGAGAAGAAACAAAAGAACAGGCATTATCGGTCGGAGCTGTATTTATTGATTCAGAAAATATTTTAGCCGAATTATCCGGTTTTGATATAATAATAACTTCTGCTGGAAATTATGGTAATGCTCCTAATTTAATTGATAAAAAAGTTTATTCTCATATATCTTCTTCGACTGTAATTATTGATATTTCAGGCAATGTTGATGATAAGATATCATCATCAAAAATAATTCGTAATTATAATTTTTGTTCGGATCTGTCTCACTCTGCAAGCACATTGTTTGCCAATAATTTATACAATTTTTTCTGTTATGTTTATGATTTTTCCAAACAAGAAATGAACTTAAATTTTAATGATGACATAATTAATCAAACATATATAGGGGAGAGAAGAAATGGATAATTTTACTATACTCTTAACATTTTTTTCGATGGCCTGTTTTATAGGATATTTTGTTATCTGGGGAGTAACCCCCGCACTTTATTCTCCCTTAATGAGTGTTTCTAATGCTATTTCGGGCATTGTTATCTTGGGAGCTATTACATCAGGAAACAGCTGGTGGAGTGTTGTTGCCGCTTTTTTGGCTTCCGTAAATATATTCGGAGGATTTTCCGTGTCACGACGAATGTTGGCAATGTTTAGAAAAGAGGGAAAAAATAAATGATAATATCTTTAACAGGATTATTTTGCATAATCTTATTTATTTTGGCAATTCGTTTTATGGCAACACCTAAAACAGCAAATACAGGTAATTATTTAGCTGTAATTTCGATGATAACAGCGATTATAATATCTTTTAGTCCGTTGCCGGAAAAATATTTATGGTTATCGGTTGCTATATTTTTCGGAGCGGTAATCGGAATATTGTTAGGAGAAAAAATTAAGATAACGGCACTTCCGCAAATGGTTGCAATATTAAACGGATTGGGCGGTGGTGCTGCTACTTGTATAGCAATAGCAGAATCAAATGTTTTAAAACAAATATCTGTTATTTCTTTGTTGGGAGGTATTATCGGGGCAATAACTTTAAGCGGCTCTTTGGTTGCATTTTGCAAGTTACAGGGATTGATGAAAAGAAGAATATTTTTATCTCCGATGATTATGAATTTGTGTTTTTTAGTGCTAATTTTAGTTGCTTCCTTTTTTATCAATAATCAGATTTTTTTAGTTTCTGTTGTTTTTATTCTGTCATTGGTTTGGGGAGTGTTTATGGTATATCCGGTTGGTGGAGCCGATATGCCGGTAATAATTTCGATTTTAAATTCTTTTTCCGGTTGGGCAACTGTTGCCATAGGTTTTTCATATTCAAATGTTTTAATGATTTCTGTCGGGACAATTGTTGGGGCAAGCGGAAGTATTTTGGCTTATATAATGATAAAGTCGATGAATAAAAGTTTGTTAAAATTATTTATACAACCGGATTTATCAAAAACTGATAATATAAACGAAAAAACACCTAACGAAGGAAGTCCTAAGGATGCGGCGTTTATAATGGAAAATGCGAGAAATGTTATTATTGTTCCCGGTTATGGTATGGCAGCTGCATCAGCTCAATATGCAATAAAAAATATGGCAGATATTTTGGAAAAAAAATATGGTATTAATGTTAAGTTTGCAATTCATCCGGTTGCGGGACGAATGCCGGGACATATGAATGTTTTGCTCGCAGATGCAGGTGTTGATTATGAAAAAGTTTTTGAGCTTGATGATATAAATTCAGAATTTTTAACAACAGATGTTGTTTATGTTATCGGAGCAAACGATATAACGAATCCCGAAGCAAAAACTAATCCGGATTCTCCTTTGTATGGAATGCCTGTGTTAGATGTTGGTAAAGCTAAAGTTGTTTTTTTTGTAAAAAGAAGCCTTAATGTCGGATATTCCGGTGTTGAAAATCCGTTGTTTTTTGCACCTAATACAATAATGCTTTATGGTGATGCCAAAAAAGTTACCGAAGACATCAACAAAATTTTAGAGCAATGAGAAAATCCATAAAACAAACAAAGCAGAATACAGTAAAACGCCTTTTGCAAACATTCCGGCTATTCTGAAATCTGCTTTTGATGGCATTGCATTTTCTATAATTATGGTTTGAAGCAATACGTACAAGATATAATTTGTTGCGGTTAAAGGCATTTGCGGTAAATAATAACGATTTATATAAAATCCGATAACCAACAAAAACAGTGGAGCCAGTGCTGAAGGAATAGCATTATAAAAAGTAACGTTTCTGAATCCTACACTTCCCATAACATATCCTCCGTCAGGGGATTTACGCGGAAAAATCGTAAAATTGCAAGGGTGAGCATTTAGTACCAATCCAACTATAAAATGCATAAATTCATGAAGAAGTGTTCCTGGAATATTTACTAAAGCGGTAGCCCACATACTGTTGTATGTATTATATTTTAAGCGAAGCAAAACTATTACTAACAAAATCAAAAGGAAGCGGTTGTTGGTAAGCAGAGCCAAGACTTCCGGCGAGTTTATCCACCAATTGAATTTATAAAGTAAGGCTTGAATATAATCCATTTTATTCCCTTTCCAAAAGAGTTATGCCGGCAAGAAATGTATTTGAAAAAATTCGGCAAATATTATTTTTGTTGATTTTGTTTCTGTTGTCAAGAATGGTTGTTGATAATAATGAACTGATGGCAAAAAGCCCTAAAACAAGAGCCTCTCTCATTAGTTTGCTTCTTTTTTTATCAAGATGCAGAAACAATTTGTTAAAATCATCATAGCAATAACCGGAGAGTTTTAGCATTAGTCGTTTATATCCGATGCTAAATTTATATTCTTTGTTGTTCAAGTGAAAATTATATAACAAACTCCAAATTTCTCTGTTATTGAGGATATAGTTGGAAAAAGTATCGATATAGAGGTTTAAGTTCTTAAAGCTGTCTGCCGTAGTTTTTACACTATCGAAACTTTCTATCATTTCAAGCATTGTTAGTTCATTTTGTTCGGCAATGAAGTCGTCCATACTGGCAAACTGATTATATATTGTTCCGATAGAGCAACCTGATGCTTCGGATAATTTACGAGCCGTCAAAAACTCAACACCTTTGGATTTAACCAAATCACGTCCGGTTGCTATAAGTTTTTGATGAATATTGTCTTTTATGTTTTGCATATTATCTGTATTTTTAATAAAATGTTTGTAATTTGAAGTTATAATAAAGTAAATATGAACAGTGTTCAATTTATTTATACAAGATATAAGGATAATTTAATGACAAAGATATGGATTATCACTTTTTTATTTTCTGTTTTTAATTTTTCTATTGCAACAGCAGAAGAATACGGTAAGTTTTACGAAGATGTTTTAATCTCAAGCGACGTTCGTTTAAATGAGAATGCGGAAAACGCAAAAAATGAAGCCAGCAGCCTTTTAAATCGAAAAGCTCCGGAAATTAAAATAGAAGGTCAAGCTCTTCCTTTTCGTTCTCAAAGACAACAACCGGTTATTGTTGAAAACACTTCTACCAAATATGGAGAAGGTCCTTTCGGTTTGTCATGGGGCGGTAATTATAACCAAATAAAAGCGATGGGTGTGGAACTTGAAAGAGTTAATATAAAAGACTATGCAAACAGTTTTATTGCGACACATTTGCCCAAACCTTTACCGGATATAAGGGAGGTTGTTATTTCTTTCGGTGAAGACAATCTGATGTGGAGAGTTTTGGCATACGGAAAGTTGCTTGATGATGATGCCGATGCAGCAAAAGTACTGAAAGTATATCGTCAATATTATAAATTGTTGAATCAAAAATACGGCAACGGCAAAGAGTTTTTTACTCCTAAAATTACGATTATAGAAAAAACCGTAAAAGATCAATTAGGTCGTGATCAAATAGAAACAACTCGCCGAGAAGAACCTATGGGAGGAAAAAATTTCTTAAACGAATTAAAAGATGGTGAGGCAACTTTATATGCAACTTTTGAAGATTCTGATGTTGGCGCAGCTTTGGCGGTTAATGTTGACGGAAACGGAAAAAGCTATATCATCATAGATTTTACGAATTTACAAATATTCAAAGAACGAGAAGCTCAAACTCTTGATGCTCTCTAAACAGTAACAAAAAAGGAAAAACAATGACTAAAGTTTGTTTTTGTGGTGTATCGGGCAATGGTATGAGTCCGTTGGCACAAATTTTAAGCCTTAAAGGCTATGAAGTATACGGATCTGATCGCAGTTTTGATGCAGGTCGAGATGAAGCAAACCGTAAATCTCTTGAAAATATGGGAATAAAAATTATCCCTCAAGACGGAAGCGGAATTACCAAAGATATGGATACGGTTTATATTTCTGCCGCTTTAGATGAAACAAATCCTGACGTCAAAGCAGCTCTTGAACTTGGTATAGATATTAAAAAGCGTTCAGATTTATTAGCTAAAACATTTTCAGAATACGAGTTCGGAATTGCTGTTGGCGGAACATCGGGAAAAACAACTACTACCGCAATGATAGGGTATATTTTAGATATGTTGGGCAAAAAACCTTGCATGATTAACGGTGGTATGTTGCGTAATTATGAACTACTCAAAGGTTTGCCTAATTTTATTTATAATGAGGATAAAATTTGTGTGATTGAAGCAGATGAAAGCGATGGCTCCATTTGTAAATATCATCCTAATATCGGTTTGATAAACAATATTTCTCACGACCATACATCAATGGAAAAATTGATAGAATATTTCACCACTTTTGCTTCTAATACCAAAGATGCTTTGGTTGTGAATTATGATTGTGAGTTAACTCAAAATATGAAGCATAGCAAGAAGGTTATAAGTTTTTCTACAAAAAATCCTCAAGCGGATTTTTATGCTGAAAATATTAAACATTTATCTGATGGGTTAGAATATACCTTCAGAGGAAAAACATTTAAATTAAAGTTGTTCGGAGCATTTAATGTTTCTAACGCAATGGCTGCGATTGCCGTTTGTTCACAAGCTGGCATAGACGTGTTTGAAGCTGCAAAAACTCTGGAGAATTTTATCGGAATAAAACGTCGTTTAGAGATTGTGGGAACATCTGACAGAAATATTACTCTTATAGATGATTTTGCACATAATCCGAGTAAAATAGGCTCATCTTTGGCGGCATTAAAAGAATATTCCGGTCGCTTGATTGTTATGTATCAATCGCATAGTGCTTTTTCTGCTCAAAATACCGGAAGCGAAGTTGCCGAGGTTGTAGCAAAAACTTTAGATAAAGATGATATTTTCTTAATGCCGGAAGTTTATATGTTGGATAAAAATATCGATAAAGGCATTACGGCAGAAAATATTATTAAAGAGATAAAAAATAATGGTTTTGAAAATGCTCTGTTTTTGGATACACAGGATGCTGTTCGTGATTTTATATTAAAAAATGCTCGTAATGATGACCGAATCGTGATTATGGGAGCTCGTGATAATACTCTTCCGACATTTAGTCGTAATTTGTTGAAAGATTTGTAATGCTGAAACCAATTCTGCAAGGTTCTAAAATCGGAGTAATAACTCCTTCATCTTCCTTAGATGCACCGGAGCAAATTCGTAACGGTTTAAGATATCTTGCAGAATTGGGATACGACTTAAAGTTGGGAAATTTTGTTTTTGATGAGAAAAATCATTTCTCCGGAACACCGCAACAGAGAGCGGAAGATATTATGAACTTTTTTTCAAATCCGGATATATCAGCTATTGTTGCTACTGCCGGCGGTTATGGTTCTCAAGCTGTTTTGCCGTATCTTGATTATGATATTATAAAACAAAATCCTAAGCCTATAATCGGGTTTAGTGATATTACGGCTTTACAAAATGCCGTCTTTTCTTGTGCAAATATTTCTTCGGTTGCCGGAATTATGCTTAAATTTGATTTTGTTGATGGCGAAAATAATCAAACAAAAGCTTCTTTTGAAAATATATTAAAAGGTAGGTTTGAACAAATAAAATCAGGAAATATTTTGAACAAAGGGGCGGTAAAAGGTGTTTTGGTTGGTGGCAACTTTTGTACATTAATGAGCTTGTCCGGAACAAAATATTTTCCGTCATTAAAAAACAAAATATTATTACTTGAAGATGTTGATGAAAAAAGTTATCGAATCGAGAGAATGCTTATTCAACTTGAGCAACAGAAAGATTTTGAACATTTGTCAGGTATAATTTTCGGTAATTTCAGAAATTGTGAATTAAATCATCCGAAAGATAAAAATATAGATGATATTTTGAGAGAGTTTTCACAAAAACACAAAAATATTGTTATGATAAAAGACTTTTTGCACGGACACATAAAAGCCAGACATTGTTTGCCGATAGGAGAAACAATGCAACTGTTCTCAGAAAGTGAACAGCCAATATTAAAAATGGCGGAATAAACCTATAATATAGTCCAGATTATCAAGATTTAATTTCCATAGCAGTTTGGGATATGCGAAAACACCGTCCCAACCTGTTCCACCTTTTGACAGTCTTCCGTTGAATGCTAATAAGCTTCCTAATATCCAAAGATTTGCACCGGGAAGAAACATAAAACAAAATGGGTATCCTACTTCTTTTAGGTCTGTTTGTTTATCATGAATTTGCGATGCAACAGTATCTACAAAATATCCTACAAAATATCCGAATAAAACACTTATTATCCAGTTCATCGGCATAACTTTCAGATAAATTGTAACGCCTAACATAAAAAATAAGCAAAAAAGAGGAAAGAAATATGGGGCTATAATGATAAGCCAGTTTCCTGTTCCTACAAAGCCCATAGAGCCACCGGAATTATCATCAGCTACTCTTATGTGCTTTACAGAGTGAAATGTTATCAAAGCAAAAAAACTGTGAGTTAATTCATGTGCAATTATTTGCATAGATGTTTTTGCTTCTTTATCCATAGATAACTGCCCGAAGAAATAAACAATAAATCCTCCGACTAAAGCGGCAAAGTAAATGGTTCTGAAATCAAAATAGTCCAATGACTGAAAAAATGCCGGTAATGTCCATAATGCCAAAACAGCTGCCGGCCATTTAAAAATGTTTATTATTTTATCTAAAATATCACTCATGGGAGCAACTATACGATAATATTTTTTAAAATTCATTAAAATTAATGCAAATGTTAACATTCCTCTTGTAAATATAAATATAACATTTACAATGCTTGTATGTTTTACTTATGAAAGATGAAATTATGAAAGATACTTTTGATTTTATTATCAATGATGAAGACGAAGTTATGTTGTTGCTATATGTTCGTGACGGCGAACCTAAAGATGCGAGCATTGCAATAAACGTTACCGATAATACTGCAGTTTTACATCGAAATGATGATGACGATATTTTGCTTAACGAAATACCCGATCAGGTTATTGACAGTTTGCAAGATGCAGACTCTTTGTTAGTTTGTGAAATGAGCAGAGAAGAAAACGAAGAAGATACAAAAATTATTTATGCCTATGAGGCTGATATAAACTTGTAGTTACTTCACAAGAATATTATCTAATCTTTCTTCTTCCAATCCGGCAGGGTCTTGGTGTATTATTACTTGTGCTCCCGGATAAAGGTTTTTTATTTCCCGTTCTACAATATCAGTCAGTTTGTGGGCATCATATAAAGATAAATTGCCGTCTAATTCAAGATGAAATTCAAATATGTATATTCCCCCTAAATCGCGAGTTCTCAAGTCGTGCATGCCTAGGCAAAAACTACAATTTTTAACAATATTTTCTATTGATTTTCTTATGTTTTTATCCAGTTCTTTATCGAGCAATAAAGAAACAGCGCTTTTTGCTATTTTATAAGCATTATACAGCAAATAGCCGGAAACAAAAACTGCAGCCAGGGTATCAAACCACCACATATTGAGAAATTTAACTACTAAAAGGCTGATAATAATGGTTGCATTTGTTATAATATCTACCATGTAGTGTAGGCTGTCTGCTTGAACTGCTATTGATGAGGTTTTTTTCACAACATATCTTTGGAATAATATCAAAGCCAGTGTAGCGACAAAGCTTATAACCATAATCCATATTCCGAACCACATATCGTTTAAGGGGCGAGGATTAAATATTCTGTCAATCCCTTCATATATTACAAAGATTCCTGAACCGGCAACAAAAGCAGATTGTATAAGTGCGCTCAAAGCTTCGGCCTTTCCGTATCCGTAGCGGTGGTTTTTGCTGGCCGGAAGTGTTGAAAACCTCACAGCGATAAAAGTTATCAGCGACGCAAAAATATCTGATATGCTGTCAACCAGTGATGACAACACCGCTAATGAGCCGGTATAGACGGAGGCAAACAGTTTTATCAACATTAAACTTATTGATAAAAAAACACTTGCGGCCGTTGCTATTTTTTTTAAGCTGTTATTATCTTGCCGTAACAACGACATTTTTGATTTCCCTAAATTTGTTTTTATCTATTTTGTAATAACACTTATCTGCAGTTTTAGCAAAATAGCTTAAATTCGGCTGGCTTAAATCTGTCGGAAAGTGATATTTGACATATATATCTTCATTTCTTTCCATAAAGTCAATAGAAACATCAATATCATTTTCAGTATGTAAAACTAGGTTTAATGCTTTTTTACTGTCTTGAATTTCTGTTTCTTCGCCTATGTATAAGGTATTCAGAAGTTCCTTAACCAAAACCATAATTCTGTTTTGGTTGTTGACCTTATTGAAACCTTTCAGTCTTCCGAAACGCAGATTCCATAAACTTCCGTATGCCCAATCAACAGGGGATATTGACATATCAATCAAATCAGCTCTGACCATCCATACCTGAAATTCGTTTGGAAAACGAATATATGCGGCTCGTCCGCCTCGTCCTATGTCTATATCATATTTTCCAAGATAAAATTCGGCAATTTTTTTATTCTCTCCGGATATGGTTATTTTTATTCCGTCTTCTTCATTTCCTGAAGATTTTAAGCCGAAAGCGCCTAGGTTTTCCAGTTTGTCTGATTTCTTTTCATAATATTGCATATTGGCAATCTCAGTTAAAAAGCTGCGAATCCTTTCTTGGTGTACAGCCATACAAGGATTATTCTTTATCTTCCATTCGCCTTTGTCATAAACAAACTCAAGATTTTCTTTCGAAGAAGAAAATTTAATATTTGTAATGTTGTTAAGCTCATCAGTAAAGTTTGCAAAAACTTTTTTGTTTTCAAATTCACTCCAATCATCTTTGGTAGAAAGATAAACAGAAATTGCACCGACTGTAACGAAAGCAAAAACGGCAAGTGAGGTTTTGGCAAATTCTTTGTTAAAGTTAAACGATAATGAAAAATTGCGCCATTTGTTGTTTTTGAAAATATTGTGTAAAATCAAAACAATAATTATCAATAGCGGTACAGAAAATATCGTAGTCAATTTTATCATTGTTGATAAATCTTGCAAATTCTTATGCATATTGATTCTTATATTACCGAGTTCAGTCAGGAGATTTTGCAGGTTTTGACGTGTTTTTGCAATTAATGCCTGTTCGTCGGCAGTAAAGCTTTCTCTTTCTTCAAAATTTCTTTTTGCTGTAATCTCGTTAAGAGCAGCTTTAGTATGATTTATTTTATTGAAAATATCGTTTTCTTTTAATCTGAATTGGCGAATATTTTGTTTACGCATATTTTCAAAATCTTCAAAAACACGGATTTTATGAATTTTACCGCGTAATGAAATTAAGTCTGTATTTCCGCTTAAATAATCTAAAGCATTTAATACAAAATTTCCATTATCATAGATTGGAATAAAATAGTTATTTTCAAGAATGGTTCGCCCTTTACTCCAAAATGTATCATAAATGAAATCGGTATCGGCAACAACAATAGCTTCAAACGGTAAATAAGAGTTTCTGCTTTTCAATAAAGCTGCGATGACTTTTAGTTTATTTATCGGCTCAAAGTTGTTTAGCAAATCTGCAGGGTTTATACCTTCATAAACTACGCTTGATGGCATAATACCCGAATTTTTTCCGCCGACAATCAATGGAATAAATTCGCTGTTATAACCGTCAGGAACCAAAAGCGATGTTGAAGCAAACAGGATTGATTGTAAATTTTTGGTTATATCAAAATCCGGATTCATACTGTCATTAGGCAACACAAATTGCACTACATCTTGAGTAAAAATAGGGTTAGTCGAATAATTTTTTGTTGCATCAACCGTAATTGAATTATCCAAATCGACCACCAGTAATTCATTATACATTTTGAAGCCGAAAAATTTATCTAAATCCTTCACATCAGAAGGATAAAATTCGGTATTTACGGCAGAAAAAATACGAGGAGCTTCGGCTGCGGTATCGAGCAATAATAAAGTTTTTCCGCCTTGTTTAGAGTATCTTTTTATTTCATTTACAAACTCATCGCTCAGATTTTGCGGATGAACCAACATCAAAACATCAATTTGGGGAAAATCTTCAGATTTTGTAATTAATTTTACTTCGTAAAACTTTCTTATTTCCGATATAATATTCCATTCCGGAGAGATATATCCTATTTCTTGTTGTGTTTCCATAATCGGAAGACCTGAGATGATGCCTACAACTTTTTTCTTATGAATAAGTTGGTATATTTTTTCCATTAAATCTTGTTCTAAAAAGGCCTGTCTTTCCATAGGGAAAAAAGGTATAATTGTTTTGTTATCTACGGCATCACCGAAAACTATCCCCATATACCCGTTTCGGCTTAATTCTATCAGCGGAATAGGTTGCAAACCGGAAGATATTGCTGCATCTTCATCTTCTGTAAGTGGTTCGGGATTATATATTCTGAAACTGAATTTTTCCGGTTCTAAATTATGAAATCTTTGTAATAACAGTCTTATTCTGTCATACATAATTCGTATTTCCGGATTTCTTTGTCCCAAAATCGGAGAATAGTAGAGTTTTGCGGTTATTTTTTCCGGAATATCGTTTAGTATTTTTTGTGATGCCGGAGAAAGCGTATAAATTTTTTCTTCCGTGAAATCATATTGCCATGTTCTGAAAAAGTTGTTGCAGGCTAAATTTAATCCTACAAACCCCATCAACATCATCAAAAAGATGATTACATAATATCCTGCCTGATTAGATTTCAGCCATTTAGATGTTCCCGATGTTTTAAAGCTTACAATTAAAATTGTGGCAAGATTAAACAATAAAATAATTGATACTACAAAAACTACATATCTAAACTCAAACAACCCGCTCATTATTTGTCCGAAGTGAGTCAAAAAGCTGAAAGATGCAATCATATCAACAATGCTTGCGGGGGCAAACATTCTGAAAAATCCTAAAACATATTCAACACCGCTGACAAAGAACAAGAAATTGGCAACGACCGACAAAACCAAAGCTATCACTTGGTTTTTAGTCAGAGATGACATGGTTTGAGATATTGCCAACATACAACCGGCTAATAACCAACTTCCAAGATAACTTACGAAAATAACGGCATTATCCGGTTGCCCCAAATAATTTACCAAAATCCAAAAAGGAAAAGTTAAGAGAAGGGCTATTAAAACAAATATCCATGACGCAAAAAATTTACCTAAAACAAGAGTTGTAATACTGACCGGCATGGTAACGATTTGAACAATTGTTTTATTTCTGAATTCTTCTGCCCATAATCGCATGGAAATTCCGGGGATAAAAAGTAAATATAACCAAGGTTGAAAACCAAACATAGGGGTTAAATCGGCAATTCCTCTTTCTACAAAATGACCGAAATAAACAGCAAAAGAACCGTTTAGAACCAAAAAAGCTATTAAATAGACATAAGCTAAAGGGGAAATAAAATATCGCAACAATTCATTTTTGGTAACCGCCCAAAGTTTTTTCATGCTTTTTCTCCTTCTTCTCCGGCCAAATCATAGAAGATTTCTTCCAAATTCTTTTTATTGTGTTTTGCTAAAATATCTTTAAGCGAGCCGTCTGCAACGATTGTTCCTTTGTTTATCATAATTATTCTGTTGCAAACATTTTCCGCTTCTTCCAACAAGTGTGTAGAAATAAGTATGGTTTTATCTTTTCCCATTTGCGAAATCAAACCACGAATGTGCTTTTTTTGATTAGGGTCAAGACCATCTGTCGGTTCATCAAGCAATAATAAAGGAGGATTTGATAAAATACTTTGAGCAAATCCGACTCTGCGTTGGTATCCTTTTGATAATGTTTCAACTTTTTGCATTGCTACGTTTTCGATTTTTGCTGTTTTTATGGCATTTTCAACATTTTTGTAAGGAACGTTTCTTAATTCTGCCATATATTTCAAAAAATCTTTGACGGTTAAGTCGGCATAAAGAGGAGAACCTTCCGGTAAAAAACCTATATTTTCTTTTCCCCATAAAGGATTGTTTTTTATGTTTTTATCACATACAAAAATTTCTCCCGACGATGGAGAGAGGTAACCTGAAATCATATTCATTAAAGTTGATTTTCCTGCTCCGTTCGGACCTAATAAAGCTATAATTTCCCCTTTTTTGGCAGAAAAAGTAACGTTATTTACGGCTTTTATATTTCCGTAATTTTTATAAAGGTTTTCTACTTTAAGATATTCTTCAGCCATTGTTTTATTCCGCTTATTTTTTACTTAATTCATACAAAACGACTGCTGCGGCAGTTGATACATTTAAGCTTTCGACATTTTCAGCTATCGGCAAGCGAACCGTTAAATCGCAAGATTCTTCTATTAAGCGACGCATACCTTTTCCTTCGCTTCCCATAACGATAGCTAATCGACCTTTTTTATCCATTTTATCAATATTGGTTTTTGCATAGCCGTCCATACCTACAACCCAGAAACCTGCTTTTTTTAATTGTTCTAAGGCTCTGGATAAATTTGTAACTCTGCAAATCGGCATATTTTCAAAAGTTCCGGCAGCAGCTTTCAACATAGCACCGCTTTCTTGCGGAGAGTTTTTGTCTTGAATAATGAGAGCCATACTTCCGAAAGCAGCACAAGAGCGAATAATTGCTCCGATGTTTTGCGGGTCGGTTACTTGGTCTAATACCAATAAATAACAATCTTGTTTTTCTTGTGCTTCATCACAAATTTCTTCAATGGATATATTGTTTAACATATCTGCTATTGCTACAAAACCTTGATGAACCGCATCTTGCGGTAACAGTTTTTCAAGTTCTTTTTTGTCTGTGATAAAAATTTTATTTTCTGCGATTTTACCTTTCAATTCTCCGATATTTTCTCGCAGACACATAACTTTTACGATTTTACGGTTTGAATTTTCTAAGGCAGCTTTTACTGCGTGACGACCATAAATAACAACCTGATTTTTGTTTACCATTTTTTATTTCTCCAAAATTTTTATAGCATCGGCGATATTTTTAATTTTGTATGTAGGGGTGCTGCCTGCATATTTATCTTTAGGGTCGCAAATTATACTATCGGCACCTCCGAGTGCTTCTGCAGTTTTAACATCAGCATCTCCGTCTCCTATAACTACAATTTCATTTGCCGGTGGGAGTTTGTAGTCAAAAACAGCCTGACAAGCTATCGGATGAGGTTTGTCATATTCATATTCTTTAGCAGCCACTACTTTTTCAAAATATACATCGAATCCTAAAATTTTTATTTCTTCATGAATATATTGTTTGCTTTTGTTGGTTATCAAATAAATATGTTTTTCGTTTTGTTTACAATGTTCCAAAACTTCTTTTGCTCCTGAAAAAGCTACGAGTTTTTCGGTATGGTGTTTTTCTATATATTCATAGAAATATTTAGCAGCTTCTTCTCTTTTTTCGCCAAACATACAGCCTAAGGTATCTCTGTTTTGTAAAGTGCTGGTAATTCGTTTTACTTCATCAAAAGTAAGGCTCGGCATGTTGAGATTTTTAAAAGCATAATCATAGGCTGCATTCAAAACCGGATAAGTATCCGCTAATGTTCCGTCCCAATCAAAAACAACATATTTATAGGTCATTAACCAATCCCTTCTTAATTATATTTTAAGTCTTGAAAACTAACTTGAACAAAATAATAGCATTTTGGGAGTTTAGGTCAATGGAAAATCTGGATCGTATAACAAAAATAAAAAACAGTTTGAGCCAATATTGGAAAAATGACGGATTTTCTTTAACTCCCTTAAATACCGACGCTTCTTCTCGTAAATATTACAGAAGCACATGTAACGATAAAAGTATAATAGTTATGGATGATGACGGGTGTAAATGGAAACCCAAAGAATTTGCCTTGCTTTCAGATTTTTTATTGAAAAAAGGTGTTTATGTTCCTGAGGTATATTATAAAGATTTGTCCGAAGGAATTTTATTGTTGGAAGATTTAGGCGACAATTCGGTAAGGACGTTGTTATCTAATCAAGCCGAAGAGGACTTATATTTAGAATCCGGATTAGCTATTGCCAAAGTTGTAAATATTGAAAACAAGCCCGAATATGTAAAAGATTTTTCCAAACAAAAATTGCTTGAAGATATAAAACTTTTTACGGAATGGTATTTTCCTTGTGCTCTCGGATATCCTCTTGCTGAGGAAAAGAAAAATGAATTTTTATCTTTAATTGATAAACTTTCCGATATGGCATATAAAATTCCGTCAAGACTGATGTTATGGGATTATCATATCGACAATATTATGGTTACTCCGGCGAACAAGTTTGCCATAATTGATTTTCAAGATGCAATGTGGGGACCTCTAACTTATGATATAGCAAGTCTTTTGGCTGCGGACAGAATGGTGGTGTCAAATCAAACAATATCAAAAACCAAAGAGGCTTTTTTCCGTCAATTATCAGGGATAAATCGTGAAGATTTTGAAGACTCTTTTGCTTTTATGTATATGTTCCGACATATGAGAGTGTTAGGACGCTTTACAACATTGAGCATTGTAAATCAAAAAGAGAAGTATTTACAATTTATTCCTCAGACATGGAAAGCATTAGAGCGGATATTACAATATCCTAAACTTGCTGAAATAAAAAAATGGGTAGATGAAAACATACCGGAGCAGAGTAGGGGATTACCGAAAAGAAAACCTGTTACGGAAGCGGTTGTTTTGGCAGCGGGGCGTGGCTCTCGCATGCGTGAACTTACGGATAATTTACCTAAGCCGTTGGTAGAGGTGGGAAATAAGGCTTTGATAGATTATAATTTTGAACGCCTAAAAAACGTAAATATAAAAAGATTTGTGGTTAATTTATGTTACAAGGGTGAGTTGATAAAAGCCCATATTCTAAAAAATCATCCAGATTTAAATGTTGCTTTTTCAGAAGAAAAAGAAGCCCTTGAAACCGGAGGAGGGGCAAAAAGGGCTCTTCCGCTGTTAAAAGAACAAGCTTTCTTTGTCAGTAACAGTGATGTGTTCTTTATTGATAAGGGATATAAGTCAGCTTTATGGAAAATGATAGATGAATGGGACGAAAACAAATATGACATCTTGATATTGCTTCAAGACCTAAAAGATATATGCGGCGATAAGAGTGTCGGAGATTATCGAATTAATAAAAACAATCGTCCGGAAAGAAACGAAAACAAAATATCCGGTTTTCCATATATGTTTGGCGGTATATCCATAGTAAACAGAAAAATTTTTGACAATGCTAAAGAAGATAAATTTTCGCTCAGAGATTTGTTTGATGTGGCGCAAAAAACAGGAAAACTGGGCTTTGTAATAAACGAAGCTGATTTCTTTCATGTGGGGAGCCCTGAAGCATTAAATGAGGCAAAATTAAGAATAAATACTAAAAACTAAAAAAAAGTTATTGACATCTTGCTCAAAATGATATTATTTGCTTTATGGAATTTGCGAAAGGATATATTCCTTTTTTATCCTCGTCTGAATTTATATATGGAGGGGTGGCAGAGCGGTCAAATGCAACGGACTGTAAATCCGTCGACTTAGGTCTACGAAAGTTCAAATCTTTCCCCCTCCACCATTTAAATTAAGGCAGAAACTTGAAAGATAAGATTGGTTATTGCGGGTGTAGCTCAATGGTAGAGCAGAAGCCTTCCAAGCTTATGACGGGGGTTCGATTCCCCTCACCCGCTCCATTTCCTCTCAGATTTTTCAAGGTTTTTGATTTTAACACTAACAACTAGGAAACGAAAACAATGGCAAAAGAGAAATTTGAGAGAAACAAACCTCACTGCAACATTGGTACAATTGGTCACGTAGACCATGGTAAAACCACATTAACAGCCGCTATTACCAAAGTATTGGCAGAAGAAGGCGGTGCAAGCTTTACAGC